>JAUNGO010000003.1 GCA_030524475.1 Eggerthellaceae bacterium | reverse complement strand
GCCCACAAAGGCCCCGGCAGCGACCAGCCGCCGCGCGACGGCGGGCAGCTGTCGAGGGCGACCCAGTTGTCGGAGTCGGCAAGCATCTCGTTGAGGCGCTGCGCGAGGGCTTCCGCGCACATAGGCTCAGACACGTCGGGCATGAACTTTCCCACCCACACGTTCGTGAGCCCCGCGTGCGTGCACAGGTACGGCCCGACCGCGCAGGCCAGCTGCGCTTGAAGCTTCTCCTCCAGAATCGTTCGGAGTTCCCGCGCGACCGTCATCATCGACCCCGGTCCACGCCTTCCGCGGATGTAGCAGAAGTCATGGCTTCCCAGCAGCACGTCGACGCGCAGCCCACGCTCACGCCGCGCCGCCGCCCATTGCGCCTGGTATTCGAGGGCATCCAACTCATCGGCCTCGGTTGCCCCCCAGTCGTCGCACGCGTCGCCCAGAAACACCACGCGCCCAATCGCGGCGTCCGCGTCCAGAAGCGCATCGATGCGCGACAGCACGAACCGCTGCTTCAGGTGCAAGTCTCCCACAACGAGCGTTTTCATGGGGTCTCCTTTCGCTTCTTTGGCGTGCGGCGAAGATGACAAGGGGGCAGATTGCTTGTCGCATTGGCGAAGCGCAAGGGAGCGCACGACCTTCCGCAATGCGACAAACGACCCATCCCTTTGTCACCTGAACACGATACCACGAAGCCGAAAAGAAGCCCGCCTCTCGGCGAGCTTCCCTTCCGCGCAGCCCACAGCAATCGCGCAATCGCTATGCGGCCGTTGCGCGGCCTCCGAATCAAACCCCTAAAAGAACTCGTTGGGCTTGTCGCCCCGCGCGCCTGCGGCCGCGAGCATCTGGGCGACGCCGGCCACCAACTGAGTAGGCAGCGACCGCGCGTCGTTGGGGCACACGTCGATGCAGCGCAGGCAGTGGACGCACACGTCGGTGTCGGTGGTGTTGGGCGCGTCGGCAGGAATGGCCCCGGCGGGGCATTCCGCGGCGCAAACGCCGCACTCGACGCACGCCTCGGAAGCCGCGGGGAACACGGGCGCGCCCAGGTTCGCCTCGACCGTCTTGAACTCGAACGTCGGCGCGTCGGCGACGGAGGACATCGCCTCCACGCGCTCGACGACCGTGCGCGCGAAGTCCCCCGCCTGCGCCAGGTCGTCCGCGTCAGGACGCGTTGCCGCCACCGTCGGCGCAATGGAGTGCCGCGCCACCAGCGCCGCCGCGCCCACGACGGCAAAGCCCTTCGCGGAAAGCTTCGCGCTCATCTCGTGCAAGGCGTTGTCGTAGTCGCGCGCGCCGTACACCGCGAGCAAAACCGCCGGCGTGCCCGCCCCCTCCAAGTCGGCAACCATCTGCCAAACGAACTGCGGAGCGAAGCCGGCGTACACCGGCACGGCCAGCACGAACAGCTCGTCGGAGCCGCAGCGCCCGCCGTAGGTTCCGTCATGCCTGATAGCCTCGACGGAGCACGCGCACGGCAGCCCCGCGGCGAACGCGCGCGCATACTTTTCGGTGGTGCCGGTGCCGCTGAAATAGAGAACCGTCGCCTTCGAAATCTTCATGATCTCCCCTTCCCTATGATTTTGATACGGAAAATGTACTTGATAGCTATTTCCCGCTTGCTTCGATTGTACAATCGCCCACCGGAAAGCCCAATCACGCAGTTTAGGCGGTCGCGGCGCACGGGAGGCTGACGCGTCGGCCTATCCCTCGCGCCTCTCGGCGGCGATGGCGCGGGCCAGCTCGGGGTCGAGCTGTTCGAAGCCGCGCTGGGATGTGCCATTTGGACCGTCCCCATTGCACCCATTGCATGCGGGCGAGCGACCGTCCCAGGCGCAGGCGGCCATGTCGACGCGGCCTTCGTCCGTAAACGCCACGCCCTCTTCCTCAAGCAGCTTGCGTTGCACGCCCTCGCCGCCGAACACGTAGCCTGCCGCCAGCGAGCCGTCCTTGAACACCACGCGGTAGCACGGCGTCTCAACGGGCCGTGTGTTCCGTCGCAAGGCCCACCCCACGTACCGCGCCGACCGCGGCGAGCCTACCAACGTCGCAACCTGCCCATACGTGGCTACTTTGCCGCGCGGAATGCGCCGCACAACGTCGAAAACCTTCTCGGTAAAGCTCTCGTCTCGCATCTTCCCCACCTCGCATGTCTTACTCGACAAACCGCCTGACGGCCCGACGCAACCCAAGCGCAGCGCACCCTACTACAGCCCGCGCAAGCGCTTGAGCGTTTCGCTTTCGTACGTGAAGGGGTTCACGCAGTCTATGCCGAGGTAGTCGAAGTCGCGCGTGTTGCGCGTGGACAAAACAACGTCGTTCCGCTGGCATATTGCGGCTATCATCAGGTCTTCCACAGTTGGCGTATGGCCGCTTTTAATAGCCCGCGCGTGAAGTTGGGCGCACAAATATCCGCAGTACGCGTCGAAAGCGAACGTCTTTTCCGCGCAGTCCATCACGATATCGGCAATGGCGTCGCCCAAGCGCTGCTTGCGCTTACCTTCGGGCAGTTTCAACATCCCATAATAAAGTTCCACCACAGTCACCGACGTGAGGTACACCTCGCCTTCGCAGTCTTGAAACCAGTCGATGACGTTTGGCGAAGGCTCCCGCTTCATCAATTCGGAAACGACGTTGGTGTCGGCAACATACCTCATAGCCAGCCCGCCACATCCATTTCACGGGGAGCATGGCGAGCGGGCGCTTCAAGATCAATGCCGCCCACGGCGCTTGCAGCGCGTCTCAAACGCGAAACCCAGCTTGCCGCATCGTCTTGCAAAGCCGCCTCCAAGATGGCCTTCGCCTCGGCCTGCTGGGAACGCCCGTTGCGCGCCGCGCGGCTGGCCAACGCCTCCTTAGCCCCCGAAGATAAGTTGCGAACAAGAACATCGGCCATGTGCAACACCCTTCCCCGTGTTAAAACTCGATTGATATCAATGATATCATATTCATTTTGGAAAGGTCGCCGAATCGCGAGGATCTAACGAAAGCATAACGAAAAGTCGCCGAATCGCTGGAATGGTTTAGACTGGTTGGGCAATGGGGAAAGGGGCGGCGCATGATTCGGCGACGCATCGACACCGAACGCGGACAGGTTGTGTATTGGGTGAACGAGGGCGCGGCAGCAAGTGCAGAGGACGAAGCAAACCCCACGCACCCGCAGCCGCTGCCGCCGCTTGTCTTTTTACCAGGGCTTACCGCCGACCATCGCCTGTTCGACAAGCAGATTGCGCACTTCGAGCCTCAGGCGAAATGCCTCGTGTGGGACCCGCCCGCCCACGGGTTCTCGCGCCCCTTCGCGCTCGACGGCCTCACACTGGCTGACAAGGCGCGCCTGCTCATGCGCATCCTCGAGCGCGAGGGCGTCGAGCATCCCGTCCTCGTTGGGCAGTCGATGGGCGGCTACGTGACGCAAATGTTCATCCACCTGTTCCCTGGTGTCGCGCGCGGCTTCGTGGCAATAGACTCCGCGCCGCTCAACCGCGCCTACCTCACCGGCGTCGAGCTTGCGCTGCTGCGCCACACCAAACTCATGTATCGAAGCATCCCGTGGAGCATGCTACTGAAATGGGGATCGAGCGGCGTTGCCACCAGCCCTTACGGGCAGGCCGTCATGCTTGAGATGATGCAGGAATACGAAAAGCGGGAATACTGCGAGCTGGCTGCGTGGGGTTACGCGGCGCTCGCCGACGCCGTCTCGCCCGACATACGCAAGCTGCCCGCCGCGCCCACCCTGCTCATTTGCGGCACACGCGACGCCGCCGGCTCCGCAAAGCGCTACAACAAACGCTGGGCCGCCGACGGCCTGCCCATCCGTTGGATCGAGGGCGCTGGTCACAACGCCAACTGCGACGCCCCCGAGAAAGTGAACGCCCTCATCGAGGAGTTCGCCCGCTCATTGGCGTAACGACCGCCGCACCGTGTAATCAGGGCGCAATCGGCGGGTGCGGGGCAGAGCAACCCCGCCTCCCTTGCGCCCTTCCCCGCTAGCCTCTACGCCACTACGGGGTAGATACGCACCTCGGGATCGGCATCCCACGTGGGCTTCAGGCCGACGAACACGTCGTCGGAGAACATCTGGCTTTCCAGGTACGCCTGCGCGTGCTCGACGCTGTCGAACCCGTGCAGCACCTGCACATCCTCGTCGCGCACGAGCAGCTCCTTCGTGAGAGCGCCCTCGATTTGCTCCAGGAACGGCCCGCGGTAGTCGGCGTACACCTTCGCCGCCGCCGGGCGGTTTGCCTCGGAAATCTTCATGGTGATCTCAAGATACGCGTTGACCTTCATGGTGAAGCTCCTTTCGATTGCGCGGCCTGAGCGGTATGCGGGAAGCTGGGGAACCCGACGCTGTTTAGCCCTTGCGCTCCCCCGCCTTCTGCGGGAACCGCCCGCCGCATTTACGTGACGCCATGCATGTTAGAGGCCTCGCCGCGCCATTTGAAGTAGTCGGCGAATTATTGAGTAGCTTAAAGTTTCTTGAGTTACTTCCGCTCATAAAACGCAAATGCATCCTATTCGCCCTTGCCCCCGCATTCAGTTTCGCAAAAATGCATTAAAATGAATTTTGCGAAATGGAGTAGCAGAGCCAGCAAAATAGGGGGCAAAAGTGAAGCTCATAAAGAGAACGCATTACCTAGAGCGCCTGCTCGCCGTTAGAGACATACCCGACATCAAAGTAATCACGGGAGTGCGGCGCAGCGGGAAATCGAAGCTCATGGACGCCTTCATTGACCTTATCTCCGCAGAAAACGACCTCAACATCATAAGAGTCAAGCTCAACCTCAAAAAAGACGAGGCCTTCCTTAACGCCGACGCCATGTATCGCCATGTCGAAGATAGCTATAAGCCCGGCATGAGAAACTATCTTTTCATCGATGAGGTTCAGCTTTGCGAGGGCTTCGAGAGGGTCGTCAACAGCCTATACGAGGAGGAGAAGTTCGACATCTACCTCACCGGTTCGAACGCTTTTCTTCTCTCAAGCGATCTCGCGACGCTGTTCGGCGGCCGCGTTTGCGAAATAAGCCTTTACCCCTTCTCGTTTGGAGAATACCTCGCGTATTACCCGGCAACCAACCTTCAAGCGTCGTTTGACAGCTATGTCGCGGAGGGTGGCATGTCGGGCGCCTATTTGTACAGAACCCCCGAAGACGCACGAAGGTACGTCAACGGCATATACCGCACCACAATAGCCAAAGACATAATTACCAAATTTCACATCGAGAACGAAGACCTCCTTATCATGCTTGGAAACTACCTCATGGATACCGTGGGGGAAAGAACCTCCGTTAGAAACATCGCCAATAAGCTGACAAGCTCGTCTTACAAGACCAACGACAAAACAATAGGCTCCTACTTGAGCTACCTATGCAAATCCTTCCTGTTTTATCCGGTGCAACGTTACGACATCAAAGGGAAGCGGTATCTGGAGACCGAGCGGAAGTATTACCTTGCCGACCTGTCATTCCGTTTCTCGGAGATAGGCACCAAGCGCGCCGACTGGGGGCACCTCTACGAGAACATCGTTGCGATTGAGCTCATGCGGCGCGGGTACGAAGTGTACGTGGGGCAAATCGGTAACAAGGAGGTCGATTTCGTCGCCGTGAGAAACGGGGCGAAAACCTACATCCAAGTAGCAGACGACATCTCTCGCCAAGAAACGTTCGAAAGAGAAGTTGCCCCCCTGCTCGCAATTCGCGACGCATTTCCGAAAATGATTATCGCAAGAACGAGACATACCGAGTCGCAACACGAAGGCGTGCGCATTGTCGACATCGCGCAATGGCTTGCTGATTCGCAAATGTCATAGAAAATGAATTTTGCGAAATGAAGACGGGCAAGGTCGTCGTTTGCTGAACGAAGAAGCCTCGCCGCGCCATTTGAAGTAGTCGGCAAATTATTAAGTAGCTTAAAATTTTTTGAGTTACTTTCGCCACGCAAGCAAGCGCGCTACACTGCATTGCGTCGGCGAACGAGAGGCGCGGGCGGAAGCAGGGGCGAAAGCGAAGGCGTAGGCGTAGGCGCAGGCGGCGGAGGCTCAAGCGTAGGCGAAGTCGCGAGCGAAAACGGAAGGCAGGAGGACCCGATGGCGTACAAGCGCAAGCTGGAGAAGGACATTCGCTGCCCGCTGGAATACGGGCTCGACGTGTTCGGCGGCAAGTGGAAGTCGCGCATTTTGTGCGTGCTGGGCACGCAGGGCACGCTGCGCTACGGCGAGCTGCGTGCCGAGATGGCGAACGTGTCGGACGCCGCGCTTTCGGCGGCCGTCAAGGAGCTTATCGCCGACGACATGGTGGAGCGCGCGCAGTTCGACGAAATTCCGCCGCGCGTAGAGTATTCCCTCACGCCGAAGGGCGCCTCAGTGATTCCCATTCTGCAGGACATCTGCCGCTGGTCGGGCGCGTTCCACCGCGAGGTGACCGCCGACGCCCCCGCCCAATGCCAGCAATGCGACTACACCGCCCGCAAGTAGCGCCGCAAAACACCCGCGCCGCGCGCGGGTGCAATTGTAGGAGCACCCCTCGATTGCACAACGGGCGCAATCGGAGCACAACCCCAATCGCCCCGATTGCGCTCCATCTCCATCGTGCCCGCATATCAGTTTTCTAAAAGAATCTAACGGTGCCGTTTCACCGGCGAGCGGCACGACAAGGCGAAACGTGCTCGCAAGTCGCAGCCGCTACCGTACGGGCGTGTAGTCCAGCTCGGCAGGAATGTCGGTGGCCTCCAACTTGAAGATAACGGGACGGATACCGTCGTTGCACGAGGCAATGGCCACGCCAGGCGTGCGAATCCAGTCGTCGTGGTAGAAACAGCTTTCCTGCGCGCCGCCGTGCGCCAACGCGAAGGCGAACTGGTAGACGGCCTTCCACGCCTCGTCGCAGAAACTCTCCGGCTTGGCGTAGTCGGCGTAGAACTCCTGCCCCTCGCGCAGCATCGGGCACGCCTTCAAGCCCTCAACGCCGTACTCGCGCGCCAGGTCCTCGTCGAACGTGGTTTTCAGCACCGTGATCTTCACTTTGTTCATGCTCATGTTGCCCTCTCCTTCTCAATGGGCTCATCAACCGGACGGCGCTCAGGCGTTGGAAACATTTTACCGTAAGTGCGGCTCGCTCATTACAAGGCATCGTGCCGTAGCAACGGCCTGCTTCCCGCACGACAAGACGCCCGATGCGTGTTCACCTATAATCTGTTTCGCCGAAAACACGAACGGGTTTTGCGAGGCGCGACAAAGGACGGGCAAAGGAGGATCGAAAACGTTGGACATGAGGATAATCGAAGCGAAGAACCGAACCCCCGAGCTGGTTGACGCGCTTTTGGAGGTATGGGAGGGTTCCGTCAGAGCGACGCACCTGTTCCTGTCGGACGGCGAGATTGACGAGATCAAGCGCTACGTCCCCCGCGCGCTGCGCGACGTGCCCGTTTTGGTGGTCGCGGAAAGCGACGAGGGTCGCGCGATAGGGTTCATGGGCGTTGCCGGCAGCAAGCTCGAGATGCTGTTCGTGTCGAACGAAAGCAGGGGGCAGGGAATCGGAAAGCGCCTGATCCAGCGCGGCATCGACGCCTACGGCGTGAGCGAGGTGGCCGTCAACGAGCAGAACCCCCTCGCGCGAGGCTTTTACGAGCACATGGGGTTCAGCGTGCACAAAAGAACCGAGCTCGACGAGCAAGGCAACCCCTACCCGCTTCTGTACATGAGACGTGCATAAGGCCCGTGGCCGACGCACAACTAATATGCAATTGGTGCAATTGGTATGCAATCGGGACGTTCCTAATTGCACCTGACGCGCGTGTGCGATTGCGCCCGGCTGATGTGGAATTTGGAACGTCCCAATTGCACACGATTGCACCCAATAAGCAGCTCGAGCGCAAGCGAGCGAACGTCTCGATTGCATCGTCGAGCTTGGTGAGGTGCGGCGCGAGCGCGACATGATGCGCCAGTGCAACAGCCACTTGCGCAGGAAGTATGAGTTCAAGGGGCGGCGGGAGCGGAAGGGCTAGGGGGCTAAAAGGCGCGCCCCACACGTTGCGGGGCGCGCCTTTTAGGAGTCGAGCTCGTCGACGCGGGTGACAACGGGCTTGCCTTCTGCGTCCACAAGAACGCTCATACCGACGCCCGAGGTCTTGTTGGTCGAGGCGAGCAGGTAGTTCACGCCGGTCTCCCTGTCCACGATGATCTTGCGAACATTGATGGCACCTTGATCGTACACCTCGACGAACCTGTCCTTGGCCATGTTTCTCTCCCTTCTCTGGTCGCAACCGATACCCCTCCCTTCCCCCCCCGTTTTGTCAATACCGATACGACTTTTTGCGATGCAAGCGTGCAATTGGGACGTTCCTAATTGCATCCCAACTGCGTAATGACATGCGCGATCTTAGTTCGGTTAAAACCAGGTCGGTTGCAACCGAGCCGGATGATCGATGGTTCACAGCCACGCCCAACAAGCATAGCGTTACCTCGTATAGCAATAAGATGCTTGTGAGTAACATACTCACAAGCATCTTATGTAGTCGCAACTGCGAAGAGCCTCTTTGCCAAGCGTTTTTTATCAGGCTTGCCCTCTATCAGATTAAACGCCTGCGAATGCGGGCGGCTGCTATGAGCGTTGCCGCGCTGGCGAAGGCGAGCGCTGCGCAGGGGACAACGGGGGCTTGGTCGCCGGTCTGCGCGAGGGTTTGAGGTGCCTTGGCGGCGGCGTTGGTCGCATCATCCGCACCGCCGCCCTCGCCGTTCGGGCTCGCGGGGTCGCCCGGTTGCTGCGGGTCGTCGGCGTTGGGATTGTCGGGGTCAACGGGGCCGCTGGGGTTGTTGGGATCGTCGGGATCCGTCGGGTCATCGGGGTCGGGATCAGGATCGGGATTGTCCGGATCAGGGTCGGGGTTCACCGCGCCTTCCACCGTCACAGTCAGGTTCAGCCGTTCGCTGTACTCGTCGAACGGCATGCCCTCCTTATAGGCCGCAATGCGGAACTGCGTGTTCTCCGTCACCGCGACGGGACCCGTGTACTCCATGCGCGAGCCGTCCGCCTTGCAGGGGCAGGTGCCGTCGGTGGTGTAGTAGATGGTCGCGCCCTCGGTGGAACACGTCAGTTCAAGCTGCGCACCCGCCTTCACCGTTATCGCGTTCTCCTTCGGCGAGAGCGCGCCGAACGTGGTGCCGCCGACGGTCGCCACGGGGCGCGCAGGCTGCGCCGCGTCGGAGGTCACGCGCACGGCAAGTTCCTTGGAAAGCATCGTGTCGGCCACCCCAAGCGTGAGCGTGGTGTACCCCGCCATGCTGCCGGAAAGCCCAAATGTCGCCTTGCCGTCGGCGTCGGTCGTCGCCGTTACCCACACGGCGCCCGACTCATCGGCCCCAGCCGCGTCGCCGCCGGCAAACACGGCGATGCTGCCCGAATCGAGCTTCGCCGTCACCTGCTGCCCCACCGCAGGCGTGCCGTCCGCATAGCGCACGTACGCCACCAGCTGCGTGGCGTCGGCACCCTCCTGCAACACCACGGCGTTTTCGAAGTTGGCAACAAGCTGCGCGGGCCGCTTGGCAACCGTCAACTGTTGCGACCAGCCTACAAACGGCAGGCCCAACGCCGTGCCCACGTAGTTCTGCGCGCCCGTCAGCTTCACCTCCACCGTGGAGCCCTCGGCCAGCGGTTCTGTCGGGTAGATGCGCAGCGTGCGCGAAAGCGCGCCGTAGCCGTCCGCATCGGACGCCTGCTGCACGTCAACCCACTCGATGCGCTCAACCTCCGCGCCGCCGATGGACGCGCCCACGTCCTTGCTCGCCTTCATGTACTGGTCGAACGTCACCTCAACATACTTCGGGTCGGCCGCACCCGTCGCCTGCGGCGCCGCCGTCGTCTCAAGCCTCACCTTCAGGCCGGTCCGCACCGGCAAAACCGACAGCCATTCGGTTGAGGCGTCCTTGTACCCCTCCTTCGTCACGCGTACCTGGTACTCGCCCGTGGGAACGTCCCACGCAAACGCGCCGTCCGCGCCTGTCACCTGAGGGTTCACCTGCTCGTAGCCCTCGGCGTTCCACGCCGCGTCGCCAATTCCCAGCGGCCCGTCGCCCCTCTTCCACACCGTGGCCGTAGCCCCCTCGACCGGGTTGCTCTCAAGCGCCTCGTATACTGTGCCCGACGGGTCCAAAATGATGTTCGACGTCTTCTTGAGCGGCTTGTAGAACTCGTCCCAATCGATGGTCCCGCGCAGCTTGTCCTCCTCGGTCAAGCTCTCTTCCTCTTTTTTCTTCTTGGTGCTCTTGCACACGCTCTCACGGTAGGCCGTGGCCTCGGCGTACGCGTTCTTGGCAACGTCCGCCCACGGGGCGCGCAGCAGGTGCCACTCCGTGGAGGCGAAATCGACCGCGAGCGACGCCTTAGATATCGCGCCGCCCGCCATGTTGGCGCCCTCGGCAACCGCCGTCGCCGCCTGGCCGCCCGCCGCCGTGTTCGCTGCGGTCACGCCGCCGCTTCCCAGGCAGCACACCCCCAAGATGGAGTTGGTGATGGACGAGGCGATGCCCTTCTTCACGTCGAACCAGTTGTTGTCGTCCTCGACCTCGAGGTACACCTTGTACTTCTCGGCCGCGTCCCGCTCGGCGTACAGCGCATCCAGGCAACGCTGGCAGTCGCTGTCGCAGGGGTTGAAGCGCTTGTAGTACAGAATCCACGAGTTGATCTGCTCGATGTCGGACTCGATCATGCCCAACGCGTCCATGCCCTGGCACCACGAGTCGGTGCTGGCCTGCATACCGTAGTAGTCGCTCACCAGCCCCAAGTAGTTCAAGAAGCCGCCCTCGGCCCTGGCCAGCCTGAACGCTTCTTCAATCTCCTTTTTCTCGAAGTCGAAGAGGTGCGCCTTCGCGTACGCGCGGACACACTCGGTCACCTTGTCGATGGGCATACTGCTAAACAGGCGCCGATTGAGGACGTTTTTCATGGTATGGTTCGCCGCCCAATCGACGCCCTGGCTGGCGAAGTCGAGTCCGATGCCGTAGAAGTTCCAGCCCAGGCCCTTGAGCGCGTCGGCCTTTGCGCCGTCGTGCGTCTGGTGGTTGTCGGCGAAGTCCACGCTGTAGCTGTTCACGCGCGCTTCCTGCTCCTCTATGCCCTGCGGCGCCGTCTCGCTCACAACGCTGGTGAAGCCCGCGTAGATGCCGGGCGTCTTGCCGTCGGCGCCGTTCTTCTGAGCCTCGGTCATATAAACGTCGGCCGTGAAGCGCCCTTGACCATACGACGTTTCCGCCTGTCCGCTCTCAGCCGCGCCGTCGGAAATGCTCAGCATGTCCTCACATTGGCTCTCCAGATTGTCGTCCATGAAGGCGTAGGGCGAGCCCGACTCGCTCGGGGCGCTTGCGCCTGCCTCCTCCGCCAGCTTGTCGACCGCGCGCGTCAGCTGCCGCTGGGTATTCTTGGCGTCGGAGTTGGCCTGGTCGATCTCGGCCTCAAGCTCGGCGAACGCCTGCTTTGCGAGTTCGGTGAGTTTTACCAGCTCTGTGGTACCGTCCTCGTTCTTGACCTCGACCGCTTCGTCCCCGTACCACTCGGCCAGTTCAGCCGCGTTCGTCGCGTCCCAGCTGACGTCCTCAGGCTCCTCCCCCGTGAAGAAGGGGTTGTCCATCTTCGCGGTCCAGGTTTCCTCGTCGGGCGCGAGGAAGGCGCTCGACGGGTTTCGGAAGTCGGGGCGCAGGGCCTCGATCTCGGCGATGGCGGCCTGAACGTCGGCGGATTTCGCATCGTCGCGCGCTTCCAACTCATCGATAAGCGAGCCCAGCTCCTCGTAAACCTCGCCGCACGCCTTCTGCAAATCGGTGTAGGTGTCGCTTCCCTCATAGGAGCCCCAGTACAAGTTGAGCAGGTAGTTCTGCTTATCTGTCGTCTCTTGCTCGGCGCGCTCCCTCACGCGCTCGAGGTAGTCCTCGTCGTCCAGGTTGGCCGCAAACGCCAGCGAGAAGCTGCTGAAGCTGTAGCGCGCTGGAACGAACAGGTCGCGCATGTCGCTGATGTCGAACAAGCCTTCCTCGTCCTCGTGCGCGGCAAGGTATTCCAGGTACGCCTCGTCCACGTATTCGCCCACGTAGCGCGTGTACGTGCTGTCGCTAGACTTCCTGCTCAACGGCACGGCGACGCTCTCGCCGTTTTCCAGCTCGGCGTACATCATCAGCGTGTCGCCGGCGTTGAGCGCCTGGCCCTCGTTCTTCACCGTCACGTCAAAGGTCCAGTAGGCGTTCTTCTTCTGGGGAATCTGGTAGGCCACCGTCAGCCAGTCGCCCGACTCCTTGCCGTCCTTGATGCGCGCCTGGGTCTTGCCCGCGTTCGTAATACTGAAGTTCCAAATCTCGGCCGAGGGGCGGTAGGTGCAATCCGTGTAGGCGGTGAAGCGCTGCTCGCCTTCGCCGCCCGCAACGCCGCCGGCGCCCTCGGGGGTCACCGTCGCCTCAAGCTTCACGCGGTCGCCGAACAAGAGGCTCCCGACAAGGCTTTCGGGCAGGTCAAAGGCGATGCGTGCCCGGCCGAGCTCGTTGGTCTGCGCAGCCTCGCCCACGTTTTCCCCATCGATGCTCAGCTGCACCGTAGAGCTGGGGGCTGCCCGCACCTCGGCCTCGTTGCCCGTCTGGCGCACGCAGGAGCCGGAAACGTCCACCGTCGTGCCCACCGCCGTGAACGACGCGTCGCCCGCAGCTGCGGCGGCACTGCCCACCTTTACGGTGACGGGCACGGAATAGATCTGCTCCTTGGTCGGCTTGAGCGACACGTACAAAGTACCAGACGCCGCGCCCGCTGGCACCCTGAGGGTCATGGCGTCCTGGGAGCACGTGGGCGTGACCTGCGCACCGTCCGCCGTTGCCGCGGAAACGTCGGCCGCGTCGTAGCTGTCCTTCGAAATGCCGAGCTCAAACGCCATCGCCTTCGCGGCGTCGCGCGTGTAGTCTATCTGGATCCTCGTCTCAAGCCCCACCACCACGCGCTCGCTCGGGCCCCTCACGGCAAGGGACTGCACGCCCATGTCCGCAAGCGCCTGCGCGGAATCATAGTCGGGGACGTCCATGGTCAGCTCGGTGGTTTCGCCGTCGCTGACGGTCAGCGTGGCCGTCGCGTACTCGATGCCCACGTTCGCGAGCGAGCGCAGGTGCGACACGCTGAAATCCACCTCCGGCTTGCAGGCGGCAACCGTATAGGTGCCGGCCTTCAGCTGTCCCGTCTTGAAGAGCCACGTGGGGTTTTCCTGATCTGCAGGCCAGTTGACCGAGGAATAGCCGTCCATGATGCAGCGCGCAGTGTCTTCCGTCCCGTCGAACACCATCACGTGGCTGCGGTCCTCGAACGCGGCGTTGGTCGTGATGGTTGCGCTGCCCCACGGCTCAAGCTGCGCCTGGAATCCTCGGCTTTCGAAGTCGAGCGAAACGGTCGCGCTCGAAAGCTTAAGCGCGTCATCGGGTGTCACCTGCAGCTTCAGCTGCGCAAGCGCTTCCTCGTTGCTTGCAAGAGCCTCGGAAAGCACGACGTGCCCGCCTTGAATAACGTAGTCGTTGTCCTGGCCATAGGTAAGCTCGGCATCGCCCTGCTTCAAGGTGTAAGAGAGCTTCGAGGCGTCGGGGATGCTGGCAACCAACTCGTTTCCGTCCTCGTCGGTGCCGCCCGTCTTTTGGAGCACCGTGATGGGGAACGACCGCTGCGTCTCTATCTTGGAGAAGGAGCCGGCCGCAATCGTGCCCACGTTCCAATCGCTCTTCATCTGCGCCGCCGTGCGCAGGAAGGTTTGCGTGTAGTAGCCGGGCAGCTCCACCGTCAGCGTGGCCTCGGTCGCCGTCTGGCAAGAGTCGTAGGAAAAGGTGCCATCGTTTTCGTTGACCTCGAGTTGGTGGCTTGCGCCCGCCTGTGCGAGCGTGACAACCGCATCGGAGGCGTTCACACCCTCGGGAAGCTCAAGCGTACCCGTAACGCTGACCTTGGCCGCTTCCTCGTCGAGCCAAACGTAGTTCAAGCTCGTGTCTTCTTGCGAGAGCCGGTACACGTCGGAATCGCTGCCGTCGGTCTTGTAGCGGTAAGCGTAGACGGTCGTGCCCTCGTCGAAGGGAGAGCGCACGGAACTGTCATTTGGATCATCGTCGTTGAGGCGAACGTCGGGATTGTCGATGCGCACGGTCAGCGCGCCGCAGTATAAAAACGCCCCGCCGCACAGGTACTGCACCGACTCGGGAATCTCGATCAGCTCTTGGTTGGCAAGGCCGCTACAGCTGCTGAACGCATTGCCGGCAATGTATTGGATGCCGTTGCCGTTCGCGTCGGTTTCAAACTGCACGTTGCTCAAAAAGGCGTTCGTGCCGTCCTGCTGGAACGCATAATAGTCGATCTTCTTCACGAAACTCGGCACGGTAAGCGAACTCAAGCGGTTGTACTTGAAGGCGAAGCCGTCGATGTAGACGTCGTAGCTTCCGTCGAAAACGGCACCCAAATCGAGCGAAGTAAGGCCAGCGTCGCCTTCCGCGAACACGACGTCGCGCGTTTCCCCGTCCACCGTCGACGCGTAGCTGGGCTCAATGTAACCGTACACTTCCGCCGCATGCAGCGGG
Source organism: Eggerthellaceae bacterium (assembly GCA_030524475.1). Lineage (GTDB taxonomy): Bacteria > Actinomycetota > Coriobacteriia > Coriobacteriales > Eggerthellaceae > CAAEEV01. The sequence goes on along the minus strand of JAUNGO010000003.1, from coordinate 72,941 downwards.
TCGGGCGTCGGCCAGTTGGAAACAAACGACCAGCCCGGCTCATCCCAGTAGCCGTTGTCCTGGATGAGCGTTCCCGCCCACATCTTGGTGCCCGCGCAACCGACGGAGGTCTTCCAACGCTTGGCCGTCTCGGTCTTGTCCACGTTGCCCTGGTCGTCGGTCACCACGTACTTATCGTAGTTGTCGTAATCGAGCAGCGGCTGCGCGTCAACGCCCTCCTTGAAAGGATTGGGGCCTGCCGTATACGTTTCCTCTTGCGAGGCGGTAGCATCAGCGTCGCCCGCAGCTTCGCCCTCGCCTTCTGTCTGCGCAGCCGCGTTTGCGCCGTCAGCGTCATCGATCTCGTCAGCCTCCACCGTCGCTACGCTTTCCCCGCCATACAACGTTTGCGCGTCGAGCACGATGTTGCCCGCGCCTTCGTCGAAAGCGTCTTCCGCAGCGGCGCTTGATTCCGTCACGTCGTCGGTCGCGCTGGCAGCCGCGACGTTCGCCGCTTCCGCGCCTTCACCCGCGCCGTCGCCCGTCGCGAAGCCCGCCGTCGGCATCAGCCCTATAACCAACACGCCGACCAGCGCCACCGAAAGCGCGCTTTTCCACCAACCCGATCGCCTCATGCCGCATCCCTTCCCCTGCGCGCGCCGCCTGGCCGCGCTGCGCCGAAACACAATTGAACATTTCACCATTGTGGTCAATTTCTGGCGCGCCGCCAGATTCGCATTTACGAACCCCTGCTTTGACGTGGCATTTTGAAGCCGCTCGCCCGTGGCGCGAAAAAGAATTTCGGGGAGGGGGCACATATGCTGCTATCATGTTCGTCGCCGGCTGTCCCATGCGCAGCCGGCGATTCGTCAACCGCCGACCGTCCGAAGCGAGGAAGGAGCACGCCGCCGTGCCGAGCGCCAGCCGCACAACACCGCGTTTCCCGGCGGCCCCCAAGGCGGGCCTCGCGTCGCAAAGCTCCCGCGCCACCGCGTTTGCCGCCGTTGCGGCGCTCGCGCTGTTTTACTTCGCGTTTTTGGGAAGCGAGTTCCTGTTCGACACGCGCATGGGCGACTTCGTGGCGGCCTCGGAGGTCGTCGTCGCGCAGAACGTCGCGCTTGGCATAAGCGTGTTGGGGTTCGCCGCGTTCGCGCTCGTGGCGCGCCTGCCGAGGCGGGCGCTGTCGGTTGCGGCCGCCTGCGGCTGCGCGGCTGCGGCGGCATGTCTTGGCGTCATCGTCGCGCAGGACGGCGCGGGCGCGGTGCGCGCGGCGGGATACGCGCTGTTCGCGCTGTTGGGCGTGGCGGGCGGCGCGGCACATTGGGTGTGCGCCGAGGCGCTGGCGGGAAGCGCGCGCGTCGCGCGCTGCGTCGGCGCGGCGTACGCGGCCGGGTTGCTCATGCAGTTCGCGGGCAACCTGCTGGACAACGTGTTGCCGCCCGCCGCGGCGGCCGCCGTCCTTGCCGCGGCCGTCGTTGCGCTGGTCGCGCTCACGTCGCGGGCGTGGCCGCGCGCGCAAGCCGGCGTCGTCGGCGAGGCTGCGAAGGAAACCGCCGCAACCGACGGCGAATCCGCATCCCAAGCCATTCGCGCCTCCCAAGATGACGCCGTCGCCGAAACCGCCCGCGAAACCCATTCCGAAGCCCAAGCCGCCCCAACCCACGCCCACGCCCGCGCGGCGGCGACGCAGCGCTCCCCCGCGCAGCGCTGCGGCACGCGCCGCGCCGTCGGCTTCGCGGCACTCATCGTGCTCATGACGTTCATGTTCAGCACGCTTGACAACATCGTCACCATCGCCGACGCCCAAGGCAGCCTCGACGTGGAAACCTGGCCGCGCCTTTTCCTGGCGGCAAGCGGCCTTGCGGCGGGCTTCGTGTTCGACGCGCGCGGGCGCCGCCTCATGGGACCGGCGATGTTTTGCGTCATGCTGCTGTCGACGCTGTCCATCCTGGCCATCGAGCTGGGTGCCGCGCCGGTCGTCGGCCTCATCGTGTTCTACGTGTCGGCTGGCTTTTTCGTCGTGTTCTTCACCGCAGGGTTCTTCCTGCTTGCCCCACGCACGAGGCTACCGCAGCTGTGGGCGGGGGCGGGCCGCGCCGCGAACAACCTTGCGGCGCTTGCCTTCATCGGACCCTCGCTCGCGCTGGTGGGAGCGGGGAACGTGGCGCTCGTCATGGCGGCCGTCGTGGTGCTGTTCGCCGTCGTGAGCGCGCTGTTCTTCGCGCTTGGCCTCATGCAGGGAAGCGCGCTTGCGGAAGGCACGGACGTTGACGCGGATGCGGGTGCCAGTGCTGGCGTCGTCGCGCGCCTCGGCGACGACGCCTCTGCCACCGGGGCAGACGCTTCGCCAATTGCGCCCGCCGCATCGCCTGCCGCACAGGCCTCCCCCGATGCCGCCATCCCCGAGCGCCTGCACGCCTTCGCCGAAGAGCACGCCCTCACGCCGCGCGAGGCCGACGTGCTGGCCGCCGTGGTGCAAAGCGAGGACACCCTCCAACGCATCGCGGACAGCCTGGGCATGTCGCTGCGCATGCTGCAGCGCCACCTCTCGGCCATCTACCGCAAGACCAACACCCAAACCCGCGCCGGCCTCACCAAGCACTTCTTCTCGTAACATGACAAAGGGACGGGTCGTTTGCCATGAAATCTCGCAGGTCGAACGTGCAATTGGGACGTTCCTAATTGCATCTGCGCGCAAAAATCGACACGCGCCCTTGGCATTGGCAGCCGAAATGCCCAGCCCACCTGGCGCGCGTGTCATTTGGAACGTCCCAATTGCAGAAATACCCCGACTCACCTGGCGCGCGCGTGTCATTTGGAACGTCCCAATTGCACAATTACACACGCCTGCGCGCAAAAAGCCCCCTGCGAGGTGGTCGAACGGACCGCGGCTTCGCGGTTGCGAGGCCGCAGCGGTCTGCATGTAAAGGACGGTTCCACCCAGGTGTACACATGGGGAAACGGCGTCTCCGTTCGAGCACCCCGCAAGGGGCTTACGTGGCAAGAGCGTGACAAACGACCTGTCCCCTTGTCACGCTCGCGCGCAATGTGCAATTAGGAACGTCCCAATTGCACAATTGCACCAATTGCGCCGTCACGCCGAGAAGTGCGGGTCTTGCGCGATGGCGTCGAGGCGGGCCATCACCACGTCCTCAACCTCGTAGGAACACGGGCGCAGCTCGTCTTCCGAGAAGAGCGTGCGCATATAGCCGCCACACTCGTCGCAGGTGGCAATGCGGTGCGCGTCGTCGCCCTCCACGTTGAAGAAGTGCAAATGGGCCTGGTTGCGCGTGCCGCACCGGGCGCACCGCACGCGGTCGAATTCCCACGCCGCCGCGCACTGCGGGCACACGAGCACGCGCCCGCGCCCCGCCGACGACGTTTGCCCGCCCACGTGCGCCATATGCGGCGCGCTGCCGCACACGGGGCACAGCGTCGGGTGGTTCATTTCGGCCGCACCCGCCGCCTTGAGCGCCCGCATGACGCCCTGCGCCGAGCCTTCAAGCTGCACGCGCAGCGCCGTTGACGCCAGAAGCGCCGCCAGGTGAGCCTGGTCCTCGGTCATGCCGTCGTCGACGAGCACCTCCATCAGGTTCTCAAGCCACGCGCTCGGGCTCTCGCCCGCCGCCGCGGGCGTGCTCGCGCGCACCACGCGATCCCACTTGCAGCGCCCAAACGCCGCCTCGACGTCGGCCGCGAACGCCTTGCGCTCGACGCACACCTGCGCCAAGCTGGCCAGCGTTTCGGCCAGAGCGTCGGCGTCCACCAAGGCGGGCGCCTCGGCGAAAATCGGGCGCTCGGCCTTATAGGCGGCAACCAGTTCGTCGACAGGCGGAAGCACGTAGGAGCTCGCGGCCGCCTCGGCGGCCTTCGCGCCAACCGCGTCAGCCGCGCCCCACAGCGCGCGGAAGAAGTCGAGTCGCGCCGCGTCAGACGCGTCGAGATCGTCCGCGTAGCTTTTGATGGCAGCGTCGATAAGTTTGAGGTTCATAAAAGTTGATTCCTTTGTTGATTCACGCGGCAAGGGCATGGCCCTTGCCCTACGGTTTGAGCGAAAGTCGCCCTTCGCCGGGTGAACACGGGGACGTAGCCCTGTTCACCGGATCAGTGAACAGGGCTACGTTCCCCGTGTTCACCTGCGATAAGCAACCTGCCCCCCTGCCACACGCACTCACCACGTGCAATTTGGAACGTCCCAATTGCACAATTGCACAATTGCAGGGCGGTTCCGCCGGTGCGGCAGCAACGGCGGTACGCCAACCTATTTCTCCACCACGTGCTCGCCGCTGGCGATTTCTTTACGTGCCCAGTGGCCCCAGTGGTACAGGGCGTCGGACTCGCTTACCATGCCGTCGCCGAACATGAGCTTGTGCGTGCCGCGGTAGGGCTGGAAGATGCCCGCGCCCAGGAAGATGTGCGCCAACCCGAACACCGCGATCAGCAAAAACCCGATGTCGTGCAGCAGCAGAACCACGCCGTAGACGCCGCCGTCCAAGTCGAATACGGTCGAGCCCAGAAGCATGATCACGCCGGTGACGCCCATGAGCGCGCCGGAGAACCACAGCATGCCGTCGGCGAAGCGCTGGCCGGACTTGACCTCGCTTTGGTCGGGCATGTGGATCCACTTCGCCATGAACAAGTAGGGGAAGAACAACAGCATCCACTTCTTGTCGTCGGAGTCCCACTTGGCGAACAGGTTCTTGAAGATGTGCGCCACGCCCTTCGGCGCCAGGATGGCGCTCACCAGCGGCACCGCCACGAACACCACGCCGATCACGCGGTGCGCCATGCGCACGACGAACACCGCGTCGGCGCCGACCGCCTGCGCCAGCGGCGGCACGAACACGAACAGGCCGCTGATGCACAGCAGGATGCACGCGATGATGGTCACGCCGTGGGTGATGCGCGCCTGCTTGGAGTGCCTCACGATGTAACGCTCGGTGCCCTTCTGCTTGCGATCCTCCAAAAACGCGTCGTCTTTGGCCCGCTGCTCGGGAGAAACCTGAATCTTCTCGCTACTCATGGCTGCCTCCCTTCTTCCCCACCGGCAAGTTCTCGGTGATGTGCTCCTTGACCGATTTGTCGTCCTGCGGGTCGCCGTGCTGCACGACGTCGCCCGTGATCAGGCTCACGGTGTCTTCCGTCTCGGGGTTGTACACCACCTTGTCGCGCTTGTAGCCCGCGGCCAGGCCGAACATGGCGGCAAGGCCGAGCACCGTCACGCCCGAGACCACGCCCGTCACCGGTTTCATGATCTCGGTCAGAGTAGTCACCGCGCTCTTCTGCGGGTTGGCCACCTGGCCGTGCGCCTCCACGCCGTACTTCAGCACCTGGATCACGTGCAAGCCGCCCATTTCTTCGACGCCGTAGATGCAGGCGTCCTCGTATCCGCGCGCCTTCAGGTTCGCCAGGCGCTCCTCGGCCTTCGCGATCATCTCGTCGCGGTCGCCGAAGTCGAGCGCCTCGGGCTGGCAGGTGGTCACGCACGCCGGCGCCATGCCGTTCTCGATGCGGTCCACGCAACCCGTGCACTTGTTGATCTTGCCCTGCACGCCGTCGTAGCGCGGCACGTCGAAGGGGCACGCCGTCGAGCAGTACTGGCACGCCACGCACTTGGAGTCGTCGGTGGTAACCATACCCGTGGCCTCGTCGATGTAGATGGCGCCCGCCGGGCAGATGCTCGCGCAGGGGGCGTCGGTGCAGTGCTGGCAGGCACGGCGGCCGAACGCCCAGTTCACGCGCTTGGTCGCGATGGTCGCCTCGTTCTCGGTGTACGTCATGATCAACCGCGTGGTGCCGTTGATGTCGGGCGGGTTTTGATGCGACCCCGAGAACTTGTTCTCGTTGAGCCCCGTCGGCGACGGCAGGTTGTTCCAGCACTTGCACGCGATCTGGCACGCATGGCAGCCCGTGCAGCGCGAGGTGTCGAACAAAATAGCTTTCTCACTCATTTTCGGTCACCCCCTATGCCTTCTCGATGTCGACGAGGAACGCCTTGTACTCAGGCGTGTACGAGTTCGGGTCGCCCACGTTCGGCGTGAGGTCGTTCACCGTGTCGCCGGTGCCGAACACGCCCGCCCAGCTGTAGTGGTGCGTCAAGCCCACCAAATGCTGCGTCTTGCCGTGCACGTACATGGGCTTCATGCGCTTGGTGACCACGGCGTCGACCACGACCGAGCCGCGGTTGTTGAACACGCGCACCTTGTCGCCCTTCATGATGCCCTTCTCGGCCGCCAGCTCCTCGGAAATCTCGACGAACTGCGCCGGCATCGCCTCCACGAGCGCCGGGCACATGCGCGACTGGCCGCCCGTTTGCCAATGCTCGGTGACCGAGTAGGTGGTCGCCACCAGCGGGTAGTCCTCCACGGTGCCGTGGCTCGTGGACTCGTTTTCCGCGAACATCATGCACGGGTTGTTGAGCGAGCCGTTGAGCAGGTTGGAGTCGACCGGCGTCTCGAAAGGCTCGAAGTGCTCAGGCAGTGGGCCGTCGTTCATGCCGTAGCTTTCCAGACGGGCGTTTTGCTCCCACAGCATGAAGAACGCCTTGTCGTTGGGCGGCACGGGCGTGCCGTTCTTGACCGCCGTGAAGTCGGCGGCGTCCACCAGATTCCACTTGTCGCCCGTCCACTCGCACAGCACCCGGTCCGGGTTCCACGGCTTGCCGTTGAGGTCGGCCGAGGCGCGGTTGTACAGGATGCGGCGGTTGTTCGGCCAGGCATAGGCCCAGTTCGAGTTCAGCCCGATGCCGGAGACGTCGTTGTTGTCGCGGCGACCGATGGGCTGCTCGGCGGCGTCGAGCGGCGCGTCGTTGTTCGACCAGAAGCCCGAGTAGATCCACATGGCGCACGCCGTGGAGCCGTCGGCCTTGAGGTTGGCGTAGCCGGAAAGCAGCGCCGTCTTCGGCGCGGCGGAGGTGCCGTTGAACTCGGTGCCGGCGATCTCGTAGCCGTTGAGCGCCCACGTCACCGGGCGCGGGTCGATCTTGCCGTCGATGTAGTAGTCCCACTTCGTCTTGAGAATCGGGTCGGGGTTCGCGCCGCCCTCCTTCTCGTACAAATCGCAGATGCTCGTCCAGATGAGGTCGCACATCTCGTAGTCGGGCTTGGCCTCGTCCCACGGCTCGACCGCCTGGTAGCGCCACTGCAGCCAGCGACCGGAGTTCAGGATGGTGCCCGGCTTCTCGTAGATGAGCGCGCACGGCAGGAAGTACACCGTGGTGTCGATCTCGGCGGGGTTCATGTCGGGGGCCTTCCAGAACGTGGCGGACTCGGTCGCCACCTGGTCGGCCACCACGAGCCAGTCGAGCTTCGCCATCGAGCGGCGCACGAAGCCGGCGTTGGGGGCCGAGTGGCACGGGTTCATGCCCCAGTTGAAGTAGCCCTTGATGACGCCTTTGTCCATGAGCTCGAACGTGGAGATGTGGGTGTAGTCCTGCGCGCCCTTATGCGTGGGAACCTTCGGCCACCAGTCGTAGCCGTAGTCGTTTTCCACGGTGGCGTTCTCGCCGAACCACTCCTTGAGCGAGCTCACGAGGAACTTCGGCTTGTTGGTGTAGTAGCCGTCCGAATACGTCTGGCTTTCCAGCCACTTGCGCAAGGAGGAACGGTCGGTGGTGTTCGACCACTTGAGGTAGGCGGGGTGCTCGTGCACGAGCATGCCCATGTCGGTCGCGCCCTGCACGTTCGGCTCGCCGCGCAGCGCGTTCAGGCCGCCGCCCGGCACGCCGATGTTGCCGCAAAGAAGCTGCAGCACCGACATGGCGCGCGTGTTCTGGGCGCCGTAGGTGTGCTGCGTCTGGCCGAGCGCGTACAGCAAAGCGCCCGACTTGCCCACTGCGGCCGACTCGGCGTAGGTGGCGTACACCAGCTCGAGCGTCTCGCGGTCCATGCCGCAGATGGCGCACACGGTGTCGAGGTCGTAGCGGGAGTAGTGCTGCTTGAACTGCTGGTACACGCACATCGGGTCGGCAAGCGTCATGTCGCGCTTGGGATGCTCGATGGTCGGCGTGGTGAACTCGGGCACGCCTTCGGCCTTCACCCAGGCGTAGTCGCCCGAGGCGGAGGTGTCCCACTCCTCGGTGCTTTCCGTCTGGTAGTGCCACGAGTGGTTGGAGTACGTGTTCGTCTCGTCGTCCCAGCCGCTGAACAAGCCGGTTTCCACGTCGAAGGAGTACTCGGCGTCGAGCAGATAGCTCGCGTTGGTGTAGTTGAGCAGGTACTCGAAGTTGTACACGGGCACGTCTTTGCCCGCCAGGTAATCGGCCAGGTTCGGCTCGATCAGGTTCTGCACGATGTAGTTGTACATACCGCCGTAGAACGCGATGTCGGTACCCGAGCGGATGGGGCAGTAGATGTCGGCCATCTCGGCGGTGCGCGTGTAGCGCGGATCGACCACGATCCACTTCGCGCCGCGCTCGTGGGCCTTGTTGAGCCACTTGGAGCTCACGGGGTGGTTCTCAACCGAGTTGGACCCGCAGTGCAGGATAACGTCGGCGTTTTGGAAGTCGCACCAATGGCTCGTCATCGAGCCGCGACCAAATGATGCCGCCAGACCGGCGACGGTGGGGCCGTGTCAAACACGGGCTTGGTTGTCGATTGCCACGACACCAAGCGACCTCATCATCTTGAGGATGAGGTATTCTTCCTCGGAGTTTTGCTGCGAACCTCCCAGACTGGCAATGGCCGGGGTGTAGTTCACGGTCAGGCCGTTCTCGTTCTCGATGAAGGTGGCGTCGCGCGTGTCCTTCACCTTGCGGGCAATCTCCGCCACGGCCTCGTCCCACGTGATGGACTCCCAGTCGGCGGCGCCGGGGCGACGCACCAGGGGCTTGCTTACGCGGTCGGGGTTTTTCACTATCTCGCGCGTCTCGGGGTCGACGATGTTGCGCAGTTGGAACATCGCGGCGCCCTTCGGGCACAAGCCGCCCTTGTTGATCGGGTGGTCGGGGTCGCCCTCGAGGTTGACAAGCTCGCCGTCACGCACCGAGCACAGCGAGCCGCAGCCGCCGGCGCAGTAGCAGCAGATGTTCGTGTACTCCTCGGTGTTCACGAGCTTCCACTCTTTGGACGTCTCAACGGCCAGCGCGGGGCTTGCGGCGGCAACCTCGAAGGCTGCGGTGGCGGCAAACGCGGCGCCGACGCTCTTGAAGAAGCCTCTGCGTGTCAGTTGCATGAGCTACCCACTCCTTTCATCTCTCGTTGCTTGATCTCTCGCGCGCCCAAGGCGCGGAAACACAAACTCAATCCTTCGCATCTCCACAACTCGGACACATAACCGCAACATAACAGGTTGGCAACATCTCTCAGACTGGAATCTTTCTTCAGGTTTTCTTCGCGTCGCAAATGGGACGCCCCGCGCGGCGTGCGTGCCGAAAACGCTGGTGAGCGGCGGTGCTATACTGAGCGCAGCAACGAAAAACGGGGAACCGAGCGCGAGGAAAGCGCGAGAAAGGGGGCGCAGCCGTGAGCGAGAAGGAGCGCGTGCGCTTGACCGAGCTGACGTCGAAGGGCGGTTGAGCGGCGAAGTGGGGTCCGGGCGACCTCGCCGACATACTGGCGCCCGTGCTTGCGGGCGCGAACACCGCCTCCCCCTTCGCGGACGACCTGCTGCTCGGTTTCGAGACGAGCGACGACGCCGCCGTGCTGCGCATGAGCGACGAGGTGGCCGCCGTGCTCACCGTCGACTTCCTCACGCCGCTGGTGGACGACCCCTACGACTTCGGGCGCATCGCCGCGGCGAACGCGCTGTCCGACGTGTTCGCGATGGGCGCCGTGCCCGTGTGCGCCTTAAACGTGCTGGCGCTCGACTGCGCGCTCGGCAACGACGTGGCGCGCGAGGTGCTGCGCGGCGGGGCCGACGCCGTGCGCGAGGCGGGCGCGCTCATTGTGGGCGGACACTCGGTGGACGACCCTGAGCCGAAGTACGGCCTGTGCGTCATGGGCACCGTGCACCCGAAGCGCATCGTGCGCAACGAGGGCGCCGTGCCGGGCGACGTGCTTTTTTTGACCAAGCCGCTCGGCGTGGGGCTTTTGAGCGCCGCATACAAGATCGGCGAGGTTGACGCCGACGCATTCGCGCCGGCAGTCGCATCGATGCGCGAGCTCAACCGCGCGGGAGCCGCAGCTATGCTGGAGTCGGGCGTGCACGCCGCGACCGACGTGACGGGCTTCGGGCTGGCGGGGCACCTGCACGAGATGTTGGCCGCAAGCAGCGTGGGCGCCGTGCTCGACTGGGAGGCGTTGCCGCTGTTCGCGGGCGCGTGGGACCTCTCGTGCGCGTACTGCCGCCCGAACCGCACGTTCTCGATCATGGACTTCGCCGCGCCTTTCGTGCGGCAAGGAGCGCTCGACGACGAGGAGTTCGACAACCGCATGGCCGTCATATGCGACCCGCAAACCTCGGGTGGCCTGATCGTGGCCGTGCCGCCCGAGCGCGCCGAGACGTTCGAGCGCGCCTTCGAGCGAGAAGCGGGACGCGCGCCCGCGAGAATCGGGCGCGTCGTAAAAGACGCGGAGTGCAAGATCGAGTTCAGCTAACAGAAGGCGGCTGAGCGGAAAAGATGAACACGGGGCGTGTTCACGCCCTCCCGTGTTCCACCTGCGTTCCTCCCGTTTATGCGGCCTTGTCGACCGTCTTGGCGGTGCTAGCCGCGCTCGACGAACCACCCGATCCGCCCGAGCCCGTGCCGCCTGTGCCGCTCGAGCCGCCTGAGCCTGTGCCGATACCAGAGCCCGATCCCGACCCCGACCCAGAACCAGAACCAGAGCCCGATCCCGAACCGCCGCCCGAGGTCGTCGAGCCGCTGCTCGACGACCCGCTCGGCTTCTCGGTCTTCGCCGCCTCCTCTTGCTTCTTCTTCTCCTCCTCGGCCTTCTTCTTGGCTTCTTCTTCCTTCTTCTTCGCCGCTTCCTCTTCCTGCTTCTTCTTCTCCTCGGCCTCCTGCTTGCGCTTTGCCTCCATCGCGGCGTTTTGCTTGGCGGTGAAGGTGCTGTTGTACTCAGGATCGGCCGCCGCCGGGAACTCCTCGATCTCGCGGCCCTCGAGCGCGCGCGTCATGAAGTTGCGCCACACGTTGGTGCACCACGAGGCCTCGTACATTTGGCGCTCGGGGTCGCAGCCCGCCCACACAGCGCAGCTGAGCTGGGGCGTGAAACCGCAGAACCACAGGTCGCGCCAATCCTCCGACGTGCCCGTCTTGCCCGCCGCCACCTGCCCCGACGCAAGCCGCGCGTTCGTGCCCGTGCCCTGCGTCACCACGCCCTGCAGCACGCGCGTGGCGGCGTACGCCACCTCAGGCGTGATCGCCTGCGAGCCCTTGCTTGCCGTGTTGTCGGCGATCACCTCGCCGACGGCGTTTTCGATGCGCGTCACGCAGACCGGGTCGCAATGCACCCCTTGGTTGGCGAACGTGCCGTAGGCGCTCGCCATGTCAAGCGTGTTCACCTGCGCCGACCCAAGCGTGACCGCGGGGCCGTCGTCTATGCCCACCGTGCTCGTGATGCCCATGCGTCGGGCCACGTCGCCGATCTTTTGGTAGTTGACGCCTCCGTCCGCCGTGACGAGCCGCGCGAAGCCCGTGTTCGACGACACCCAGATGGCCGAGGCTATCGTGCGCGTGCCGTAGTTCGCGTTGCCGTAGTTCTCCACCTTCCACGCCTCGCCCGACGTGGGGTCGGTCCACGAGAACCCGCCCGAGCAGTCGATGTAGGTGGTGTTGGGGTTGATGCCCTGCTCGATGGCCGCCACCAGCGTAAACGGCTTGAACGACGAGCCTGCCTGCCGTCCGTAGCTGCTGGTGGCGATGTTGAACTCGCTTGCGCGGTAGTCGCGCCCGCCGATCATGGCGAGCACGTAGCCCGTGTGCGGGTCGACGCACGTGATCGACAGCTGCGCGTCGGAAAAGCCCGTGCCGTCCATGCGCTCGTACTCCTGCGCCACCGCCTCCTCGGCGTAGTCCTGAAGCGCGGGGTCGAGCGTGGTGTACACGGTAAGCCCGCCGTGGAGGATCTCCTCGGTGCTGTAGTTCTCGAAAAGGTAGTCGCGCACGTAGCTCGCGAAATAAGGCGCGTCGAGGATGCCGTCGTGCGTGCGCTCGTCGGCCGGGTTGAGCTCAAGCGGCGCAGACGCCGCCTCGTCGTGCTCGGCCTGCGTGATGTAACCGCTCGAAAGCATGCGGTCGAGCACAAGGTTTCTGCGCTCGGCGGCAGCCTCGGGGTTGTACTTGGGGTTGAGGTACTCGGGCGACTGCGGAATGCCCACAAGCAGCGCCGCCTCGGAAAGCGTGAGGTCGGCGGCGCTTTTTTGGAAGTAGTTGCGCGCAGCCGCCTCGATGCCGTAGCAACCGTCGCCGTAGTTGATGGTGTTCACGTACATGAGCAGGATGTCCTGCTTGCTGTACATGGTTTCAAGCTGCATGGCAAGCACGGCCTCGCGCACCTTGCGCTTGATCGTGATGTCGTTCATCTCGTCGGCAAGAACCGTGTTGCGTACGAACTGCTGCGTGATGGTGGACGCGCCCTCGATGGCCCCGCCCGCAAGGTTGTTCACGAGCGCGCGCGAGATGCCTATGAGGTCGACGCCGCCGTGCGCGTAGAAGCGCTCGTCCTCGGTGGCCACCGTGCCATCGAACACATAGGTGCTCACCTGGTCGTACTCAACCGGCTCGCGGTTCTCAAGGAAAAACTCGGCAAGAAGCGTCGTGCCGTCGTTGGCGTAAACCTTCGTTTTCTGAGAAAGGTTGAAGGCACTCGGGTTGTGCATGTCGGGAAGATCGCGCGTCCACGTGAACACCGCGGCGCCGACGACAAGCGCACACACAACCGCCAAGCCGCCAACGACGCCAAAGACGATGCGCAGCTTGCGACGCTTGCGGCGGGGTCGAGCATGCTTGCCGTGCTCGGACGCCGCGTCCGATGTTGCGTCGGATGCGGCGTCGGGTGCCATGTCGGGCCCCGTACTTTCGGTGAGCTCGTCCATGCGAACCCCTTCTACTCAGCTGTACTCGAAATTCAAAAGAATGTAATTTGGCTGGTTTTCTATTATGCCGTACCCGCACAGCAACCGAAACTAACAATTCGGTATAAAAAGGAGTCGGTTTGACATTTCAACGAGAAGTTGAGGGAGAGGAGGTCAGAGCACTCGTCTTCCCGCATTCAAAGCGTCACGGGCCGTTCGACGCGGGAACGTAGCCCCAGCTCGTCTTAAAACTCTTCTATCGCGCGCCAGGCGCTGTTCGCGAAGCGCTGCGCGGCGTCCTCGTCCATCACATAAGCGGCGCGCTCGTGGCCCCAAAACACACTTGCCACCATACCCCGCACCACGCGCGCCATGACCGAGGGCGCTGCCGAGGTGCGCACAAGCCCCTCTTTTTGCGCTGCGTCGATAATGGCGGTGAGCAGCATGACCGACGGGATGATGCGACAGCGGGTCGAGTCGGGCTCGACGTAGCCGAAGGTGTACCAGTAAAGGAAATTCAACTCCTGGGGATACACCACGTAGGCGTGAAACATATGGCGGCACAGCGCGTCGAAGCGCTCGCGAGTCGGAGCGGACGGGTCGTCGGTTTCGGCCAATTCGCGCTCCGCCACGTCGTAGCAGTGCCTAAACACCGCCTCGATGAGGTCTTCGCGATCCTTGAAATAGTGGTAGAACGTACCCGCCCCCGTATGGGCGCGCTCGAAAAGCAACGGGAGCGTCAGTGCCCGCGCACCGCCCTCGCTCATGATCTCGAGCGCCGCACTTCTCATGTCCTCGTATTTGCCCACGGATTTCCCGCCAGTCCTTTCCTCGTCGAAAGCGATTATACGGTGGGGAAATTCCGTGTAGATTTAGAAAGTTGTTTCCATGCCGTTCCATTCCGTGAGATGCAGCCGGGCGGCATCGGCGCGCGACGCAAAACCTCGCACAACGTTCGTACGACAAATGACCTGCCCCCTTGTCACAAGCGCGTGATGAGCGTGACAAGGGGACAGGTCGTTCGTAAAGTCAGCGAGAAGCGCCTTGGTGTCCCAGATTGCCCCGCCTTTGGACCAAGCGTACTTCGGTACGCGCCGAGTCCAAAACAAGGGGCAAGATGGGGCGCCAAGGCGCTTCGCAGCGTCGACAATTCCGCCGTTGCGTCAGCAACGGCGGAACCCATTAAAGCGTGATGACCTTCGCCGCTTCCTGCATACGTCCTAAGATGTCGTACATATTGGACACCTCGCCGGCCTTCAGCGCGTCCTTCACGCCGTAGAAGTCAAGGCACGTGCCGCACACGAGCACCTCGGTGCCCTTTTCCTCAAGCGCGTGCACGCTGTCGATGATCTGCTGTTCGTCGCCCGCCACCAGCTTCACGCCGGAGTTCATGAACAGCAGGCTTGCCGGCACGTCGTCGCTTTCGGAGAGCGTGTAGAGCGCCATCTTCATGAGGTTGTGGCCCAGCTCGCCGTCGCCTTCGCCCACGTGGTCTTTGCCCACGAACACCGCGTACCCGCAACCGCCGCTCGTCGAGCACGCCGCGCCCGCGTTCGCGGCAAGTGCCGATGCCAAGTCGGGCTCGGCCGCCTGCGTGCCGCCGCCCTCCGAAAACGTCATGAGCCAGCCGCCCTCGATGGCGTCGCACGCCACGGCAAGCCCCGTCTTCTTCCCCAGGCGCGTGAGGTTTTTCACCGCCGTCTCGTTGTCGACCTGCACCGCGAGGTCGTGGCAGCCCGCGTCGATCTCCTTTTTCGCCATCACCAGCGGCATCGGGCAGGGCTTGCCGAATCCGTCGAGAATCTTAGTCATGGTTGGTCTCCTTTTCTTCGTCGGTTCGTTTTGAACGGCGGGGGTTGCGCGGGCTTTCGCGCCCGCGACGCCCCCGCGTTGTTCCTACTGGTTACAGGGTACTGATTACAGGGCTTGCACCTTCTCGTATTCCTTCGCGCCCACTTGACGGTACAGCGCGGCCAAGCCCGTTGCGCGGTTCGCGCCGAAGATGCGCGCGAGCACCGGCTCGGGATCGTCGGCGTCGAACTTCACGGCGATGCCGCAGCCGGCGCTGATCGCCGTCGGCACGGGAATGGTGAGGAAGTCCACGCTGCCTGACGACAGCGACTTCGTCGCCGCCATCGCCGCGTGCGTCGACTCAAACGTGATCACGTAGGTGCTCATGCATCCATTCCCTTCTCCATACGGGCAAACTCAAGTTCTCTCTCAATATAGCACCAAACGCAACGCCGTATGCGCCGTCGGACGACCGCAACGCCCTCGCTCGTTGCAAAGCGCTCAGCAAAGCTACAGCATCTCGATGAACGCCGCGATGCGCGTGTCGATTTGCCCTTGGTCGCCGGGGGCGTAGTCGGTTTCGATGTGAAGGTACGGCACGCCGATCTCCTCCATCTTGCGGCGCATGAGCTCGGATTCCACCGCGAAGGTGTGGCACGCCGTGAGCGTGAGGTCGACCACACCGTCAACATGGTACTTCTCGCACATGGCGGCGGTGTTTTCCATGCGCCCGCCGTTCGGCGTCATGACCGAGCAATGGATGCCCAGGTAGCGATCGGCGATAGCGCCTAAGATGTCGTCGGCGTCGGGGTCGATCATCATGCGCTGCGTGCGCTCGCCCGAGCAGTCGTCCAAGCACACGATCACGCCGCCGTTGCGCTCGATGGACATGCCGACCTTCTTGATGACGCCGCTCGACGGGCACCCCGTGAGCAGGATGCGCTTCGCCTCGACCGAGATGGGGCGCTCCCCCGCCTCGTAGGCGGCACGGCGCGCCTCAAGCAGCGACTCCACCTTCTCGATGCTTTCGTTCACGTCGAAGGCGAACGTGCTTTGCAGCGCGGTGGTCATCATCTCGACGCCGCTCATCGCGGGCGGCACGTTCGCCTGCAGCTCAAAAAGCTCCACCATCGCGCGGCGGAAGCGGTTGCGCGCGCGGGCGGCGCAGCGCAGATCGTCGTCGGTCACCTCGACGCCGAACCTGCGCTCGAACTCCTCCTTGAGCAGACGCACCTCCTCGCGCCACGCCTCGGCGACCCAGGCGCGGCCCTGTCCCTGCGGCAGCTGCATCACGTAGGTGTCTTTGATCTCGTTGAGCAGCTCGTACATTTTCTTCTTGCCGTCGCAGGTCGTCTCGCCCACGATCAGGTCGGAGAAGTACGTGTAGGGGCACTTGTCGGCGTGCGCGAAGCCGTAGGTGCTCTTGATGAGCGGGCAGAGGTTTTTCGGTAGCACGGTTTCCGCCTCCGCCACCGGCTCGTTGCTCATGCCGCACAGCGCCACGCCCGACGCGCCCGCCGCCTCGATCACCTCGATCGGCGTGTAGCTGCACAAATAACCCACCAGGCGCCCGCCCGACTCCTTGAAGTTCATCACCTTGACGAACCCCGCGCGCCGCGCCTCGTCGAACTCCTCGAAAATCGCCGGTAAATCTCGCGTTGCCATAAACCCATTCCTCCTCTACGAGCCGCTTCTCTTAATCTGCAATCGGTGCAATCGGGACGTTCCAAACGGCACATTTGCGATCGACATGCAATTTGGAACGTCCCAATTGCACCTCCACCAATTGCACCTCACAGGTCGTTCGTAACGTCAGCGAGGTTTCGACAGGTGCCTGATATAGCCCCGCCTTGACCCCAAGCGGCCTTCGGGCCGCGCCGAGGGTCAAACAAGGGGCTAGATCAGGTGCATGTCGGAACCGCAGCGTCGGCACGTCCGATCGTTGCGTCAGCAACGGTCGGAACAGAAAGCGCCGCCCCAATAGCTCCCGCAAAGCGCGCCTGCGGGCACGTTTCCACGGGCGCGCCGAGCGCCGCGCCCAAACGCTCCACCAAGTAGCCGCACTCGCACAGGCCGCCGGTGAGGAAATAGCGCGCGCCTTGAACCTGCGGCACAAGCGGGCGCACCTTCGCCGCCACCGACTCGATCACGCCCCACGCGATGTCCTCGCGCGGCGTGCCGGCGCCGACGAGCGATATCACCTCGCTTTCCGCGAACACCGTGCACATCGACGAGATTTGCGTCGGATTCCCGTCGCGCGCCAGCCGCTCAAGCTCAGACAACGTCACGCCCATGCGGTTGGCCATGATCTCCAAGAATTTCCCCGTGCCCGCCGAGCACTTGTCGTTCATGTTGAACTTCGCCACGCGCCCACCCTCGAGCACGATGGCCTTCGTGTCCTGCCCGCCGATGTCGACCACCACGCCGCTTCCGCCAAACAGGTGGGCCGCCCCGCGCCCGTGACAGGTGATCTCGGTGACCGTTTTTTCCGCGTAGGGCACCGACACGCGCCCGTAGCCCGTCGCCACCACGCGGCACGCGCTCAAAGGGAAACCCGCCGCCTCAAGGGCAGCCTCGATGCGCCCGGCCGCCTCCACGCCGCTGTAGCCCGTCGGCTCGCATAGCGTGAACGCCACCGCGTCGCCGTCGAGCACCGCCGCCTTCGCCGCCGTCGAACCGATGTCAACGCCCACACGATACGTCATGCGCGATCACCTCCAACGCCTCTAAGCACGCGTCTACCTCGCCTTCCGTGCTGAAGGGCCCAAAGCTTACGCGCACCGCGCCTTGCCGCTCGGTGCCGAGCGCGCGGTGCATGAGCGGCGCGCAGTGGGCGCCCGCCCGCGTGCAAATGTCCCATTCCGACGCCAAACGGTCGGCCACGCCCGCCGAGTCGGCGTCAGCCACGTTGAGCGCCACGATGCCGCAGCGCCCCGCGTCCGACCCGCCGCCGAGCACGCGCACGCCCTTAACGGCGTGCAGGCCGTCCACAAAGCGCACGACCAGCTGCGCCTCGTGCGTCGCCACGTCCGCCACGCCGCGCTGCTGCAGATACGCAACGCCCGCCGCCAGCCCCGCCAGCCCGTGCGCGTTCACCGTGCCCGCCTCAAGAGATTCGGGCATGAAGCGCGGGTGCCGCTCGTCGAAGCTGTGCGTGCCCGAGCCGCCCTCGAGCAGCGGCGGCACGTCGACGCCCGCCGCCACGCACAAGCCGCCCGTGCCCTGCGGGCCGAGCAGGCTTTTGTGCCCGGTGAAGCACACGACGTCGACACCGAGCGCCCCCATGTCGACGGGCACGGCGCCCGCCGTCTGCGCCGCGTCGAGCACCACAAGCGCGCCCGCCGCGTGCGCTGCGTCCGCCATGCGCGCCGCGTCGTACACGTCGCCCGTGAGGTTGGACGCGTGCGTGACGGCCACAAGCGCCGCCCCCTCGCACGCGCGCGCGAACGCGTCGTAGTCGAGCGCGCCGCGATCGTCGATCGGCACCACCTCGACCGCGCAGTCCCGCGCGTCGCGCGCCGCATAGAGCGGTCGCAGCACCGAGTTATGCGACGCAGCGGTGGTGACCGCCTTGCCGCCGTCGGGCAAAAGCCCGGCGATCGCGATGTTGAGCGCCATCGTGGCGTTCAGGGCGAACGACACGCGCTCGGGCCCCGGCGCGTCGAACAGCTGCGACACGGCGGCGCGCGCCTCGTACACGGCAAGCCCCGCCTGGATGGAGGCCGGGTGCACGCCACGCCCCACGCCGCCGAAGCTGCCGAGCGCCTCGGTTATCGCGCGCGCCACCTCGGGCGGCTTCGTCATGGTGGTGGCGGCGTTGTCGAGATAGATCATGGGCAATCGCTTTCTGCTTGCAAAATACTGGGGCGCGGGTAAACGCGGGCGGTGGGTGAACAGGGCTACGGTCCCGTGTTCACCCCCGTTTTACGCACCCCTCAGCAATACTTGTCCCTGTGCGGGTTGATGGTGTTGGGTAGCTCCACGATGCGATCGTATATCAGCGACCGATCGGCGGCAAGCGCCGCGCGCACCGCCGGCATATCGCCGGGCGCCACCAAGATGGACATACCGCAGCACGCCTGCTCGCCGCGCGGGGCGGGCGCCACGCGCACGCGGCATGCCGCCTCGCGCAAGCGCGTGTACAGCGCCATGCCCTCGGTCGAGCTGTTCACCAATATGTAGAACACCGTGTCCGACACAAAGTGCACCCACTTTACCACCCATTAAAACGTCACATTATGCTCATGGCGTCAGCGAGGCTTCTTGCGGTGCCCGAGATAGCCCCGCCGCAGGGCCAAGCGTACTTCGGTACGCGCCGAGCCCTGCGTAAGGGGCTAGGAAGCCGCAGCGTCGAGCATCCCGCTTGCCCCGTCAGGGCAAGCGTAATTAAACTTACCCAAGCATCTCCACGAACGCCTGGATGCGGGTGCGCAGCTGACCGGCGTCGTTGTCGGTGTAGTCCGTCTCAAGGCCCAGCACCGGGATGCCTTGCGCCTCAAGCGCCTCGGCCACGCTCGACTTTTCCACGTCGTAGAGCGTGCAGAACTTCAAGTTCGCGTCGATCACGCCGTCCACCTGGTATTCCTTCGCCAAGCGCACGATGTCGTCGATGCGGCCGGGGTTCGGCGTGAAGCACGCGCAGTTGTTCTTCATGTAGCGCTCGGACAACGCGGCGAACTGGCCCTCGAGCGTAGTCGCGCCCTCGTCCACCTCGTTTTCGAAGTAGCGCGTGCCGGTGCACATTTCCTCGCACACCACGGCGGCGCCGCTCGTCTCGATGATGTGGTGCAGCTTCCAGTTCGGGATGGCGAGCGGCGTGCCCGTGAGCAGGATGCGCTTCGTGCCCGCCGGGAACACGCTCACGCCGTCGGCGACACGCTGCTCAAGCTCGTCGGCCAGCTTGTTGGCCATCTCGGCGCAGCGGGCCGGGTCGTCGAAAAACGCGATCTGAGTCATGAGCAGGGCGTCCTTGCCGCTGATGGGAATGCAGTTCGTGGCCTTGCGCGCCTCGTAGACGCGCGCGAGCGCGCGACGCTTGCTGTTGATGAGCTTGATGGCGTCGCCGAGCGCCTCCGCCGTGAGCTCGCGGCCCGTGATGCGCTCCACCTCGGCGGCGAACGCGGCGATCTCGCCCGTCCACTTCTCCACGTCCTGCGGGCGCTTCATCTGCGGCATGTCCATCACATAGGTTTGCTTGTCGGCGCCGAGGATTTCGTAGGCCTTCTTCTTGCCGTCGCACGTGGTTTCGCCCACGTACACGTCGGCCACGCTGAAGTACGGGCACGTCTTGCCGAAATGCGCGCCCAGCGACGCCTTGATCAGCGGGCACATACCGCTCGGCAGCACCTTTTCGCCCTCGGGCACCCAAAATTGGCTGCCGCCGCACAGGCCCGTCACCGCGCCGCCGCACGCCACCACGATCTCGTCGGGCACGAACACGCAGAACGTGCCGAACACCTTGCCGCCGGCCTTTTGCAGCTCGATGAGCTCGGCGGGGCGAATGCCGTGGATGTCGGACACCACGAAGTCGTAGAACGCCATGTTCTCGGGGCGGTTTTCCTGCGACAGGTATATGTCGCCGAACGCCGTGGGCAAAACCGCGCACAGCTGGTCGTGCGTCTCGAGGTCCATCCCCAAGCTGGCCCACATCTCGTGTCGATCGGTCATGATGCTTCCTCTCTCTTTGTTTGTTCGAGGCGAACGGGCGGTGGCGAAGATGAACACGGGGGCGCTCCCGCCCCTGGGTGAACACCAGGGCGGGAGCGCCCTTGCGCTCACAAGTCCAGCGCGACGAGCGCCTCCACCTCGATGCCCGCGTGCTCGATTGCCGCGCGCAGGGCCGCCTCGTTGTCGGCGGGTTCGCGCCATGCGAAGCCGCAGCCCGCCGAAAGCTGCCGCGGGATGGGAGCGAGGCGGCCGCGCAGCCCCGCGCGCTTGCCCGCGTCCTGCATGGCAAGCGCCGCCGTGGTGGTGTGAAACGTTGCCACCACGTGCGGTTTCGCGTTGCGCGCCATCGCTTCCCCTCCCCTTTTGCGCCTACTCGATGGTGACGATGAAGTCGGCGCCCGACTCCTCGACGCGCGCTTGACGCTTGGCCTTCTTCGCCACGCCCTTCACGTTGTCGCGCGCGGTGGCCGAGCTCACCAGCACGCGCACCGCCTCGCCGGCGGACCCCTTCACGGCCTCGGTGGCCATGAGCATGGGCTCGGGGCAGGAAAGTCCCCTTGCGTCTACCTCGATCATGAGTTTGCTCCCTTCGCTGTTGCGCGGCGTCGGGCTGCCGTCAATGCCGACCGCAACCGCCGCCGCAACTTTTCACTAAATTCTACGCCTGAGCGGCCGTCGCGTCCGCGTCGGTTGCCGCCGTAGCCGCGGTTTTCGCCGCCGCCTTCTGCTTGCGGATGTTCGCCGCGCCGATGATGAACAGCACCACGATGCCGCACACGAGCACCACCTGGCCCGCGAACGCCGGGCCGCCCGCAACGGCCGCCGTCGTGTCCGTGGCCGCCGCAGCCGCCGCGCCCGCCAGGCCGAAGTTGTGCGCGAACGCCGCGCCCACGAGCATACCGAGGAAGGTGACCGCGCCGTCGCAGGAGCCCTGGCCGGCCAGGATCATCTGGCGCAGCGGGCAGCCGCCGGCGAGCACCGCGCCGAAGCCCACGGCATACAGGCCGAGAATGTTCCACAGATGCTGCGAATGCGCGATGGGCTGGCCGTCGAAGGAGAGCTTGAAGTTGCCCGTCGCCAGGTTGAACACCAGCATGACGACGAACATGCCCGCGATGGGCAGAAGCATCTCGAAGTCGCGCACGAGGAAGGCGTTGCGCAGACCGCTCGCGAAGCAGATGCGCGCCTTCTGCGCCAGCGCGCCCACGATGAGCGCCACCACGAGCGCGATCAGCCACGGGGCGTGCTTGGAGCCCGGGCCGCTTTCGCTTACGGCGAACGCCGCCGTGGCAATGCTGATCACCAGGCCGATGATGAGCAGCACCGGCAGCACCGCGCCCGCCACCTTGTTCGTGTCGTACTCACGCCCGAGCGAGAAGCCGCGCTTCAAGAACAGCGCGCCCGTGCCCACGCCCAGGACAAAGCCGATGAGGCCCACCCACGCGTTGAGGTCGCCCGCCGACATGCGAATGACCATGCGCAGCGGGCATCCCAAAAACACCAGCGCGCCGAGCATCATGATGAAGCCCAGCACGAAGCGCGTCATGGGCGACGAGCCCGCCGTCGAGCGGTACTCGCGCGTTGCCACCGCGATCAAGAACGACCCCACGACCAAACCCACGATCTCGGGGCGGAAATACTGCACCGTCGCCGTGGTGTGCAGCTTGAGCGAGCCTGCCATGTCGCGGATGAAGCACGCCGCGCACATCGCCATGTTCTGGGGATTGCCGAAAAACGCGAGGATCGCCAAGCCGCAGCCGGCGATGAGACCCGCGAGCAGCAACCCCTTCTTCTGAGTGAACAGTTCCACCGATTCCTTCTTTCGCACAAGGGCGACACCGCACGTCGGACGCTCGTCGGCCCACAAACGGGGCTACGTCCCCTGTTCCGGGAGCGATCCGCGATGCACGTCGCGTAAGTTCTTACTATGTATGCAGAAAATTGGCCCGCAGCAGAATCGCGAAGCCAGATGCCTTCACCAGGCGTTATGAGGTTGCCGCCGCGTCGTTGTTTGCAGAAAGAGGCATGCGGGGCAGAAATCCGCGCGCCCACGACGCAACGGGTTCATTATAGAACGCGCAGCGGGAATGGGAAGGGGGTAATTTGGACGTGTTTTTGCCGATGGCTCTTGCACTATCTGCCCAACCCGTTGAACCTGCTGAAAAACGCTTTCAGCTTTTCGACGATACGTGCCTTCATCTCCGCATAGGCGCCCTCTGGGGCGAAACGGCTCGGTTTCTTGGTCATAAGCAACGTAATCTCGGTGCCGTTTTCTGTCACTTCCCCCTCGACAAACGAACGCGCCACAAACTCGCGCGTAGCGACGTCATCCAACGATTCATCAGCGATGATGGCAGACAACTCCTTCTCGCGTTGCTCCTCGATGTATTTCCTCCAGTCAGCGACAACGTCCTCGCTCGCGTTAAGTCCGTCGATGAACCGCTCGATGAGGTCTCGCTTATTGCGCAACTCATAGCTGGCGCCGATAGCGCGCTCAACGTCGGCGATAATAAGCTTGTCGGCACAGTTGGTGTCATGGTATTTCTGCACTAACATAAGGATGTAATCGATGTTTACATCAACCTGCTTCAATAGCTCAACCTCGAAAACAAGGTCGTCGTTGATGATGGCAGCTTCTTCTTTGTCCTTACGCCATTTTTGGTAGAGATCGGTATACACGCTGCGATAATCTTGTTCGTCGCGCGGCGACAGCGGATCGTCCCCCTCGAAGTCGTCAAAAGCCGACAACACGTTACGCAACCTGAGTATCGTGCCGAACAGGCGAATAAACGCCTTTTCGGTCTCCTCCCCCAATATAACCTGTCCAAGCGGGAAACGATCGTACAGCTGCGCCAAGCGCTCCCGGTATTCCCCCAAGTATTCGGCATAAGGCTTAAGCAGCACGATGCCGCCAGCGTCCTTATCCCCAAAAAGGCTGATGGCATGGTTGACCCGATCCTCCAAATTGCGAAAGCACACGATGTTGCCGTAGGTCTTCACGGAGTTCAGAATGCGATTCGTGCGGGAAAACGCCTGGATGAGGCCGTGGTCCTTGAGGTCCTTGTCAACCCAAAGCGTGTTAAGCGTGGTGGCGTCGAAGCCGGTAAGGAACATATTGACCACGACGACCATATCCAGCTGACGGTTCTTCATGCGGTCGGACAAGTCCTTGTAGTAGTTCTGAAAGCCATCCGAGCTCGTATCGAAACTCGTGGAGAACATTGCATTGTAGTCGTCGATGGCGGCCTGCAGGAAATCGCGGTCGGGCGTATCCAAGCTTTCCACGTCGAAGCTTTCGTCGGGAAGACCGCAGCCGTCGTCGCTTTCGTTCACGCCGAAGCTGTAGATAAGCGCCACTTTAAGCTGCTCACCGCCACGCTCTGCCTGCATACGTCTAAACGCCGAGTAATAAACCTTTGCCATATCGATGGACGCACAGCAGAAGATGGAGTTGAAGCCCATTACACGCTGGTCTTTCAGCAGGTAGTTGGAGCTGCGCTTGGTTTTCTGCGCATAGTGGTCGAGCACATAGCTCACGATTGATTCCACACGTTCCTGCGCCTTGTACGCGCCCTCGCGATAGATGTCGTAGACCTTTTGGTCAGGGAAGTCTTCGCGCGCCTTGATGGTTTGGATGTAGTCGATGCGGAAGGGCAGCACGTTGCCGTCGCGGATGGCATCGACGATGGTATAGGTGTGCAGCTTTTCCCCGAACGCCTGCTCCGTGGTGCGCAACTTGGGATTGCCCGAGGCACTGGCGTTGTCCGCGAAAATGGGCGTACCCGTAAAGCCGAACAGGTGATACGCCTTGAAATGCTTGATGATGGCCGCGTGCATCTCGCCGAACTGACTGCGGTGGCATTCGTCAAAGATGACAACCACGTGGCTCGAGTAAACATCATGCTTCTTGTTCTTCTTGATGAACACGGAGAGCTTTTGGATAGTGGTCACAAGAATACGGCAGTCGGGATCGGCCAGCTGCCTCGCCAACACCGCCGTCGACTCGCTTCCGTCCACCGCGCCCTTCTCGAAGCGGTCGTATTCGCGCATGGTCTGGTAGTCGAGGTCTTTGCGATCCACGACGAACATAACCTTGTCAACGCCCGCCATGCCACTTGCCAGCTGGGCCGTCTTGAAGCTCGTGAGCGTCTTGCCGCTGCCCGTGGTGTGCCATATGTAGCCGCCCGCCCTCAGCGTGCCCAGCATGCGTTTGTCGTTCTCGGACACAAGAATGCGGTTCAGGATGCGCTCGGTCGCCACAATTTGATACGGGCGCATAACCAGCAGATGGTCATCCACGTCAAAGACGCAATAACGTGTAAGAATGTTCAAAATGGCGTGCTTGGCGAAAAACGATGACGTGAACGGCACCAAATCCATGATGGGAACGTTATCGGCGTCTGCCCACCAGCTGGTGAACTCGAAGCTGTTGGAAGTCTTTTTCCCGCTGCGTCGCCTGCCCTTCGACTCCTCAATGTGGCTCCAGCGCGTGGTGTTGGAGTAGTATTTCGTGTGCGTGCCGTTGGAGATCACGAAGATTTGCACGTACTCGTACAGACCGCAGCTGCTCCAAAAACTGTCACGCTGGTAGCGCTCTATCTGGTTGAACGCCTCTTTTATCGCCACGCCTCGGCGTTTAAGCTCCACGTGCACCAGCGGCAGGCCGTTCACCAGGATGGTGACGTCGTAGCGATTGTCGTAGGTGCCGCTTTGCGCATATTGGTTCATCACCTGCAAACGATTGTTATGCACGTTGCGCTTGTCGATAAGCTGCACGTTCTTCACGGAGCCGTCATCGCGATGGAGCACCTGCACGTGGTCGCGCTGGATGCGGCGCGTCTTTTCCGCAATGCCCTCGTTTTCGGACGTTATGCAGCCCTTAAAGAAGCGTTCCCACTCCTTGTCGGTGAACGTGAGGCCGTTCAGCGCTTCGAGCTGTCGGCGCAGGTTGGCAGCAAGTTCCCCTTCGGAGGAAAACACAACATATTCGTACGCCTGGCGCTGAAGCTGCGCAATGAAGGCCGCTTCCAACTCGGCCTCGCTTTGGTAAGCCGTCGAGCGTTTGCCCTGCTTGGGAGCGGCAGCGCATACGGTGGCCTGACCACCGAACGCCATGACCTCGAAGTCGACCGATGCAGGCAAATCATCTACCAGCGACTCATCCAACATTTCCTCGGGAATGCCTACAACGCCGTACTCGACGCGCCTACCATGTTCGCTCATGCAACCTTCTCCTTAAACGAAAGCAACTTGTCGCGGTAATAAGCATACTGCTTGCGACGAGCTTCAATTTCGGCAGGCAAACCTTGAGAGATGTCGTTAACCAAAGCATCGAACTTGTCGAGAATACCAGCAATGCGGTGCTGTTCTTCAAGGGAAGGAATAGGCACTGGAAAGTTGTCGAGCATTTTTCTGCGAATCGAGGAAACCGAACTAGATACGCAATTCGCCATTATGTAATCATAGAATCGAGCATTTAACACATGGTAGAAGAACCTGGAATAGAGCTTTTCCTCATCGGGAGCCATCCTGTATGCCCGCTGATGAAGTGCATACTTTCCTTCTACAAAATGAAACACCCTTCCAACACCCGCACCGTCACCCGCCGTGATGACTGCGGTCTCGTCGAAATCATATTCATCTAGTCGAAGGGAATCGACGCCACGAGCATAAAAAACAAACTCACCGTCGGAAACTGCATCTTTTGTATCGCGGCTGCCAGTTCCAATTTGCGCCAGTTTAGACAAGGGCATGCTTTCGGAAGCAATTCCGTCAATCAGGGCGTTCCGGTAGTGGGCATACTGAGCCCGTCGCGCCTCAAGCTCCGCCTCAAGCTCCGCGAAGGAGTCTAGTACGCATACAATCTCTTGCTGAATCTCCATAGGCGGCACAGGAACACGCACCTTATCGAGTACTTTCTTTGTCAATGCCGGTCGCGCGGCGTTCGAAGTGCTCAATCGTTCTATGTGCCGAGAGAGCATGACGTGGTAGAAAAATCTCGGCATAACGATACTTTCATTGATCTCTGTATAAAAAATCGTGTCCACGTTCCAAAAAGGTTCATCGACATAAAACACATTGCCAATAGAGCCCTTGCGTGGAAGTAGTACGGTTGGTTTATCATATGTGAAATTGTCCACATACGTCATCACACCACCGCTGCCATAAACGGGAATGGTTCCTTTGCCTAAATGCTTATAATCTCTGCCAGCTCTGATGATAGCAATTTCATGCAGGTCACGATATTCTACGCCATCGGGGCATAAGCATTTAACCATGTCATTAACTTTGCTCATAATCGACCCCTTCCTTTTCAGGTGCACATACTCTCGTAACTGGCAAAAATGTATGCAGTTCGACCGTCGGGCCAGCAGCTATCACGAATGGCCACGGCATGAGTTTCAACATATCAGGAATCTCAGCGACCTTAATAAACTCGATGTTCTCAACGCCAACAAATACCACCACGTCGATCTCGGCAGCGTAGTCAGCCAAGATTGAGAGAGCGTCCGCATCCCTGCTCATTCTGTAGCTGCTGAACTTCTGTTGCTCGCGCATATCCCCAAAGATCCGACCCGAGCCAATTTCTCCAAAAACATCTTCTATCATTGCTAGACCATATTCCCGATGTTCAATGACGAAGATAGCTTTGCTGATCGCATGTTTGACTCTGAACGCACGCAAAGACTCGGCATGCTTAGAGAGATTGCGCTCAAGAGAGTCGAGCAACGACACGTGCTGTTGGTTTGGGTATGGAAAAGCGCGACTAATCGCTCGAGGATTGTCCTCAACAGAAAGGTTTCCTAATCCTTTCCGCATTGATCCCATAAAGGGTTCGTGCTTGCGCTTAAACTGCGACCCCTTACGACCTTCGATGGTTGCGGTTATCTCGAAATGTTCAAGGACAGTATCGCCGCTTATGAAGTCAGGAAAGCTGCTTGGATCGGCATTGGGCTTAGCGGATGCAAGGTCCTCGCAAAGCGTATCCCAATCATCCTGCGCAAATCCATAAACCGACGAATGAAGCAAAGACGTATTAACTACTCCAGCGCCGAAATCTCTGCCATCAGGAAAAACGTCATCAATAATTCGCTCTAAGCAGTGCAGCTCTCTGTCTCCGCGCGCCATTACTGACTACCCTCCATAGCCGTTGCAACATCACCAGAGAGCTTAGTCGCCTCGAAACGCTCTGCGCTTTCGTCCATAAGTTGCCGAAGCTCGTCTTTACTCGGAAGCACCGTTTGGTATCTGCTGGCAAAAATCCGCTCGTTGTCTTTAGGCAGCGTAAGCTCCACCATAGAATCGTTTTTATCCTTGCAAAGCACGATGCCTATGGTGGGGTTCTCGCTCTCGAGGCGCTCGTATCGGTCGAAGTAGTTCACGTACATCTGCATCTGGCCGAGGTCTTGGTGCCGCAGTTTTCCAATCTTCAAATCCACCAGTACAAAGCAACTGAGCAGACGGTTGAACAGGACTAGGTCCACGAAGTAATGCTCCTCGTCGAACGTGAATCGAACCTGCCTGCCCACGAACGTGAACCCGCGTCCCATCTCCAGCAAGAACTTCTCCAAATTGTCGATGATGGCACCCTCAAGGTCGCTCTCCGAATACGACGGCTTCTCCTCAAGCCCCACGAATTCGAGAACATACGGGTCTTTCACTAAATCGGACGGCTTTTCAACTATCTGCCCCTTCTCCGCAAGCTTCTTAACTTCGTCTTTGTCGCGACTCAGCGTTAACCGCTCGTAAAGGGCACTGTCGAATTGCCGATTGAGCTCCGCGAGGCTCCAGTTGTTCTTAGCCGTCTCTGCTTCGTAGAAATGGCGCTCATCAATGTCCTTGATGCGCATGAGCTTGAGATAGTGCGACCACGAGAGCGGGAAAACGCGCCCTTCTTGGGTTTTGGGAAGCCCCGCGAATTCAGCAGATAGCGTCTGCTGAATCTCGTCCTCCGAGTAAACCAGGTAGAAATTGCGCATCTGTCTGAGGTTGGTGTCAGAAAAGCCACGACCATATCGCTCGGTAAGCGCGGCAGCAAGGCGCGTCAGAAGCTTTGCGCCGTATCCCGCCCGAGAAGACCCGTTCTGCTCTTCCTCGACAATACGACGTCCCAACTCAAAATAGCTATAAACCATTGCGACGTTAACAGCTCGATACGCATTCTTGCGCCCAGCTTCGATAATAGAAAAGGCGTCTTCACACAGTCGATTGAGCTGCGCATCTTCGATTCCCGTAGCAGACTTCTTAGCAATATCCTTCGACATATCTACCCCTCCAAATCCGCCACAATGGCGTCGATTCGCTCGCGCAGCTCCTGCTCGCGCGCCACAATGCGCTCGATCTCCACATTCAGGGCCTTGATGTCGACCTCCTCGCGCTCGTCGGGCTTCTCGACGTAACTGCTCACAGAAAGATTGACGTCATTCGTCAGCACGTCGTCGTTTGAGACCAACCTTGAGAAGTTTTTCTCCTCGGTACGCTCCACCACGGTTCCAACAATGCGGTCAATGTTTTCCTGAGAGAGCTTGTTCTTCGCGTCGGCACGCACAAATTCGCCACTAGCGTCCACAAACAGGATGTCGCTCGTTGATTTCGACCGCTTGAGCACCAGCACACAGGTGGCGATATTGGTGTTAAAGAACAGGTCGGGCGGCAGCTGGATAACCACATCGACGAAGTTGTTGCGCACCAGGTAGTCGCGAATCTTTCCCTCGGCACCACCCCGATAAAGCACACCCGGAAACTCGACGATGGCCGCCGTACCCTCGGTGGACAGCCACGATAGCATGTGCATGGTAAAGGCGAGGTCGGCCCTACTGGGCGGCGCAAGCACACCCGCAGGAGAAAAGCGCGGGTCGTTGATGTTGAGCGGGTTGCTCTTACCCTCCCACTTAATTGAATAGGGCGGATTAGACACGATAGCGTCGAACGGCTCGTCGTCCCAATGGGCAGGGGCTTTCAACGTGTCTTCGCACACAATGCTGAACTTGTCGAAGTTGATGTCGTGCAGAAACATATTGATGCGCGCGAGGTTATACGTGGTAAGGTTAATTTCTTGGCCGAAGAAACCGCTGCGCACGTTGGACGCTCCCAAAATCTTGGCGAACTTAAGCAACAGGCCACCCGATCCGCAGCAAGGGTCATACACCTTGTTCACGCTCGTGCGATGACCGATGACGATGCGAGCCAAAAGCTCGCCCACCTCCTGCGGGGTGAAAAACTCGCCTCCACTTTTGCCAGTACCAGAGGCGTACATGGTCATGAGGAACTCATAGGCGTCGCCAAAGGCGTCAATGCCGTTTTCCTGGAACGTGCCGCCAAAATCAAGAGCTCCGATTTTGGTGATAAGCGTGACCAGCTTCTTGTTCCGCTCGATAACGGAGTTGCCGAGTTTGGGGCTGTTGGGGTCGAAATCGGCAAAAAGCCCCCTCACGTCGTCCTCGGACTCGGTGCCCACAGCACTGCCCTCGATGTTGGCGAACACCCGCACCAAGATTTCGTTGAGATCGTCGCCGTTCTCGGCAAGAGCCATGCCATTCTTATCAACGGTTTCCAACACGCGAGAAAAAAGCTCGCTCGGCAATATGAAAAAACCTTTTTCCTTAACCGTTTCCTCACGGCCGTACTCAGCTTGTTCGTCAGGCAGCTTGCCGTAGTCAAATGACGGGTCGCCTTCCTGCTCGGCGAGATAAGCACACAAGTTCTCACTGATGAATCGATAAAAGAGTGTTCCCAGAATATACTGCTTGAAATCCCAGCCATCCACGCTGCCACGCAGGTCGTCCGCGATAGACCAGATTGTTTTATGCAACTCGCTACGCTGCTGCTCGGATTGAATGGGCATGCCGACCATCCTTTCTCTTTCGATACGAACCAGAATACCAGCAATCCGTCCATTAGGAGGCTAACATTCGCCCGGCAGCCCAAGTACCGCCAAAGCGCGCTCGGTCAGACGCTCCCAGGTGAGGCTCGACGTGTCGCAGGGGCGCGCAGGCTGGGCCAGCGCGCACTCGACGGCGTCGGCCAAGCGCTGCTCGAACGCGGGGAGATCCTCATCCACGGGCGTGTCGACGTTTCGCAAGCGCGGCAGCTTAACGTAGGTTACCGGCGCGTCGGGCACAAACGCGGAAAGCCACGGGCGCAGCCCAGGAAGGTCGGTTACCACCACCTTGCAGCCGCAGGCAAGCGCCTCGACCACCACCAGCGGCAACCCCTCGAAAAACGACGGCAGCACGAACACGTCGGAGGCGCGGTAGCGCTCGGCGGCGCCTTCGGGCGGCACCTTGCCCCAAAACGTCGGTGCATGCGTGCACGCGGCGGCGCGCTCGCGGATGCGCGCGTACTCGGCCTCGTCGCTGTGGCCGCCCACCAAATCGAGCCCGCACGCCACGCCGCGCCGCGCAAGCTCGTCGTAGGCTTCAAGCAGCGAGAGCACGCCTTTCTTCTCGCCGATCTTGCCCACGTAGAGCACGCGCGGAACACCTGCGTTAGGCTTTCCCTTCCCCGCCTCCCCGAGGTTGAAGGTGCGCGCGTCGTAGCCCGTGCCGATCACGTGGATACGTTCGCGCGGCACGCCGTATGTGCGCTCGATTTGGGCCGCCTGCTCCTCGTGCAGCGCGAGCGCCGCGTCAAGCGCGCGCACGCCGCGCAGGATGAACGCGCGGTCGAGGTCGTGCTGCGCCATCTGACGCAGGTCGGTCGAGTGGCTGATGCCCGCCAGCGGGCGGTGCGGCAACGCCTCGCGCGCCACCGCCGTGACGAGGTAGAGGTGGTGACAGATCACCACGTCGGGCCGAAATGCCGCGTCGGCCTCGGAAATCACGCGCGTGAACGCCGCCTTGAACTGCGCGAGCATGGTAGGCGTGAGGTCACGGTAGCGCGTGGCGGCGTACGGCATCACGTCCGACATGCCGCACACGTCAAACGGCAGCTCGGCGGTGTTGAAGCGCACGGGGTACACCGCAGCCTCGGGCACAAGCGACTCATCGGGCGCGTCGGCCGCGTCGACACCGCACACCACCGCCGCCTTATGCCCCGCCTCAACCTGGCAACGCACCATCTGCGCCAGAAACACGCCGCTTCCCGTGCTGTCGGGCTTCTGCGCGCTGATGTTCAAGATCCTCACGACCGCACTCCTAACCGTCGATGTCGCCGACGTCGACTCTCGTCCGTCGGCACCGCCCCGCCGACGCCGGTTTCCGTCCGTCGATTTCGCTCGCCAAAAAACACCCTTCGCATTCTACACGTTGGTTTCCGCGTCTCCACGCAGCTGGTCTATAATGACCGCAGCTTAAAGGCAACGACCGCGCGAAGGCAACGCACGCTTGCGCGTCATTCCGCTTTCGCGCACGAAAGGCACACGCTCGTGACCAAGAAGAACCTGAACTCGATTTTGCGCTCGCTGCCCTCCGTCGAGGAAGTGCTGAACACGCCCGCCGCGGCCGCGTTGGCCGCCGAGCTGCCCCGCAGCGTGGTGGTCGACGCCGCGCGCGAGGCCGTCAGCCGCGCACGCGAGCATATCCTTTCCAGCAGCCTTACCGACGACGACGCCGCCGAGGCCGCGTCGCTCGACGCGGTTGCCACGCATGCGTGCGCAATCGCGCGGGCGTTTTTCGCCCCCTCGCTGCGGCGCGTCGTCAACGCGAGCGGCGTGATCGTACACACCAACCTCGGCCGCAGCGTGCTGGCCGACGAGGCCGTCGCCGCCGTGCTCGACGTGGCACGCGGCTACTCCACGCTCGAATACGACGTGCAGGGTATGTGCCGCGGCAGCCGCCACGCCCACTGCGAGCGGCTCATCTGCGAACTCACGGGCGCCGAGGCGGCCATCGCCGTGAACAACAACGCCGCCGCCGTGATGATGGTGCTCTCCGAGTTCGCCTGCGGGCACGAGGCCGTGGTGTCGCGCGGCGAGCTGGTGGAGATCGGCGGGTCGTTCCGCATCCCCGACATTATGGAACTCTCGAACGCGCGCATGATCGAGGTGGGCACCACCAACAAAACGCACGACTTCGACTACGAGCGTGCCGTCACCGACGACACCGCCATGCTGCTGAAGGTACACACGTCGAACTACCGCCTGATCGGGTTCACCGAAAGCGTGTCGGCGCGCGAGATGCGCCGCATCGCCGACGCGGCCGAGGCCGACCGACGCGCGCGCGGCGTGGACGCGCCGAGAATTTTAGTGTACGAGGACTTGGGGTCGGGCGCGCTGCTGGCGCTTGACAACCTGGGCTCCATGAACGAGCCGACCGCCGGCGAGGCGCTGGCCGCCGGCTGCGACCTCGTGTCGTTTTCGGGCGACAAGCTGCTCGGCGGGCCTCAGGCGGGCATCGTCATCGGGTCGGCGGAGCTCATCGGGCGCTTGAAGAAAAACCCGCTCGCCCGCGCGCTGCGCCTCGACAAGATGACGCTCGCCGCGCTGGAGGCAACGCTGAGACTCTACCTCAACCCCGAAGTTGCCCGCGAGCACGTGCCCACGCTGCGCATGCTGAACGCGCCAGCCGCCGCCGTGCGCGAGCGCGCCGAGGCGCTGGCCGCGCGCATTGCCGACGCCGTACCCGCGGAATGCGGCGCCGTCGAGGCGGTGCCCGAGATCAGCCGCGCGGGGGGCGGTGCGCTTCCCATGCGCGACATCGATACCTTCGCCGTGCAGCTTGAGTTTAAGCGAGGCGGCGCGCAGGACTGCGAAGAGTACTTGATCAGGAAAAACGACGTGCCCATCATCGCGCGCATCCACCAAGAGGCGCTGCTGTTCGACGCGCGCACGATACTAAACGACGACGAGATCGACGAGATCGCGCGGGCGTGCGCGGCGTATTTCGAGCAGCTGGAGGCGTAGAGCATGAGCGAGCAAGCCAACCTCATCCTGGGCACGGCCGGGCACATCGATCACGGGAAGTCCTCGCTCGTGCGGGCGCTCACCGGCACCGACCCCGACCGCCTCGCCGAGGAAAAGCGCCGCGGCATCACCATCGAGCTGGGGTTCGCCCAGCTCACGCTACCGAGCGGACGCACGATGGGCGTGGTCGACGTGCCGGGGCACGAGAAGTTCGTGCGGCACATGGTGGCGGGCGCCACCGGCGTCGACGTGGCGCTTCTGGTAATCGCCGCCGACGACGGCATCATGCCGCAAACCGTCGAGCACATGGCGGTGCTCGAGCTGCTCGGCGTGAGGTCGGCCGTGGTGGCGCTCACGAAGATCGACCTCGTCGACGAGGAGTGGCGCGCATTCATCGCCGACGACGTTGCCGCGCGCCTTGAGGACGGGCCGTTTGCCGGCGCGCCCATCGTGGGCGTGTCGAGCCGCACGGGCGAGGGACTCGACGAGCTGCGCGCCGCCATCGATACGGCCTGCGCGCACGCAAGCCGCACCAAAGACGACGGCGCGGCACGCATGCCCATCGACCGCGTGTTCACCGTGAAAGGCTTCGGCACCGTGGTCACGGGAACGCTTTGGAGCGGGCAGCTTGCGGAAGGCGACGAGCTGGTCGTGCTGCCTTCGGGCGCGCGCACGCGCGTGAGATCGGTGCAGATGCACGGCGCCTCGTGCGAGCGCGCCGCGGCGGGCAACCGCGTGGCGGTGAGCCTTGCGGGGCTTTCCACCGACGAGGTGCGCCCCGGCGACTTTTTGAGCGCGCCTGCCGCCGCCGAGCTGACCGACCGGTTCGACGCCGAGTTCACCTACCTCGACCCCTTCGCGTTCGGTCGCCCGCTGAAAAGCGGCGCGCGCATCCACGTGGCGCACGGCACGCGCGAGGTTCAAGGACGCGTCCTGTTCATGGACGGCGCGGAATCACTCGATTCGGGGGCGCATTCGTTTGCCCAAGTCAGGCTTGATGAGCCGCTGCCGCTTGCCTACCGCGACCAGTTCATCGTGCGCTCGTGGTCGCCTGTGCACGTCATCGGCGGC
This sequence comes from Eggerthellaceae bacterium, assembly GCA_030524475.1. GTDB lineage: Bacteria > Actinomycetota > Coriobacteriia > Coriobacteriales > Eggerthellaceae > CAAEEV01. The sequence continues at coordinate 38,638 of JAUNGO010000003.1, read as the reverse complement.
GGCACGGTGCTCTCGCCCGCCCCGCGCCGCCGCACCACACTCAAGCCCGAGGAGCGCACGATGCTCACCGCCCTCGACGAGGGCAACGTGGAAGCGGCCGTCGGCGCGCACCTGGAGCTGGCGTCGCTGCCCGAGACACTCGACGACGTGGCGCGCGCCTGCGGGCTGGGGCACGCCGTGGTGGAGCGCGCACTCGACACAATGGAGGCCGAGGCGAGCCTCGTGGTTTTGGGCGCGGCACGCAAGCGCTACGCGCGCGGCGCTCTCGTGCAGAAGCTTGTCTCCAAGATCGAGCGCGCCCTGCTGAGCTTCCACACCGCGAACCCGCAGGCCACAGGCATGTCCAAGGAGGCGCTGCGCCAAGCGGCGCTGCCCGCCGCCGACGCCGCGACCTTCGACGCGCTGCTCGACGTAGCCACAGAACGCGGCGCTGTTGCGCGCACCGAGGGCGAGGTGAGCCACCCGAAGGCAGGCGCCGGCGCGCGCAAGCTTGAGCAGGAGACGGCAGAGAAGCTGGCCTGTGCGCTCGCCGAGGCGCAGGACGCGCCGCTTGAGGTGGCGGACATCGCGCAGACGTTCGCCGTCGACGAGGCGCTTGTTCGCCGCGCGCTAGCGACGCTCGTCCGCGACGGGCGGGCGGTGCGCCTCGACGCGAACCGTTACTACGACGTTGCCGTGATGGAGCGCTATCGCGAAGCCGTGGCAACGCGCATTCGCGAGGCGGGTCCCGCAACCGCCGCCGATCTCAAAGAGGCGATGGGGCTTTCGCGCAAGTACGCCATGCCGCTGCTCGAGTATTTCGACGCGACCGGCCTCACCCGTCGCGAGGGCGACCTACGCGTGCTGGTGTAGGAGCGTGCGCAAACCCAAGTCAACGGGTTGCCGCATGTGACAAGGGGACAGGTCGTTTGTCACATTTGAGTGACAAGGGGCGGCGCCCCTACCGTGCCGCCACTGCCGCCAGGTACGCCTTGCCGAGGTTGATGAACTCCGCCTGCGTGAGGGTTTCGCCGCGCCGCGCCGCGTCGACGCCGGCGGCGGCGAAGATTGCGGGCAGCTGCGTGACCGTGGACTTGCCCTCGTCGCCCCGCCCCGAGAAGTACGTCTTGCACGAGTTCGCCAGCGTTTTACGACGACTGGCGAAGGAGGCGTCGGCCATGGCGCAAGTAGCGCGCACGAGTTCAGGGGAAAGCGGACGGCCTTCCCCGTCGAGCGGCACGCGGCGATTCAGGCGCAGCACCACGCTTTCCACGTGCGGCGGCGGGAAGAAGTTGCCGGGGCTCACGGAAAAGCGACCCGCCGGCTCGGCGTACAGCGACAGCTTCACCGTGTAGGCGCCGTAGTTCTTGTTGCCGGGTGTTGCCGCCATGCGGTCGGCCACCTCTTTTTGCACCATGACCGTGGCGCTTTCCAAAAAGTCGAACCGCTCGAAAAACCCCAACACCACCGTGGCCGCCACCGCGTACGGCAAGTTCGCGACCAGCTTGTTGGGCAGCGGAGAAACGCTCACCAAGGCGCTGGCGGGGGTATCCGCAAGATCCGCAACCGTCAAATCGAGCGCGTCTTTGCTGATGAGCGTGAACTTTTCCGCCCACGGCGCAAGCGTTTCCGCGAGAACGGCGGGTAAGTCGGCGTCGCGCTCGACCGACGTCACGTGCGCGGCGCTTTTGAGCAGCGCGATGGTGAGTGTGCCGATGCCGGGCCCCACCTCAAGGACGCGGTCGGCCTCCCCCACCTCGGCCAGCGCGACTATCTTCTTCAGAATATCGTCGTTGATCAGGAAGTTTTGCCCAAGCGAGTGCTTGGTCGAAAGCCCGTGGCGGTCTAACACCTCGCGCGTGGCCGCAACACTAGCCAACGACGACAGCTTGGAAGCGCTACCCACGGCGCTTGCCGCCTTTGCCGCTGCGGGGCTTGCCGTTGCCACGCGCCTGTTCGCCGCGCGAGCCGCCGCCCTGCTTCTTGCCGCCGGCGCCCTGGGCACCGCGCCCGTTGCCTTTGTTGCCCTTGCCACCCTTCTGCGGCTTGGCGTCGGAAAGGGAGAGCCTCGGTCTCGCTTTCGCAGAAGCGGGCTCGGGCGCATCAGCGTCGGCATCGGCATCGGTTGCAGCGTCGCCCCCAACTGCGCGGACGGCACAGAGCGCCGTCCCTACGGAGCCGTCGGCGTTCAGCGCGCCCGATGCGCCGTCGACGCTTTCGCCAACCTCTTCGAGCGCGCCGTCCTCGGCAAGCTCCAGCACGTATTCCTCGGCCTCGGCGGTAATCTCGCCCTCGGGCGTGATCTTTCCCACCCAGTCGAGCACGAGCTCCACCTCGAAGCCCGCGCACGCCAGCGCCGAGCGCACCGTACCCACCAGCGGCTCGAAGCCGTGCGGGTCGCCGCCCTCGCCCACCACGTGCAGCACGCAGGGGCGCTTGACGCCCTCGCGCAAGTTCGACCAGAAGTAGGGCTGCAGACGATCGAGCAGTGCCTTGAACTGGGCGGGGACGCTCGCGAAGTACACCGGCGACACCACGATGAGCTCGTCGGCCGCATCCAAGTGCTTGCGCACCTCCGTCATGTCGTCGTGAATGACGCAGCGGTGCGCAAGCGCGTCGCTGTGCGCCACCTGGGCCGCGATTGCCAAGGTATCGTCGTCGGCGGGCAACTCGCTGGGTGCCTCGGTGGCGGCGCGGCACGCGTCGCAGCCGCGGCACGGCCCCACCTCGATCGACGCCACCGACACGATGGACACCCCGTCGTCGGGACACTCCTCGATACAGGCGTTGAACAGCTCGTCCGCCAGATGAGCGCTGCGCCCGTCCGGCCGCGGCGACCCCACTACGATAACGCGGTGCATAGGTTTCCTTTCTACGCCTTCGACGGGTGAAACAGCTCCAAGGCGTTTTGGTACGTGGCGTGCAGCACGTTGAAGCGCTCCAGCAAGTCGGTAATGCCGCGCACTTCCAGCAGGCGCTGCGCCGTGAACACGATCTGCGCCGGCTCGCACTTCTGCCCGCGCAGGGGCTTCGGCGTCATGTAGGGCGCGTCGGTTTCCAGCAACAGCTGATCAAGCGGCACGCGCGCGGCGGCGTCGCGAATGGCGTCGGCGTTGCCGAACGTGAGCGCCCCGCCGAACGACACGTAGCACCCCGCCTTAATCCACGGCTCGAGCGTTTCCCAATCGGCCGTGAAGCAGTGCAGGAGCACGCGCGGCTCCTGGGCGCGGGCGGCTGCTTCGCCGGCGGCGATTTGCGCCTCGTCGCCTGCGACCGTCGCCGCGGCATCGACGCCCGGCGCCGCCGCGTCGAACCACTCCTCCCGCATGATCTCCCACGCGTCGTCGTACGCTTCGCGCACATGAAGCACCACGGGCAATCCCAGCTCGCGCGCCAAGCGCAGCTGCGCGCGGAAGGCGCGCTTTTGGTCCTCAACCGGCGAGAAGTCGTAATGGTAGTCCAACCCGATCTCACCGAGCGCCACTACGCCGGGCTTCGCCAGCCACGTGCGCAGCTTCGCCTCAAGCGCAGCGTCGTAGTGCTTGGCGTTGTGCGGATGGCAGCCGCACGCCACGTCGACCCGCGGCACGCGCGGGCGGGGCGATCCTCAACAGCGGCCTATCATCAGCTGCATGTTCACCGCAGCCTGATGGCTCCACGGCTTGATGCGCTCGAACACCTCTTCGTCGCCGTCGAACACGTCGAGCACTGTGCACATATAACTCACGCCGTGCAGGCCCGCGCGCGCCAGCGTCATCACCGGGTCGGTCGCGTACTGCAGGTGCGTGTGCGCGTCCGCCAACGCGATGTGCCCGAAGTCGGGCGCATCGACCACCTTCCACTCGCCGTTTTTCTTCTTAACGCGAAAAAGGTCATCCTTGAACTGCGGTTCTTCTTCCATGTCCACGTTTCCTCACTTATGTAACAAGAGGACAGGCCGGGTGCCTCAACGCCTCGCAGCGTCGGCGGGTTCCGATTGTCCCGTCAGGGCAAGCGGAACCCACTACGCCTCGAGATCGATGGAGTCAACATCCAAACGCGGGAACAGCGGGTCGCCCACCGCCACGGCGTTGCCGGCGGGCAGCTGGCCCCACGCAGTCGCGCCCTCGATGTCCACCACATCAGTGACCTCGCCCAGCGACAGGCGACGGAACACCTCGGCCGAGGTGTTCGGCGCGAACGGCGCCATGTACAGCGCGACAATGCGGATGGTCTCAAGCAGGTTGTACATCACGAACGCCAGCTCATCGGCGCGCTCGGGGTCTTTCGCCAGGCGAAACGGCTCGGTTTCCTCGATGTAGCGGTTCGCGCGCTCGGCGAGCCTTTGCACCGCCGCCGCCGCGCCCGTGAAGTCGACCGCGCCCATGGCCGCATCGTATTCCGCGTACAGCCCCGCCGCAGCCTGCTCAAGCGGGTTTTCCGCGCCCGCCATGCTTGAGGGCACCTCGGGCACCGCGGCGCCGAAGTACTTCTTCGTCATGTTCGTCACGCGGCTCACCAGGTTGCCCCACGTGTTCGCCAGATCGGCGTTGTACACCTGCACCATGCGCTCCATCGAGATGTTGCCGTCGTGGCCGAACTGCACGTCGCTCATGAAGTAGTAGCGGTAGGCGTCCACGCCGAAGATCTTCACCAGGTCGGCGGGACGAAGCCCGTTGCCCTTGCTCTTCGACATCTTCTCGCCCTTGGTGAGCAAAAAGCCGTGGCCGAACACCGTGTGCGTGACGGGCAGCCCCGCCGCCATCAGCATGGCCGGCCAAATGACGCAGTGGAAACGCGTGATGTCCTTGCCCACGAAGTGGTACTGCATGGGCCAGCGACGGTCGAACTCGCCGGCGCGCTCGCCCTCGTCGGCGTACCCGATGCCCGTGAGGTACGCGATCAACGCGTCGGCCCACACGTACGCCACATGACCCTCGTCAAACGGCAGCGGCACGCCCCAGTCGAACGTCGAGCGCGAGATGGAAAGATCCTTCAGGCCGCTTTCCACGAACGACACGATCTCGTTTTTGCGCGTCTCGGGACGGATGAAGTCGGGGTTGGCGGCGTAGAAGTCGAGCAGCGGCTGCTGGAACTCGCTCAGCTTGAAGAACCAGTTTTCCTCGCCCGACGCCATCAGCTGCACAGGGCGCTTGCAGTCGGGGCACACGAACTGGCCTTCCTCGTTTTTCTCCAGGTCGCTTTCCGCGTAGTAGGTCTCCTCGTGCACGCAGTACCAGCCCTCGTACGAGCCCTTGTACAGGTAGCCCTTGTCGTACAGGTCGCACCAGAACTTCTGCACGGAGCGCGCGTGGCGGGGTTCTGTGGTGCGCACGAAGTCGGTGTAGGTGATGTTAAGCAGGTCCCACGTTTCGCGGAAGGCGGGCTCCATCGAGTCGCACCATGCCTGGGGCGTCATGCCCTTGCCGGCGGCGGTGTCGGCCACCTTCTGCCCGTGCTCGTCCATGCCGGTAACGAACGCCACGTCGTAGCCGTTCATGCGCTGGTAGCGCGCCACGGTGTCGGCGGCGACGGTGGTGTAGGCCGTGCCCAAATGCGGCGCGGCGTTCACGTAGTAGATGGGGGTGGTGAATGAGTAGGTGCCCTTCGACATGCTGTTTTGCTCCTTCCGGGGCGGCGCGGCCGATGACACCGACTGCCCCACGCGGCCACGCGGCCAATGACGCCGCGCAAGCCAAAAACGATTCAATGCATAAGCTGTGATAGTTTAGCACTGATTAGACCGTCGAAGGGGCTCGATGCGCGCCGAGCAGGACGCAAGACGCACAAGATGCGCAAGACGGGCAGCCTGTGCATACGATACTGGAAAACCTAGCCGCCAAGCACGTTACCCCTCCAACCCCGCGCAGCCGAGGAAGGCGTCGTCGGCGAGGTAGGTTATCTTCTCGGGGAGGCTGAGGGCGGAAAGCGCGGTGCAGTGGCGAAACGCGGCGTGCCCGATGTAGACCATCTCACGCGGGAAGTCGAGGGCGGGCAAGCTCACGCACCAGCTGAACGCGCGGTCGCCTATGTCGAGCGCGTGTTCAAGCGGCTCGCACACGGCAAGCGCCTTGCAACCAGCGAACGCCTCCTCGCCGATGCCGTAGAGCCCCGCGCCGCCCACAACCTCGCGCAGGCGCGCGCACTGGCTGAACGCGCCTTCGGGCACGACCTCCAAACCCGCAGGAACAACCACGCGCTCAAGCGCCGCGCAGTTGCGGAACGCACGTCGACCAAGCGAGCGCAGCGTGGAGGGCAGCATCACCTCGTGCAAGCCCAGACAACCGCGAAACGCCTCGTCGCCGATGGCTTCCAGCCCTTCAGGCAGCTCAATCGACTCGATCTCGGCGTGCTTGGCGAACGCCCCCGCCGCAATGTCGCGCACGCCGATCGGCACGACGACGCGCGCCGCGTCGCGACCGTCGTAGCTATTCAGCGTAAGGTTGAAGGACACAGGAAACTCTTATTCGCCAGGATAGAACGGGCAATTCCCGCGCAGACATTCCTTGTTGCGCGCGGAATGCGTGCACACGATGCGCTCGGGCATCTCCATATGCACGCCGCGTATCTCCTCCACGTAGGTCGCCGTCTCCTGGATGGCGGTGAATCCCGTGCGCTTGCAGCAGCGCGGGCCGCCAAGGTCAGCCAAGCGCCCCAAGATGCGCGAGGTCAAACGCTGCGTTTCCGCCCAAGGCGTGCGCGTCATGGGCGTCGAGCCCGAGATGATGGAGTAGAACTGCCCAGCGCTCGTCGCCGCGCCGCACGTGCCCCAAAAGCCGCACGTGCCGCCCGGCACCTGCAGCGAGCGCTTCTTAAGCTCGGCCAGGGCTTTCTCCAAGTCAACCTCCCCGCCCGCATTGGCGTACGCCACCATGAGCGCCGCGCCCACCAGCGTGTGGTGCTCAGGACCGTTCGGGAAAATCGACTTGTCAGCCATCATCGCCTGCGCGATCTCGATGGGGTTTTTCGACGTGGTGCGGGCGCAATAGTCCATCACCCAGTCCACGCCGCCCGCGCGGTGGCATGCGTCGCACACGTAGTGCCCCGCCGTGCAGATGGAGTGCCCCGTCTCCTTCTTCCCACAAATGTGGCAGGTGACCTCCTGCGCCTCCTCGAAATAGTCGAGCGGCTCCCCGCACACCAAGCAAATCGCCAATCCAGCAGCCACGCGCGTCTCCCTTCCCGTCTTTTAGTTGCTTCACGCTATTATACGCAACTTGAAGAATAGCAAAGGGAAGACGAGGAACCTGACAAGGGGACAGGTTCCCCCTGTCAGGTTTTGTCCTACAGATCCTCGGCGCTGTCCACCAGCTCGGCGTGGTGCTCGCGCTCGCTGATGTCGTTCACGGGGCGCTCCAGGCCCTCGATCGTGATGTTGTGCTTCTCGGCGTAGTCCCACAGCGCCGCGTGAATGGCCTCCTCGGCCAGAAGCGAGCAATGCACCTTCACGGGCGGCAGGCCGTCGAGCGCCTCCATGACCGCCTTGTTCGTGACCTCGAGCGCCTCTTGGATGTTCTTGCCGCGCACGAGCTCGGTCGCCATGGAGCTGGTGGCGATGGCCGCGCCGCAACCGAACGTCTTGAACTTCGCGTCGCGGATGATGTTGTTGTCGTCGATGTCCAAATAGATGCGCATGATGTCGCCGCACACCGCGTTGCCCACCGTACCGCAGCCGCTGGGGTTTTCGATCTCACCCACGTTACGCGGGTTGGTGAAGTGGTCCATCACCTTGTCGGAGTAGTTCATAGCCATAGTTGGTGCCTTCCTCTATTTCTGCTTCTTTTCGTTGTCGATAATCGATTCCACGCGCCCTTGCTTGTAGTCCTCGTACAAAGGGCTCATGGCGCGCAAGTTCGCGAGCGTGGTTTTCAGCGAGTCAATGGCGAAGTCCACGTCCTCGAGCGTGGTGTCGCGGCCGAGCGTCATGCGCAGGCTTCCGTGCGCGATCTCGTGCGGCAGTCCGATGGCGAGCAGCACGTGGCTCGGGTCGAGCGAGCCCGAGGTGCAGGCGCTGCCGCTCGACACGCAAATGCCGCGCGCCGCCAGCTGCAAGAGCATCCCCTCCCCCTCGATGAACTCGAACGAGAAGTTCACGTTGTTCGCCAACCGGTGCTCATGCGAGCCGTTTAGGCGCGCATGCGGAATCTCGGCGGAGATGCGCTCGATGGCGTGGTCGCGGATGCTCTCTTGCCGCGCGTGCTCGGCCTCGCGCTCGGCAAACGCCAGCTCGGCCGCCTTCGCAAACCCCACGATGCCCGGCACGTTCTCGGTGGTGGCGCGATGCCCACGCTCCTGCTGGCCGCCGTCGATGAGGTTGTCCAGCTTCACGCCGCGCCGCACGTACAAAAGCCCCACGCCCTTGGGGCCGTAGAGCTTGTGCGCGCTGGCGCTCATCATGTCGATGCCCAGCGCGTCCACGTCGATGGGCTCGTGCCCGAACGCCTGCACCGCGTCGGTGTGGAAGGCAACGCCGTGCTCGTGCGCGATTTTCGCCAGCTCGGCGATGGGTTGCAGCGTGCCGATCTCGTTGTTGGCGAACATGACCGACGCGAGCGTGGTGTCGGGGCGGATGGCCGCCTCGAAGTCGGCCGGGCTCACGCGCCCGCCCGCGTCGACGGGCAGGTAGGTGACCTCGAAGCCCTCGCGCTCGAGCGCCTCGCAGGTGTGCAGCACGGCGTGGTGCTCGACCGCGCTCGTGATGAGGTGGCGCCCCTTCGCGGCGTTCGCGCGCGCGAACCCCTTGATGGCCCAGTTGTCGGCCTCCGAGCCGCCGCTCGTGAAATAAACCTCGCGCGGCTTGGCGCCGATGAGCTCGGCGATGGTCGCGCGCGCTGCCGCCACCGCGTCGGAGGCGCGCTGCCCCAGAGGATAGATCGACGAGGGGTTGCCGAACTCTTGCGTGAAGTACGGCAGCATGGCGTCGAGCACCTCGGGGCGCACCGCCGTGGTGGAGGCGTTGTCCAGGTAGATCTGTTTCGTGGTTGACATGGCGTTTCTCGTCTTTCTCGATAGTCTAGCTATTTGCTAGGCATTAATATACTGATTCGCGAACCAATGTCAAGCAGATTGCTAGATTTTGTTGCCGAGGAGTTGCTGGACGCTTGCCGCCCGCTGCCCACAACGCCCAGCTTTCTGCTATGCTTTATGGCAACAAGCACGTGGGCGGAAGGACGAAGAGCCGCCCTTCCACCATACATCAGCCGCAGCATGAAAGGAACGCATATGAAAATCTCGACGAAAACCCGCTACGGAATGCGTTTCATGATCGACCTGGCACAGCATTGGGGCGAGGGGTGCGTGGCGCTCAAGGACGTGGCCGAGCGGCAGGGCATCTCGAAGAAGTACCTGGAGCAGGTGGTGGCGCCGTTGACGGCGGCGGGGCTTCTGCGCGTGACGCGCGGGTACGCCGGCGGCTACGAGCTGGCGCGCGCGCCGCAGGACATCACGCTCGCCGACGTGGTGAGCGCCTCGGAGGACGGTCTGGAGCTGCTCGACTGCATGAGCGGCCTGTTCGCGTGCGAGCGGCAAGAGGGATGTCTCAGTCAGCGCATCTGGGGCGGTCTGCAAAACGCCATGCACGACTACCTGGAAGGCCAAACCCTCGCCGACGTGGTGGCGGGATAGGAACCGCTACGGCGAAGACGGCGCAGGACACAGGTTCGGCGGAGTCGGCGAGGGCTCTTACGAGACGACCTTCCACGCAAAAAGCAATCCCCTATTGAATAAATTTGTTCAACATACTGAATAAAATTATTCAATAGGGGATTAAAGAGTGCGAGAACAAGCGGCCAGCAAGGCAGTGAAGGGAAATGCCTTGCTGGCTTAAGGGAAAGGAACGCAAGTAAGCTCTGTATCGCGCCTGACCGCTATGCCCCGCGCACCCCATCAGGCTCAATAAGCTTCAATTCGTTATCCTCAATGCCACGAAGGCGAAGCTCACTCAATTCGTGCATGATCGTCTCGACCTTTCCAAAGTATTCAGAGGAATCGTAATCCACGCAACTCCATGACCCGTCATCCGCCAACGCACCATCCGTCCACGCAAGCACGTGCTCGCAGAACACAGCGTCGAGCGCCACAAAGGCCGACACGCCTTGCGCCATATGCGGATATAGGTGAGCTCTGCTCACCCGCAATGAGCCCTCTGCGTATCGAGGAAGCCAATTAACCATATGCGAACCGGCAAACGAACGCTGCGCAGCAAGAAGCTCGCGCAAGCTCGCTGTCTCACGCCCGCGAAACGCCTTTAAGGCCCGGCGTGACAATTCTGCCATGAACGCGCACATGACAGACACATGGTCGTCGGGCACATGATACAAGCGGCTCACCTGCAGTCCTTGAACCTTGTACGCCTCGCGAACGACCAACGTACTCGGCTGAAAAACCATCGAGCCGTCGCCTACGTAGGTCGATTCCCAAGGATAAGCCGGCGGATCAGCTGGACCTTCGAAAAAACGAGCGAACTCGTCAGACACTTCCCCAATGAAGGCCGCGTTATCGCGCTTTGAGCCTACACGAACCGCAAAATCACGCAGATTCGCCATTGTGCCGCTCTCGTTGGCATACTCGTCAAGCACATCGATCGTCGTCTGCGAGCCTATCAACTCTAAGAGCCGCTCGCTCGGCTCGCCGCCAAACACTTTATGAAAGAGTTCGTATAGATATGCGCGACTTACCAGCAATGCTTCGAGCGACAAAAAATCGCTGCGGGAAGCCAGCGCAGATTTTGCCTCGACAGCTGTTCGACAAGATTCCATCATCAATCCCTCCCGCAGCGATCCACTCTGAAGTTACAAGACAATCTCGACAAACGCATCGCTTGAAGCCGCACGCGATGCCTTGATCAAAAGATTGGGCGACGTAATCGACGCATCCCCGACAGCGGGAATCTCGCTCACCAAATCGCTGCCATACTTCGAGCGCAACTCGTCGATCTCGCCGAAGTCAAGCGCCCGCATCATGCACGCATCTACGCATACGGGATTCATACCCGCCTCGCGCAACGCCTTGCAGCTGTCGCATTTCACGATTTGCGCCGTCTCGTCGTCAAATTGCGGCGCGCCATAGGGGCACGCCATCATACATGAGCGACACCCGATGCACAACGAATCGTCATGCAGCACAATCCCCGTTGCCTCGTCCTTGTACATGGCGCCCGTCGGGCAGCCTCGCACGCACGACGGGTTGTCACAATGGTTGCAGCCGACGGAGGTATGGTGCAGCGACACCTCGGGATACGTGCCCACCTCGTACGACGCCACCCGACGCGGAATAGGGCCGGCGTTTTGCAGGTCCATACGATCTTTGCACGCGATCTGGCACACGCGACAACCCGCGCAGCGCGTCTGGTCAAAATAAAATCCTAGCGCCATCGTTTATTCCTCCGTCCAAAGAGCAGGCTCGAACAAGCAGTCAGGTTGCAAAGGCTCGCCATCGTACTTCTCAAAGTCGACGAGGCAGCTGTTGTACGAATCCGTCAACGGTAAATAGTCGTCTTGGGTCTTATGATCAACCAGCATATTCTCATTGCCCCCGTGATCAATCCCCGTCTCAAGATCAAGATAGGTTCTCGCTCCATGGGGAGCCGCCACCACGCCGGGCATAATCGATTGCGACACTTGGGCAATACGCAGCATCTTGCCCGCATCGTTGAACACCAGCACCGTATCTCCAGTTTTGACGCCCTTTTTCTGTGCGTCCTGCGCACTGATAACAAAGGGGTTTTGAAGAGCTTCGCGTGTCCAAACGTTTTCGTCAAAATTAGTATGCGCACGACGCAAATAATGCGGCTGGAACATGATGAACGGATACTGCCCGGCCTTCTTTGTCTCCCAGTCTTCAAAACTTTGCTCGTATGTAGTCGTGTGGAACGTAGGATACGGCTTTAGCTCGTCGGGGCCAAATTTAAGCCAATTGATCGCATCGGCCTTGCTCTGGCAATAGATCTCCAGTTTACCACTTGCGCTTTTTCGTGGATTGGCTTCAGGATCAGCGATAAAGTCGGAGTAGCCAATAAACCCTAGGTTGTCGTCTTCGCGCCGCGGTACTTGATAATGCCCTTTGTCCCATATTTCTCGGAAATCGACGAGGCCTTCTTGCGGCGTCCCCTGAACTCCAAAACGATCAAAATCATCTTGGGTAAACGTGATGAGGGGACGCGTGGTCTTACCATCCTCGCTCGTCACCTCAGCACCCGCCCACATATTGAAATAAGCTTGCAGGGGCGTCATGCTGTATATATCAGAGTATTCAAAACCCAAGCGCTTGGCAATTTCGCCATAGATCCAATCCTCGTTCTTCGTGTCAAACATCGGCTGAATCGCTGGACGTGGGAAGAGAGCGAGATCACGATTGCACATGGCGCGAGATAGACGCATAATTCCATTTGCCGAAACATCAAGCTCGCCTACCAGAGGGTCGAGATTTCCCTCCCATGCCGTAAAACACGGCAAAAGGATATCGGCATACTGACTCGTTAACGTAAAGCGGTAATCAATATTTACCACCATATCCATCTTTTTAAACACCTTGATACCACGATTGATATCTTCAGTAGCCTGAAGAGGGTTATGGTAGTCGTTGACGATAATCTTGGGATCGATATCGAATTCAGCCTGGGGAAGCATACCATCTTTCAGCACCCAGCCGTTGTCGAGCGGTCCGTTACGATAGTCGCCATAGCATGTATAGTGTCCCTCATCCAAATCCTTCCAAATTGTCGGTTTCGGCATTTGGAAATACTCAAGAGTGTTTTTCGGGATGATGACGCTCGTCACACCAGCACCAATCGTTACGCCACCAGACGTAGGACTACCAGGCTTCACAAGACGGGTACCTGCGTTGGCGGAATCGCAAGAGAAAATAGAATTCGCCGAGTTGCCCGGTTTGCCTAAATGGCCGCCCATGCATGCAACCGTCAAAAACAATTGCGGCAAATCGATGCTGCCTCTAGTGCGTGAAGGGGCGTAGCTATGCAAGAGCATAACGTTTTTATGCTTGGTCATCTCCGACGCATACCATGTAATGTCCTCAGTTGGTGTACCGCAAATTTCAGCAGCCCACTCTGGGGTTTTGGGAATGCCATCGTACTCACCGAGAACATAACTCTGAAAGTTCTCTTGAACCGTAGCATCGGCAGGCAGCGATTCACCATCGAAGCCCACCGTATAAGCATGGAGAAAATCCCAATCGATGACATCGCCACCATTATTATCAAGACGAATCATTTCATAGGCAACCGCCATCAGAAAAGCCGTATCAGTGCCAGGTCGCACACGAATCCAACGGGCATCGACGGCGTTGGCTGAAACATTGTACTCAGGCCCGACAAAAATAAACTCAGTGCCCGCTTCTCTTGCCATCTGATAATAATGCATAGGATTGCCCGAAGTATGCCACAAAGGATTGACGCCATAGAGTACAATTGTGTCTGCATTTTTCAGATCAAGACGATCGTTCCCCAGAAGAGCGTCCGGAAAACCACCACCCAAACTCGTGCCCATACGAACAGGCGAGTTATACCAATTGCCATATGATTCTGTAGAGTTCCATTGCAAACGACCTCCTAGGAGGTTAAGAACGGGCCAATCAGTGCCCATGCATACCACCGAGCGAGGACCGTAGTCGTCGTAGACGCGCCGCAATTCCTGAGCAACATAGTCGAGGGCCTCGTCCCACGTTATACGAACCCAGCTCTCTTCGCCACGCAACTCTCCATGAGAATTCGCCCCACCACCAGGCTGCCAACTTTTTCGTTTCATGGGATATTTCACGCGATTCGCATTGAGAACATGCTGGCGCATGGAATGACCGCGAGGACAAGAGCGCTGCTGGGGATGCTCCTCGCTATCATCTTTCATATCATCAGTCTTTTGACGCAGAACCACGCCGTCCTTCACAAACACGCGATTAACGCATCGGCCACCACAGTTGCCCCAACAATCGACCGTCACCCATTCGCCTTCGCCGTTGATAATGGCGGTGTCCGAGGCGACCTCGTGAGCACGTCCGCCTGCGCCCTCACCGCTTGCAGGGCTTGTGTCGCTCGACGCACAGCCAGCTAGACCTGTTGCTGCGACAGTTGCCGCCACCGCAGCGCTTCCCTTGAGAAAGTCGCGCCGTTCGATCGTTTTATCAAGCAGAGCCATGATTCTCTCCTCTCCTCTTACAGCATGCAGGCGGCGTAGAAGCCGTAGCGTGCGATGGCTACGCCGATGAATACGCAGGCGAACGCCGCCCATGCGGCGGTTTTTGCGGGCATCTTGCCCGACTTCGCCACGAATTGCAACGCAGCGCCCACGGCCACGATAACCGCGCCCGCCGCAAGCAGCACCATGTCGGCGCCCACGCCGGCGAAGTGCGCCGCCTCAAGCGCACAGGACAGCGCCGCGAGCACGCTCAGCACCGCCGACGCAACCGCGTAGCCGCTGCGGCCGAGCAGCGCGTTGTCGAACGCAGCCAGCAGCGCCGCGCCCATCGCGAGGTCGCCGAACAGGTACAGCAGGATAGTCTGCCACGAAGTCCACGCGGGAACGCCGGCCGACGCCAGGTACGCGTTGCCCATGACCAGAACCAACGCCACGGCCGCAACCGCGCCCACGATGCGCAAGGGCCGCAGCACAGCGCCCTTGCGCCACGCAACAATGAGGTCGGCCACCAGCAGCACGCCAAATACGATCGACAGGTACGCCTCCTGGGCGATGCCCGCCGTCGGGTTCGCCAGCGCGTTCAAAAACATCGCCGGGCGCGCCAGATGGAACAAGCACCCGATCAGACCCAACCCCAGCAGCACCAGGCACACCAGCGGGAACAGCCACGCGCGCTTGCGCGCGCCTTCGCCGGACGCACCCGCAGCGCCGCCGCCTTCGCCAGCCGCGCCTCCCTGCACCGGGAACACGGCGCTCACGGCGTACGCGCCCGCCGCCAGGCCGGCCAACGTCGTAAACACGAACAACGGAAACTCAGAAATCATGAAAAGCACCTCGCCTTCAATTCTCCCCTTGCAAAAACATTTGCTTTACTGGAAAGCGCGCTTTGCGAACGAAGCAAGATGCCAAAAACCGCGGCCGCGTGGCACTCCCCCTCATTCGTTAGTGTCATAGTACAGCGATTCACTATGACAGTCAAGGAAAAGCTTCCGAAGACTTCGGAAGTAGAGCCGCCGCTCGAAGCAGAAAGCCTTGAGGTCGCTTACATATCCAAACTGTGGGGGTTCATGAGAAAGTCAAAGATGTCCATGATGAGTATCCCGTTTTCGTCCATATGGGGCTTAACGACGTCTTTCACCACAATAATCTTTTTAAAGTTGTCGCCTATGCGCAAAAGTGAAGCCTTTTCCTGCTTTGCCTTTTCAGGGTTGTCCATACGAAAAGCCGACTGGAGGTAGTAACGCTTGTTGCCCAGATTGGCAACAAAATCCACCTCATGCTGCACACGCACGCTTTTGCCCTCAACCTGCGGTCTCGATTCAACCACACCGACATCGACGGAATAGCCTCGCATACGCAATTCGTTGTACACAACGTTTTCCATAAGATGAGTTTCTTCAATCTGGCGAAAACCGAGTCGCGCGTTCCTCAGTCCTATGTCCTCAAAATAGTATTTCTTGGGAGTTCCAATATACTTGCGCCCCTTGACGTCGTATCGACTCGCCTCCGAAACCAGATAAGCCTCCTCGAGGCAACCTATCCATCTCCTAATGGTGCTCGCTTCCACCTTTGATTGAATGACGCTTTTGAAGGTAGCCTCTATCTTTGACGGATTGGTAAGAGAGCCCACTGCGGAAGCCAAAACGTCAATCAAGCTATCGAATTCTTGAAGCTTCTCGATGCCGTGGCGCTCGACAAGATCGACAATGTACACTTCGCTAAAAAGATCCTGGAGGTAGCGGGCTTTTTGGTCGTCCGTTTCTTTGGAGAGAAGAAGGGGCATGCCGCCGTAGGTGATATATTCGGCCCAACCCTCATAGCGATCCCCGGAATAAGCCTGCATAAATTCCGCAAAGGACAGCGGCATTACGTGCACGACGTCTCCCCTGCCTCGAAACTGCGTCATGACGTCATGAGAAAGAAGCTTTGAATTGCTGCCCGTCACATAAACATCGACGTTGCGTTTTCGCAGCAACCCGTTAAGCACTTCATAAAGCGCCGGCGGCGCATCCCTGTTCTTGAGCTCCTCCGAGCTAATGGCATACTGAATTTCGTCAAGCAACACATAATATGTGTTCTCATCAGCACCAATCTTGTCCTCAAGGTAGCGGTAGAGCTCGTCGGGGTTGCGATAACGCGCATTTTTCCGCTCGTCGAGCGCAAGCTTGACAATATGAGCCTCATCTATCCCCAGCTCTCGAAGATGTCGAGCAAAGAGATTGAACAAGAGGTAAGTTTTCCCGCAGCGGCGAACTCCGGTTACAACCTTAATCATCCCATTGTTTTTACGGTCAATGAGACTCGTCAGATATCTATCGCGCTGCACTTCCATGTAGGCCCCTTTCTCAGTTGTGCGATAGTATATCTCATTGATTTTTTTTGCCGTATATGGCAGAAAAAATCAATGAGACGCAGAGTAAGAGGGTATCGACGCTCTTAGACATCAAAAGATGGCTGTTTTTGCTCAGAAAAGTTGAGTCAAATTTTCTGAACAAAGTGGTTGGGTTGCCGCAGGTTTTTGCGAGGCGGACGCAGGTTCGCTGTTTCCTCGTTTTGCTAACTATCATGGCGATATGGTTCAGCGTTTCAGTGATGCGTGCGTCAGAAACGTGCCATAATGGGATTGTTGCGTTCGGGAAGCTGAGCCTGCCCGCGCCTCGCGCGAACGGGAGCAGCCGCCTTGCGCTTTTGGAAACGTTTTAGGAGCAGCTTGTACGGGTTTTTGGTCATAGCCTACTTGTTCTTAGGAGGCGCCTCGGCGGGCGCCTTGCTGGTTGTGTCGGCTTGGAATCTGTGGTTTCGTCGCAGACACGCCGCGCATGCCGGGCGCCTGCGGGCGAACCGCACCTGCGCTCCCGCCCCCGCCGCACACGCCGAGCGGCTCGTATTCGCCCTCGAAGCGCTCTCGAAGCGCGTGTACGTCGTCGGGTTCGCGCTGCTCGTGCTGGCGATGGTCTGCTTGCTGTGGGACCTCGGCGCGCCCGAGCGCGCGCTGCTCGTGTTCACGCGCCCGCACGCGACCGTGCTCACGTTCGGCGCCTACACGCTGGCCGCGGAAACGCTCATAGCCGCGCTGCTCGCCGCCGCGCACACGTTCGGTCGCCCCGCCTTGAGCTTCCGCATGCGCACCGTTACCGAAGCCATCTGCTGCGTCGGCGCGGTATGCGTCATGACGTACACGGGCGTGTTCCTCGCCGGCAGCAGCGGCGTGCCGTTTTGGAGCAGTTGGTGGATCGTCGCGGTGTTCACGTTCTCATCGCTGTCGTGCGGGCTTTCGCTGACGCTGCTCGTCGATTGGTTCACCCAAGGCCAAACTCTGTTGTTGCGCGCGACGCGCCCGCTGCAGAAGACGCACCTCGCCTGCCTTGCCGCCGAGACCGCCTCCATCGCGCTTTTCCTCGCGCAAACCGCCGCCAACCCCGCCGCGCACGGGGCGCTTGCCCTGCTCACCGCGCCCGACATGCTGGCCACCGCCGCCGTCGGCGTGCTCGGCTTCGGCATCGTTGCGCCCGCTACGCTGGAAGCCTACTCGCTCGCCCGCCTCGACTGCCGCGCCATCCCCGTGGCCGACGCCCTCTGCCTTACCGGCGGGCTCATCCTGCGGTTTTGCGTGATAGCATGCGGGGTTCACTAAGAAGAAAGCGAATGATATTGAGAAACTCCGACGACATCATCTTCAAGGTTGACGAGACGTCCGACCTGCCCATTTGGGCGCAGCTGCGCAATCGCATCGCGTACCTCATCCGCACGGGGTTCTTCGCAGCGGGCGAGCAGCTGCCGAGCGTGCGCAGCCTGGCCGCCGACGCGAAGATCAACTACAACACCGTGACGAAAGCCTACCGTGACCTGGAGCTTTCGGGGCTCATCGTGTCGGTGCGCGGGCGCGGCATGTTCGTGCAGAAGGGCGCCGCCAACGAGAACGCCGAGGTGGAGGCCGCCGACGCGCTGCTCGAAAGCTGTATCAGACAATACAAGGCGCAAGGGATGACGTATCGCGAGATACGCGAGCGCGCCAACGAGATCATCGGCGAGCTGGAGCGCCGCGTGCGCGAGGCCGAGGAGGAAAGGCAAAGCTATGGGACTCAGGAGTAACGGCCGCAGAGGCACGGCAGGCGACGCGTACGGACACAACGCGGGGGCGAGCAATCGCAGCGGCGCGGGCTGCGACGGCTACAACGTGGGGCGCTCGTCCGAGATCGAGGCCATCAACTCGCCGCGCACGCGCCGCGTGAGCGACAACGCCGCGAGCGTGTTCTCGGCGTTCGTGTTCGCGGTGGCGTTCGCCGCGGTGCTGGGCGTGGGCGCGCTCGTCGCGGGTGAGGTGAACATCTGGGTGGTGTGTGCGGCGTTCGCCGTGGCGGTGCTCGCCGTGTTCACCGTGCGCATCGCGCCGCAGTGGGAGCGCAACGTCGTCTTGCGCCTGGGCGCGTACAGCCGCATGGCGGGCCCGGGCCTTTTCTTCACCATCCCCTTCATCGAGCACGTGGCCCTACGCGCCGACCTGCGCACCATGCTCACCGGCTTCTCCGCCGAGGAGACGCTGACGAGCGACCTCGTGCCCGTGAACGTGGACGCCGCCGTGTTTTGGATGATTTGGGACGCCGAAAAGGCGTGCATGGAGGTAGAGAACTACTACGATGCGGTGTCGATGGCCGCCCAAACCGCGCTGCGCGACGCCATCGGGCGCAAGAGCATCGCCGATGTGACCGTACACCGCGACAAACTCGACCAGGAGCTACGCGACAAGATCGAGGAGAAGACGAACGCCTGGGGCGTGTCGATCATATCGGTTGAGATCCGTGACATCGTGATCCCCAAGGAGCTGCAGGCCGATATGGCAGCCTCGGCGAAGGCCGAGCGCGAGCGCGACGCGCGCATCGTGCTGGCCGAGGTGGAGCGCGACGTGGCCGAGATGCTCCACGACGCCACCGAGGTCTACCGCGAAGACGAGATCGCCTTCAAGCTGCGCCAGATGCACCTGGTGAGCGGCTCACTGAAAGACTCGCAAGGCTCGGTTGTGGTGCCCAGCTCCTATGTCGAGGGCTTCGTGCAGGAGGAGAAGTAGGCCACGTCGGCAACAAGCGAACCGCAAGCGTTACTTCGCCGCAAGGGCGGCTATGCCAAACGAGCCCGGGCCCGAGTGCGAGAAGATGACGCAGCCGGTGGGAATCCACGTGATTTCGCGGAAGCCCGCCGCACGCACGTATTCCTCCGCTTCCCGCATGATACCCTCGTCGAGGCCTTCGCTCGTGATGAGCGCAATGCGCTCGCGGTCGAGCTCGGGTTGCTGCTCGCCGCCCGTAAAGTCGCGCACCTGCGTCATGACCGCGCGCCGATAAGACCCGCGCAGCTTGCGCGTGGCCACCAACTTGCCGTCGAGGATCTCAATCTGCGGCTTGATGCGCAAAAGCTGCGCACCCAGATACGCCGCGTTGCTCAGACGCCCGCCCGCGCGCAGAAACTCCAGTCCGCCGGGAATGAACGCCATGCGCACGCGCGCCACCTGGTCTTCCACGAACGCTCGCACCTCGTCGATTGTGGCACTGGGGTTCGCCCCCACAAAGCGCGCCGTGTTCGTGACCACCAAAAACTGCCCCGCCGTCACGCTTTTCGTGTCGATGGCGGTCACGTAGCCGCGCCCCTCGGCAGCAATGCGCGCCGACTCGAACGAGCACGTGGTTACCGCCGAGTACGCCAGGTACAGGATATGCGCCTGCGGCTTTTCCGCATGGACGCGGTCGAACACGCGCGTGAAGTCCTGTGGCGTGCACCCGCTCGTGCGCGGCAGCTCGCCGGTGGCCTCGTAGTGGGCAACGATGTCGCTTACGGGGAAGGTGCCGTCGTCGAGGCTGCGCTCGCCGAACGTCACGTGCATGGGCACCAGCTCGATGCCGTAACGCTTCACAAAATCCGCCGGAATGTCACCGCCCGTTTCCGTGACGATAACGTACTCGCTCATGTTCGGCCCCCTCGCGCTCAAACAGCCACTTAGGTGGCTGTAGTTTCGTAGCATATTCCCCATTTATACTACGATATGGGTATAAACGCAAAGCATTGCGAAGGGAACCGCGCGAAAAACCATGCGACGAAAAGCGGCGGATTAGTTGTTGGGTGACAAGGGGACAGGTCGTTTGTCACGCTTCACCGCAGCTTGGCGCGGCGGGCGCGCCAATCGGGCATGAAGGCGTCCATGAGCGCGTGGAACTTGGGGCCGTGGCCGCGTTCAAGTAGGTGGCACAGCTCGTGCACCACCACGTACTCCAGGCACTCGGGCGGATAGAGCGCCAGCCGCACGTTAATGCAGATGCGCCCCGTGGCCGGCTGGCAGCTGCCCCAGCGGCTCGTCATGTTGCGGTAGACCACGCGTCCCGCGCGCACGCCCATGATGGGCTCCCACGCCTCGATGAGTGGCGGCACGCACGCCGACACCACGGCTTTCCACTCGGCGACTTCCTGTGCGCTCGCCTCGGCGGCGCGGGCGCGGGGCGAGCGCTCGATCTCGTGCACGCGCGCGTCGATCCATGCGCGCTTCTCGCGCACGAACGCGCTGATGAACGCGTCGGTCGTGCGCATGGGCGCCGACACCTCCACGCGCCCATGCGGCGGCTTCACGCGCAGGTTCACGTTCTTGACGCGCTTGCGCGTGACCCATACCTCAAGGTCGTCGACGAACAAAAGAGCTGCGGAAGGCGCGGATGTCTTCGCCACTACCTCCCCGCCTCCATCGCAAGCTCGTAGGCGTCGTTGCGAGCCAAGCCGAACTCGGCCGCCACGCGCTTGGCGATCTCCTTCGTGCGCAGACCCTGAGCCGCCAACTCGACCGCGCGTCCGTGCGCGGCGGTAAGCGCGTCGGCGGCTGCAACAGCCTCCTCCGCCTCGCTCGGCCCGTCGATCACCAGCACAATCTCGCCGCGCACGCCGCCCGGCTCCTCGGCCCGCGCGGCGAACGCGTCGCGCACCTCGCCCGCCGCGCCGCGCACCACTTCCTCATGCAGCTTCGTGAGCTCCCGGCACACCGTCACCTGGCGCAGCGGAAACACCTCGGCAATCGCTCCCAAGGCCGCCGCCACGCGGTTCGGGCTCTCGTAGAAGATGAGCGCCGCGTCGAGCGCGCGCAGGCTCTCCAGGCGCGCGCGCTGCTCGGCCGCCTTGCGCGGGAAAAACCCGCCGAAGAAGAAGCTCGCCGACGCACACCCGCTGGCCACGTACGCCGTGGCGGCCGCCACAGGTCCCGGCAGCACCTCGACGGGCGCCCCCGCCGCACGCGCCGCCGCCACCAGGCGCAGCCCCGGGTCGGACACGCCCGGCATACCCGCGTCCGAGCAGTAGGCGATCACCTCGCCCGCCAGCACGCGCTCAACCACGCCGCCCGCCCGCGCACCGATGAGCGCCTCGTCCAGCCGCTCCAGCCGCTTTGAGATGCCGAACGCCGCCAGCAGCTTCCCCGTCACGCGCGTGTCCTCCGCGCACACCACGTCGGCCGCGCGCAATGCGTCGAGCGCGCGGGCGGTCATGTCCCCCAAATTGCCGATCGGCGTCGGCACAACAACAAGTTTTCCCGTCATGGCGAATCTACTCCGCCTTGATCTCCACGTACTCCACGTGGCTGCTCTCGCGCGCCTCGCGCTCGCTCACGGGCTTCGGCGCCGCCGCGTCGCGCACGGCGTCGCGCGCGCCGCGCGCCTCACGCTCCTTCTCCACCAGGTTCGCCTTCGCCACCGCGATCATCAGCTTGATGCGGTTGAGCTGGTTCACCTCGGAGGCGCCGGGATCGTAGTCCACGGCCACGATGTTGCTGATCGGGTACTGGCGGCGCAGCTCCTTGATGACCGCCTTGCCCACCACGTGGTTCGGCAGGCACGCGAACGGCTGCGTACACACCACGTTCGGGCAACCCGTGCGCACCAGCTCCACCATCTCGGCCGTGAGCAGCCACCCCTCGCCCATCGAGTTGCACAGGCTCAAAATCTGGCTTGCATACTCGGCCAACTCGTAGATGTTCGCCGGCGGCTCGAAACGCTGCGAGCGCGCAAGCGCGTCGGTCACGGGCTTGCGGAACTTCGCGATGGCCTCAAGCGCGATGCGCGAGCCCACCGCCCCCTTCGACGAGCGTCCGAGCGGGTCTTTCTGGAAGATGGCGCCGGCGATGCCGAACAGGAAGAACTCGATGAGCCCCGGCACGCGCGCCTCGCAGCCCTCGCGCTCGATGACGTCCACGATCTGGTTGTTCGCCGTGGGATGGAACTTCACCAGGATCTCGCCGACCACGCCCACGCAGGGCTTCGTGCCCTCGCCCGCAAGCGGCAGCGTGTCGAAGTCGTCCACGATATCGTTCACGGTGCGCTTGAACACGCCGCGCGACACGCCGCCCTCAAGCTGCGTTTTGCATGTGGCCATCCAGTGGTCGAACAGGCGCGTGGCGCTGCCCGGCTCTACCTCGTAGGGCCGCGTGCGATAGAGGCACTGCATCAGCAGGTCGCCGTAGCACAGGGCGTACACCGCCTGCAGCAGCATCTTCGGCGTGATGTTGAAGCCGGGGTTCACCTCGCCCAAGTCCTTGAACGAAAGCGCTATCACCGGGATGTGCGCCAACCCCACCGACTTCAGCGCCTTGCGGATGAGCGCGATGTAGTTGGTGGCGCGGCACCCGCCGCCCGTTTGCGTGATGAGCACGGCCAGCTTATCGGTGTCGTACTTGCCCGACATAACCGCTTCCATGATTTGCCCCGTGACCAGGATAGACGGGTAGCAAATATCGTTGTTCACGTATTTCAGGCCCGCGTCCACCGCGCCGTGGTCCACGCTCGGCAGAAGCTCCACGTTGTAGCCGAAGCGCTTGAAGATGGGCACCAGAAGCTCGAAGTGGTACGGCGCCATCTGCGGAGCCAAGATGGTGTAGCCCGCCTGCTTCATCTCCTCGGTGAACTGCGGGCGCGCGAACTCGGTGGACTCGCCCTCGCGCTGAATCACCTCGGCGTCGCGCACCACGCCGTCGGCCTTCTCGGTAAAGCTTTCCGGCACCAGCTTGTCGATGTCGTCCAGGTTGATGGA
The DNA here is from genome assembly GCA_030524475.1 of Eggerthellaceae bacterium. Lineage (GTDB taxonomy): Bacteria > Actinomycetota > Coriobacteriia > Coriobacteriales > Eggerthellaceae > CAAEEV01. The sequence goes on along the minus strand of JAUNGO010000003.1, from coordinate 15,482 downwards.
CGCCGCCGGGCACGCACGTCCCGCCGCCGCGGCCTCGGCGTCGGCCTCCGCCTCGCGGTCGGCCTGGTCTTTCAGCGCCGCCAGCAGGCTGCGCACGCGGATGCGCGCGGCGCCGAGGTTGGACACCTCGTCGATCTTGAGCACGGTGTACACCTTGCCCGCCGCCTCGAGCACTTCCTGCACCTGGTCGGTCGTGAGCGCGTCCAAGCCGCAGCCGAACGAGTTCAGCTGGATGAGGTCGAGGTCGCGCCTTTGAGTGGCCACCTTCGCCGCCGCGTACAGACGCGTGTGGTACATCCACTGGTCGACCACGCGAATCGGGCGCTCAAGCTGCCCCAGGTGAGCAATCGAGTCCTCGGTGAGCACCGCCAGCCCGAAGCTGGTCAAAAGCTCGGGGATGGCGTGGTTGATCTCGGGGTCCTGGTGATAGGGGCGCCCCGCCAGCACAATGCCGTGCGTGCCCGTTTTCTCCATCCACGCGAGCGTCTCAGTGCCGGCGCGCCGCATGTCGCGCTTGAACGCCTCGTCCTCGGCCCACGCCGCGTCGACGGCGGCGTCGACCTCGGCTTGGGTAAGCGGCGAGGCATCCACGCCCACCTCGGCGGCGAAGTTCTCCGACAGCTCCACGAACAGGCGGCGCTTCAGGTGCTCCTTGTTGTCGTAGGGCAGCCACGGGCTCACGAACGCCACGTCGCTGTCGCGCAGCTCGTCGATGTTCAGGCGCAGCGCCTCGGGATAGCTCGCCACGATGGGGCAGTTGAAGTGGTTGCCCGCCGTGTCGTCCTCCTGGCGCTCCCACTTGCTGCACGGCATCCAGACGAAGTCGGGGTGCTTGGCCAGAAGGTTCATGATGTGGCCGTGGGAAAGCTTCGCCGGGTAGCACACGCTTTCCGACGGCATGGACTCGATGCCCGCCTCGTAGGTTTTCTTCGTGGACGGGTCGGACAGCATCACGCGGTAGCCAAGATTCGTGAAGAAGGTGAACCAGAACGGGTAGTTCTCGTACATATTAAGCGCGCGCGGGATGCCCACTGTGCCGCGGGACGCCTGATCGGGCTCAAGCGGCGTGTAGTGGTCGAACAAGCGCTTGCTTTTGTACTCGAAGAGGTTGGGCACGTCGGTTTTCGCCGCGCCCGTACCCAGGCTTTCGCCCTTCTCGCAGCGGTTGCCCGTGATGAAGCGGCGATGCTTGCCCGTGGCCTCGTCGACCCCGAAGTCGTTGACGGTGAGCAGACACGAGTTCGAGCACCCCTTGCACCGAACCGTGCGATGCGTCGGCGCCAGCGCCTCGATAGCTTCCAGGGACAAAAGGGTCGAAGTCGGCAGCGAAGCCGTTTCGGCCGCAGCTTCCCCCTCCCTCTCAGTGAGGTGTGCGCTTCCGGCGCTTCCGACCGCATCATCGCTCCCTGCGGAATCGGGGGAAGCGGAATGAGGGCTGCGAAGCTTCCGAATGGAGCTTCCCCCGATTCCGCGCGCATGGCGATACCGGTCGCGCGCCAGAAGCGCCGCGCCGAACGCCCCCATGTTACCGGCGATGTCGGGACGCACGGCGTTCACTTCGGAGAGCTGCTCGAACGCGCGCAGCACGGCGTCGTTCAAGAAGGTACCGCCCTGCACGATCACCTTCGTGCCCACGTCGTGCGGGTCGCGAATCTTGATGACCTTGAACAGCGCGTTCTTGATGACCGAGATGGCGAGCCCCGCCGCGATGTCACCCACCGTGGCGCCTTCCTTCTGCGCCTGCTTCACGCGGCTGTTCATGAACACGGTGCAGCGGCTGCCCAGGTCAACGGGGTTTTCTGCCTTGATGGCGGTGCGCGCGAACTCAGCCACGTCCAAGTTCAGACCCGTGGCGAAGCTCTCGATGAAGCTGCCGCAGCCCGACGAGCACGCCTCGTTCAGCATGATGTGGTCGATCACGCCGTCCTTCACGCGCAAACATTTCATGTCCTGTCCGCCGATGTCGAGGATGAACTCCACGCCCGGCAGCATCTCCTGCGCTCCGCGCAAATGCGCCACCGTCTCGATCTCGCCGGAGTCGACACGCAGCGCCTCGAGCAGCAGCCCCTCGCCGTAGCCCGTCACCGTGGAGTGGCCGATGCGCACGAGCGGCTCGCCCGTTTCCGCGTCGCGCGGCAGCACGCGGTACAGCTCCGCGATGGCCGCTTTCGCGCAGCCCAGCACGTCGCCCTTGTTCGAGGCGTAGGTCGACCACAGAAGCGCACCGTCCTCGCCGATGAGCGCTGCCTTGAACGTGGTCGAGCCCGCGTCGATGCCCAAATACGCCACGCCGCGGTAGTCATCCAGCGAGGCGCGGCGCACGCGCTCGCGATCGTGGCGCAGCTTGAACTCTTCATAGGCCGCCTCGTCGGCGAAAAGCGGCGCCAGGCGCACCACCTCCGAGCCCTGCATGTCGCCCAGATTCTCCAAGCGCGCGAGCACGTCGGCCAGCGTCTCGGGGACAGCGCCCTCGGAGGCGCCGGCCAGCGCGCAGCCGCTTGCCACGAACAGGTGGGCGTTTTCAGGCACGATGATGGCGTCGCCCTCAAGGCCCAGCGTCTCGTAGAAGCGATTGCGCAGCTCGGGCAGATATTGCAAAGGACCGCCCAAAAACGCCACGTTGCCGCGGATGGGGCGGCCGCATGCCAAGCCGGAGATGGTCTGCGTGACCACCGACTGAAAGATGGAGGCCGCGATGTCCTCCTTCTTCGCGCCCTCGTTTAAAAGCGGCTGCACGTCGGTTTTCGCGAACACGCCGCAGCGGCTGGCAATGGGATAGATGGTCGTGTGGCTTTTCGCCAGCTCGTTGAGTCCGCCCGCGTCGGTGTTCAAAAGCGCGGCCATCTGGTCGATGAACGCGCCCGTGCCGCCGGCGCAGGTGCCGTTCATGCGCTGCTCGATGCCGTTGTCGAAGTAGATGATCTTTGCGTCCTCGCCGCCCAGCTCGATCGCCACGTCGGTGCGCGGAATGAAGGTTTCCACGGCCGTTTTCGACGCGATGACCTCCTGCACGAACGTGATGCCGAGCCACTGGGACAGCAAAAGCCCGCCCGATCCGGTGATGGCGATGGTCATGCGCTCGGTGGGGTACGCCGCGGCCGCCTCGCGCAGCACCTCGATGATGGTGGCGCGCACGTCGGCGTGGTGGCGCCGGTACACCGCCCACTTCACCTGCCCAAGCGCGTCGAGCACGGCGATTTTCACCGTGGTCGAGCCCACGTCGATGCCGAGGCGCAAAAGCCCGTCCGCCTCCGCGAGTACCGCGTCGCGCCGCGCTATCTCGTCGGCGGCGGCCTTGGCCTCCTCCACGCGCGTCACGCGCATCTGGCAGGGATCCACGTCGGCGTCGGTCTTGATCTGGACGTACTTCTTCGCCTCGCGCTGCCCGCGCGACGCCTTGCGCCCCTGCGCGTCCTTGCGTTGCGCGCGCCTGCCCTCGGCCGCCGCGTCCTTTGCAGCCGCAGCGCCCTTCGCGAACTTCTTGTCGAACACACTTGCCACGTCAACCACCTCTTAGAGTTTGATCGATTCTCCCGGCTTGATAAACAAAAGGCGCATGGCGATGCGCGCCATGTCCTCGGAGCTTTCCTGCATGCCGCCTTCCAGCCACCGCGTGATCACGCCCACGTACGCCGACGCGTAAAACGCCACGTAATACTGCACAAACGGCGTCGGGTCGCTGCGGTAACGCTCGTGGAGCAGGCCTAAAATGAGATCGGAGCAGATGCTGTCGCGCAGGCGGGGCGCGAACTTCACGTCGCCGCCAGGCCCCAGCATCGCATGCAAAAAGTCGGCTTGCTCGCCCAGGTAGTCGAACAGCTCGACCAAAAGCGGGAGCGGCTCCTTCGACACCTTGAGCTTCGCCAAGTCGACCAGCGTGATCTTGTTGATTTCCCCGCGGAAGCGGAACAGCCCCTCCATCACCTCGTCCTCGAGCGTAACGAGCAGGTCGTCTTTGTCGCGGAAGTGGTTGTAGAAGGTGCCGCGGTTGAGATCGGCGCGAGCGCACAGGTCGTTGACGGTGAAGCCGTCGAGCCCGCGCTCCTCGGTCAGCTCGATGAGAGCCCGGCGCAGCGCGCGCCGCGTGCGCGCAATCCGCCGGTCGGTCGGCGCCGACGTCTGCGAAACGCCTGCGCCCGTCGGCAACGACGCATCCGCTCGCGTCTCGACATTCGCCACGTCACGACCTCTTTTCGACAGCTCGCACAAAAATCAACACGCTGTTCATTATAGCAAGCTGCACGGCAAATACGCAAGACGCGCGTAGCTGACAAGGGGACGGGCCATTTGCCACAAAGTACGCGCCAATATCAATCAAATCTTCCCATTCGGGATCTTTTTATGCTCCTACAAGCAAATCTTCCCAAACGGTATGATTTCCCTTTATTCCCCTGATATAATCCCGTTTGGGAAGATATCCCACCATAAACAGCAAGCTAACCGTAACTGGGAGCCGCACATGGATTCCTTTCTTCCGCCAAAGCCGCGCAACACCGATGGCAGACTCAGAGACGCAAGTGACCTCGGTCAGCTTGTCCGTGCCCGGCGACGCGAGCTCGGCCTCACGCAAGTCCAGCTTGCCAAGTCGTGCGGGTGTTCGCCGCGTTTCATAGGCGAGCTGGAGCGCGGCGTCGCCGGCGGCAACATCAAGCAGGTCATCCGCGTATGCGCCGACATAGGCATCGATCTCTACGCGAAAACAAGGGGGTGCTAGCATGGGCATTCTCGTCTATTGCGACCGCGGCGGCGAAAAACTCCTTCTGGGGAGAATCGAGCATGACCGCGGAAAAGTAGCCAGCTTCGCCTACGAAAGCGACTACGTGCACCGCGCGCGAGCCGCGCAAGAGCTCGGCCTGTCGAATCGCCTTCCCCTCGACGCAAAGCCTTACCCCGAGCAGGACTTCGGCCCGTTCTTTCAAGGACTCCTTCCCGAAGGCGAGGTGCGCGGGGCTCTTGCGCAATCGTATCAAATCCCCCGCAACGACTACCTCGCGCTCATCGAGCGGCTTGGCTGCGAGAGCATCGGGGCGCTCACGTTCGCGGCGGAAGACGCCGACGAACGCGAGTTCACCCCCCGCTACGAGCCGCTCGTCGCAAAAACCGTTTCGGCCCTGAAAGAGCATCCCGTTCGCGCGGCAACAGAAATCGCCCGGTCAACACGCTTGTCGCTCGCAGGCGCGCAATCGAAGGTTGCTTGGACGCTGTCCGAGGGCCGCAAGGCCGCCAATTCCGACGTCTCCGACTGGCTCGTGCCGTACGGCACCGCGCCATCGACCCACATCGTCAAAATATCCCACAAAGGCGAGGAGGACCTTGCCGCTAATGAACTCGCTTGCTCCGTCCTGGCAGCATCGTGCGGCATCGAGACGGCGGAAGTCTCGCTTGCGCCCGCCATCGACGGCGCCATCGCCGTCAAAAGATACGACCGCGTTTGGATCAACCGCAACGGAAAGCGTCAGGTAGCGCGACTTCACCAAGAGGATTTCTGCCAAGCGCTTGGCCTTTACCCCCACTACAAGTATCAACCCGAGGGCGTTGAGGCGAGCTACCCCATTTTCGCCGCCAACCTCATTCAAGATACATGCGTCAACCCCGCCGCAGACCGCGTCGAGTTCGCCAAGCGGCTCGCGTTCAACTTCGCCGTCGGCAACTCGGACGCGCATTTCAAGAACAGCTCACTGCTTTACAATCCCGCGTGGACGGCGCGGCGCCTAGCCCCCCTGTACGACGTGACGTGCATCCCCCTGAGCGGCTACTCGACGAAAATGCCCTTCGACATTGGAGAACACCGCGAATTGGCGGACATCGACGAGAAGGACATCTTGAGCATTGCGCTTGATCTCGACATCAGCCTCGACAGCTTCGATGCCGCCGTCCGTGAAGTAGTCCGCGGGATGGAAGCGCCGCGGATGCAAGAGGTGCCAAGCGAAGCCTTGCCCATGATCGACAGGGTACTCGAGAATTCAAGGCCGCGTATCGAAGTCCTGAGACGCGTGCTAGGCTAGCTACCCGCCTTCGCCTTCCCGATGAAGCCGTAGCGCGGGCCGAGCACCGCGATAAACACCGCCGACACGACAAGCGCCACGCACTCGGCGGCGGGGGCGGCGAACCAAATGCCTTGCGCGCCCACAAGCACAGGCAGCGCCAACACGGCCACCACCTCGAACACGAGCGTGCGCAGAAACGAGATGACCGCCGACACCAAGCCGTTGTTCAGCGCCGTGAACAGAGAAGACGCATACACACAGAAGCCCATGACGAGATATATGAGCGCGTATATGCGAAAAGCGCGCTCGGTCATGGCGCACAGCTCGGCGTCGTAGCCCACAAACACAAGCGCCGCCGCATGCGCGCACGTCTGCGCCAAAATAAACATGCACACGCCGGACGCGCCCACGAACAGCATGCTCTTGCGGTATAGGCTGCGCATCTCCGTTCGGTTTTGCGCGCCGTATTGAAAGCTCATGAGGGGCGAAGTGCCCACGGTGTAGCCCATGAACACCGCGCCGAACACCATGGCAACGTACATGATCACGCTGTACGCCGCCACGCCGTCCTCGCCGAGGTAGCGCAGCAGCTGGTAGTTGTACAACATGCCCACCAGCGAAAACGCGATGTTGCTCACCATCTCGGACGAGCCGTTCACGCATGCGCGACCGAGCACGCGCCACTCTACGCGCGTGCGCCCCAACTTCAGAAAACTCGAGTTTTTGCGCGCGAAGTATATGAGCGGAACGCCGCCGCCCACAAACTCGCTTGCCGAGGTGGCGATCGAGGCGCCCACGACGCCCCATTGGAACATGCCGACGAACAGCGCGTCGAGCACCATGTTCGTGACACCCGCTGCCACGACCACGAAAAAGCCCAGCTGGGGCTTGCCCGCTACCACGAAAAAGCTTTGGAACACGTACTGCAGCATGAAAAACGGCAGCGACACGAGCGCGATCAGTCCATACACGGTGGCAAGGTCGAGCATCTCGCCCTGCGCTCCCATGAGCGCGTACAACGGGCGCAAAAGCCCTACGCCCGCCAAGGCGAACACGACGCCGATAGCGAGCGCGGCATACACCATCAGCGAGAAGTAGCGGTTAGCGCGCGCCTCGTCGCCCTCACCGCGCGTTTTCGACACGATGGCGCTGCCGCCCGTGCCAATCATGAACCCCACCGAGCTCAAAATCATCAAAACGGGGAAAGCCCAGTTCACCGCCGCTAAAGCCGTCTTGCCGGCGAAGTTGGACACGAAAAGCCCGTCGACGATGCTGTACGTCGACGCGAAGATGGTCATGACGATAGACGGCAAGGCGTATTTGACAAGTTGGCGCGCCGTGAAGTGCCTCGACATATCAACGGCCATGCCTGTCACCCGCCTTTGAGCGAAAACACGGGAATAAGCCGCGCCGAAGCTGCGGATTTGCGGAAGGGTCTGCTTGGCTCATACGCTCTCGCGCCTTTTCGTAAGTCATAACTCGTGTTTATCATGGGATATCCTAGCCTACAATCGAGCTTAATGACTCGCGATTCACGAGAAGCGCAGGGAAACGCAAGACACCAAAACGAGCCCATCCCGCAGCGCAAGAAAGACATCTTCGCCTACAATGGTTTCCAACGCCCCCTGACGAGGAGGATCGCATGGTTCATACGCGAAAGCCAGACACAGCGAAACGCAAAAGCGCGGCCTCCGCACGGAAACCGACGCCGCGGCGTGCCCCGCGCACCACACGCTCGGCGCACGTCGCTGCACCGCGCGCCGCACGCACGCCGTATGCCGTCGCCCCACACGCAACGCGCACGGCGCGCACTGCCGTCCCGCGCGTCGCGATTCTCGCCCTCGCCGTGGTCGCGGTTACGGTTATCCTCGTCGTAGTCTTTACTCAATGCACGCTCAACAGGCAAAGCCCCGACGCAGAGCCCGTCGCAGACGCCGCCGCAAACCGCCGCGTCTCCTTCGTCGCCGTCGGCGACAACCTGCCCGAGATCTCCATCGCCAACTGGGCCGACTCGCTTGCGGGAGAGGCGGGAGACGGCACCTACGACTACGCGCCCGCCTACGCGCCCGTCAAGTCCTACATCGAAGGCGCCGACCTCGCCTACGTCAGCCAAGAAGTTCACTTAGGCGGAGAGGACATCGGGCCGAGAGGGTGGCCCTCGTTCAACACCACCGACTCAATGGCCGACGCCATCGTCTCGACGGGCTTCGACTTGGTGGCGTCGGCGTCCAACCACGCCTACGACTGGGGAACGTTCGGGGCCATCGAGCACTCGCGCTCGATCTGGGACGCCCAACCCGTCGCGTTCACCGGGACGGCCACAAGCGCCGAGCAAGCCGCCGAGCTCGCCCTCGTTGAACGAAACGGCATCACGTTCGCCCTGCTGAACTACACCTACGGCGTGAACGGCTTCTCGCAAGCCGATCTGCCCGCCTACACCGTGAACCTCATCGACGAGGATCGCATACGCGCCGACGTGGCGCAGGCGAAGGAGGCCGCCGACGTCGTGCTCGTCGCCATGCATTGGGGAACCGAGAACCTCATGGAGGCCGACGAGGACCAGCTGCGATGGGCCCAGCTCCTCGCCGACCTTGAGGTCGACATGGTAATAGGGTCGCACCCGCACGTCATCGGCCCGCTTGCGTGGGTCGAAGGCGCCACGGGGCACCGCACGCTCGTGGCCTACTCGCTGGGAAACTTCCTCTCAAACCACAACTCGCCCGCAATCTCCAATGAGCTCGAAGGAATGCTGACCTGCGACTTCGTGGGCAACGAAGACGGCGGCGTGAGCGTCGAGAACGCGGCATGGACGCCGTTGGTGAACCATGCCGACGCCGACGGCAGCTTCGGCGTGTACGCCTTGCGCGACTACAGCGAGGAATTGGCCGCCCGCCATACGCTCCTAGGCGAGCTCGACGACCCGATTGGCCAGCTGCGCGACATCACGCACGAGGTTGTCGGGGAAGAATTCGAGATACGGGAATAGAGCCGCACAAAAAAGCCCCGAAGCGAACGCCTCGGGGCTTTTGGTCAAGCAACGGTTCGGTTACTTGCTATGAGCGCTACGCGCTGAAGATCTCGATGGTGTCGCCCTCTTTGAGCGTGACCATGGCCTTCTTCCAGGTGCGGGTTTTGCCAATCGGGCCGCGCACGCGCTTCGGCTTCGGCTTCACGTTCAGGGTGTTCACCTTCGTCACCTTCACGTCGAAGATAGCCTCAACGGCCTGACGGATCTCGATCTTGTTCGAGTTCTTCGCCACCTCGAACGTGTAGGTGTTCTTCTCCATCATGTCGTAGCTGTGCTCCGTGATGATGGGGCGGATGATAACCTCGCGGGGATCCTTGTTCATTATGCAAGCACCTCCTCGATGCGAGCCAGGCAGGTGTCAACAATCACGAGCGCCTTGTTGTCAATGAGCTCATAGGTGTTGATGTCACCCACGGGAACGATGTCAACCTCGGGGATGTTGCGGAACGACAGGAACGTCTCCACATCCTCGTTGCCGATGACCAGCGTGATGCGCTTGCCCTCGAGACCAAGCGCCTTGAGCGCGGCCACGGCGTCTTTCGTGCGGGGCTTCTCGAAGCCGAAGTCCTTCATGACCACAAGCTCGTTGTCGGCCAGCTTGGCGGACAGGGCCGAGCGCATGGCCAGCTTGACTTCCTTGCGGTTGACCTTCTTGTCGTAGGAACGGGGGTGCGGGCCGAACACAACGCCGCCGCCGACCCAGTGGGGCGCGCGGATGGTGCCCTGACGAGCACGGCCGGTGCCCTTCTGACGCCACGGCTTGCGGCCGCCGCCGCGAACCTGGCCGCGGGTGCGGGTGTTCGAGGTGCCCTGACGCCACGAGGCGCGCTGCGCCGTGACGACATGGTGCATGACGTGGATGTTCGGCTCGATGCCGTACACGGACTCGGCCAGCTCGGCGGTGCCGACGACCTCCCCCTTCACGTCCTTGATATCAATAGTTGCCATAGTATTTGCAGCTCCTTAATACGTTGTCGAGAACTAAGCCATGCGAACGCGCACGATGCCGTTCTTGCCGCCCGGAACCGCGCCCTTGACCAGAATCAGGTTCTGCTCTTCGTCGATGCGGACAACCTCAAGGTTGCGAACCGTCACGGTGTCGCAGCCCATGTGACCCGGAAGGCGCACGCCCTTGAACACGCGAGACGGCGTGGCGCACTGGCCGATGGAGCCCGGAGCGCGATGGAAGTGCGCGCCGTGGCCGCCCGGGCCGCCCGCGAAGCCGTAGCGCTTCATGACGCCGGCAAAGCCCTTGCCCTTGGACGTGCCCTGCACGTCGACCTTCTTGACGTCGGCGAACGCCGCCACCGTCTGCAGGTCGCCGGGCTTGTACTCGGAAGCGTTCTCCACGCGAACCTCACGCAGCTTGCGCTTCGGCTCGACACCGTACTTGTTGTAGTGACCGGCCATCGGGCGGTTCACTTTCTTCGCCTTGATCTCTCCGAACGCCAGCTGCACTGCCTCGTAGCCGTCGGTTTCGGTGGTTTTGACCTGGCACACCACGTTGGGCTCGGCCTGGATGACCGTCACGGGAACGACGGTGTCGTCCTCGGCCCACACCTGGGTCATGCCGATCTTCTTACCAAAGATAGCGTTAATCATGTTTAGCAACTCCCCTTACAGCTTAATCTCGATGTCGACGCCCGCGGGGAGGTCGAGACGCATCAGCGAGTCAACCGTGTTCGGGGTCGGCTCGAGGATGTCGATCAGGCGCTTGTGCGTGCGCATCTCGAACTGCTCACGAGAGTCCTTGTTGACGTGCGGCGAGCGGATGACGCAGTACATATTGCGCTCCGTCGGCAGCGGAATAGGACCGGAAACCTTGGCACCCGTCTTTTGGGCGGTGTCGACAATGAGTTTCGTGGACTGATCCACGATCTCATGATCGTATCCCTTGAGTCGGATGCGAATCTTTTGATTAGCCACTTACCTTACCTCCAAAGATAGCCTTGTCGCGGCGCTTACGCGTTCCCGCCAGCCTTGCTGATGATTTCTTCCTGAACGCTCTTGGGCACCGGCTCGTACGAGTCGAACTGCATGGTGTACACCGCGCGGCCCTGGGTGCCGGAACGCAGGTCGGTTGCATAGCCGAACATATTGCCCAGCGGAACCTTCGCGCTGATCACCGTGGCGTTGCCGCGCTTCTCCTGGCCCTGGATCATGCCGCGGCGGCTGGGGATGTCGCCCATGACGAAGCCCGTGTACTCCTCGGGGGTCTCGACCTCGACGGCCATGACCGGCTCCAGGATGACCGGGTTGGACTTCTTCAGCGCGTCCTTGATGGCCATGGAGCCCGCCACCTTGAAGGCGGCCTCGGAAGAGTCGACTTCGTGGTAGCTGCCGTCGATGAGCTCGACGCGCACGTCCTCGACCGGGTAGCCAGCCAGAACGCCGGAGTTCAGCGCCTCCTGGATGCCCTTGTCGATGGACGGGATGTACTCCTTGGGAACCACGCCGCCCACGATCTTGTTCTCGAACTCGTAGCCCGCTCCGGCCTCCTGCGGATACATATTGATGACCGCGTGGCCGTACTGGCCGCGGCCGCCGGACTGGCGCACGAACTTGCCCTCGGCGCTCATCACCTCGTGGCCCGGACGCTCACGGTAAGCAACCTGCGGCTTGCCCACGTTCGCCTCGACCTTGAACTCGCGCAGCAGGCGGTCGACGATGATCTCCAAGTGCAGCTCGCCCATGCCGGCGATGATGGTCTGGCCGGTCTCGTGATTGGTGGACACGCGGAACGTCGGGTCCTCCTCGGCGAGCTTCTGAAGCGCGATGGACATCTTGTCCTGCTCGGCCTTCGTCTTCGGCTCAACCGCGATGTCGATAACCGGGTCGGCGAACTCCATGGACTCCAGGATGATGGGCGCTTCCTCGGCGCACAGCGTGTCGCCGGTGGAGGTGTCCTTGAGTCCCACGACGGCCACGATGTCGCCCGCCATGCACGAGTCGATGTCGACGCGCTGGTTGGAGTGCATCTGCAGCAAGCGGCCGATGCGCTCCTTCTTGCCCTTCACGGCGTTGAGCACGTAGCTGCCGGAGTCGAGCTTGCCGGAGTAAACGCGCAGGTAGGTGAGCTTGCCCACGTACGGGTCGGTCATGATCTTAAACGCCAACGCGGCGAACGGCGCCTTCGGGTCGGCCGGGCGCTCCTCCTCCTCGTCGGTGTCGGGGTTGGTGCCCTTGATAGCCGGGATGTCGACCGGGGACGGCATGTAGTCGACCACCGCGTCGAGCAGTTCCTGCACGCCCTTGTTCTTGTAGGCCGAGCCCACGAACACGGGGTTGATCTTGCACGCGATGACGCCCTTGCGCAGCGCGGCCTTGAGCTCCTCGACCGAGACCTCTTCCTCCATGAGGACCTTCTCCATGAGGTCGTCGTCGCAGTCGGCGGCAGCCTCGAGAAGCTCCTGGCGGTACAGCTCGGCGTCCTCGGCAAACTCGTCCGGGATGGCGTCCATCGGCTCGGGGTAGGTCATGCCCTTGTCGTCGGCCTTGAAGTCCCACGCGGTCATGGTCACCAGGTCGATGACGCCCCAGAAGTTGTCCTCGGCGCCCATCGGGATCTGCGCGGCAACCGCGTTCGCGTCGAGGCGGTCGCGCATGGTCTGGATGGCGTGGAAGAAGTCGGCGCCCACGCGGTCGTACTTGTTGATGAACGCGATGCGGGGCACGCCGTAGCGCTCGGCCTGGCGCCACACGGTCTCGGACTGCGGCTGCACGCCGGCAACCGCGTCGAACACGGCGACGGTGCCGTCGAGCACGCGCAGGGAGCGCTCCACCTCGGCCGTGAAGTCCACGTGGCCGGGGGTGTCGATGATTTGGAAGCGGTACTCCTTGCCGCCTTCAGCACCGCCGGGGTACTTCCAGAAGCAGGTGGTGGCCGCCGCGGTGATGGTCACGCCGCGCTCCTGCTCCTGGACCATCCAGTCCATGGTGGCGGCGCCGTCGTGAACCTCACCGATTTTGTGAGTCTTGCCTGTGTAGTAAAGGATGCGCTCGGTCGTCGTCGTCTTGCCCGCGTCGATGTGGGCCATGATGCCGATGTTGCGCGTATCCCTCAGATCAATCTTTGCCATGTGCTCTCTCACCGGACCCTAGAAACGGTAGTGCGAGAACGCACGGTTGGCCTCGGCCATCTTATACATATCCTCGCGCTTCTTGATGGAGGCGCCGGTGTTGTTGGAGGCGTCGATGATCTCGTTGGCGAGGCGCTCCTTCATGGTGTGCTCCTTGCGCTTGCGAGAGAAGTCGACGATCCAGCGGATGGCGAGCGTGGTGGCGCGACGGGAGTTGACCTCCATCGGCACCTGGTAGGTGGCGCCGCCCACGCGCTTGGGCTTGCACTCAAGGGTGGGGCGCACGTTGTCCATCGCCTTCTTGAAAACGGACAGGGCGTCTTCGCCGGTCTTCTCCTCCACGATGTCGAACGCACCGTAGACGATGCCCTCGGCGAGGGACTTCTTGCCGTCAAGCAGGACCTTGTTGATCAGCTGCGTGACGAGGCGGTTGTTGTACTTTGCGTCCGGTTGGGTTTCACGACGGACAGCTGCTGCACGACGCGGCATGTACTAACTCCTTCTTGTTCTGCGCGCTTCCGGGCGCCGCCCTCCTTTGGCGGCGTGTCCCATTAGGCTGCACCACTTGCGGCTCCTTGCGCCGAAGCGGCCCGTTTACCAGCCCGCGCGACTTAGCGATTACTTATTTGGGGCGCTTGGCGCCGTAGCGGCTGCGGGCCTGGCGACGCTTGTCGACCGACGCGCAGTCGAGCGCGGCGCGGATGACCTTGTAGCGCACGCCGGGGAGGTCCTTCACACGACCGCCGCGGATGAGCACCATCGAGTGCTCCTGGAGGTTGTGTCCCTCGCCGGGGATGTAGGCGGTGACTTCCATGCCGTTGACGAGGCGCACACGGCACACCTTGCGAAGAGCCGAGTTCGGCTTCTTCGGCGTGGTGGTGAACACACGCGTGCACACACCGCGCTTTTGCGGGTTGCCCTGCAGGGCCGGCGTCTTGGACTTGTCAACCGCCTTCTTGCGGCCCTTGCGGACCAGCTGGTTAATAGTAGGCAAGACTCATTCCTTTCTTCATCCTGACGGCGGGTTTATGCGGCCGCCTAGCCGCTCAGCGCCGCAGCTGCGCTCGCTTACAGCGCGGAGGCTGCGCGCTTCGGCAGCGGCGGCGCTTCACGGCTATGCGACTCGCCTAAACCCGCCTGTTGTTACCCTTGCCGCCTCACAAAACAGCTTGGGTAAGCGCACGAAAACATACGCCTCGAAGAGACGCAAGGCGGTATATTAGTGACCTTTTTCCAGCTTGTCAAACGCCACGCGTCCGGGCGTATCCATAAAGCGGCGAACGGATTTCCGCAGGTGGAAGGCGGTATCGGTCGAGCGCGGAAGGAAAGAGCCACACTCCGTGTGAGAATTTTGTGGCGAAGGATTTTTGCGCGTTGAAAGGTTTCTTGCGTCGAAAGCCTTTATTGCCGAGGGGTTTGTTTGCGCGAAGGGTCTTTTGCGCCGAAATCTTTTCAGCGGGGAATTTCACGCGTCAGCGGGCGTATTCGGCGATGATGGCCTCGACGTAGCGCGCCGCGCCCTCCAAGTCGCGCACCGCGATGTATTCGTCGACGGAATGGAAGTTCGTCATGCCGATGCCGAGCGTGACGGCGCAGGCGCCTTTCGTGCCCAAAACGTTGGCGTCGGCCCCGCCGCCCGAAACCGTGAGCCGAGAAGCGAGGCCCGCTGCCTCGGCCGCGCGCGCGAGTCGTTGCACAACGGGCGCGTCGGGCTCGTGGAGGATGCCCGGGTAGTCCACCGTCCACGCAACGTCCACCGTGCCGCTGAAACGCGCGGCCGCCGCCTCGCACGCGGCCGTCATGGCGTCGCGTTGCGCGTTCACGCGGTCCTCGTAAAGCGAGCGGCACTCCCCCTCGATGCGGCATTCGCCGGGCACGACGTTGACCGCCGCGCCGCCCGCGATCACACCGACATTGGCCGTCGTGCGCTCGTCGATGCGCCCAAGCGGCATGTTCCCTATCGCGTGCGCCGCCATCTGAACGGCGCTTGCTCCCGCCTCGGGCTCAACGCCCGCATGGGCCGCCCGACCCGCGAACGTCGCGCGCATCGTGTAGTGAAACGGCGCACCAACGACGATCGACCCTGGGCGCCCGTCGGCGTCGAGCACGAAGCACGGGACCGCCTCAGGCGCGGGCTCCGCAGTGGGTGTAGTGGGGGGGTTAAACATCGCTGGATCGAACGCGGCGGGGTCGAGCGCCGAGGCGCCGAGCAGGCTCTGTTCCTCGCAAGTGGTGAGCACGACGGTGATGGAGGGACGCGCCGATGCCGCCTCCAGCGTCGCGCGCACGCCTTCGAAGATTGCCGCGATTCCCGCCTTGTCGTCGGCAGACAAAATGGTGTCGCCCGCCGAGCGAATCACCGCAAAGCTCTCGCCGCCGTCAGCACAC
>JAUNGO010000040.1 GCA_030524475.1 Eggerthellaceae bacterium | reverse complement strand
TCACCACCATGCCCGCCACGAAAACGAACGCGAACACGATGGCAAGCGCCTTCTTGCGCGACACGCCCGCGCCGTCTTGGATGATGGACGTGCAGGTTTCCGTCAGCGAGATGGCGCTGGTCAGCGCCGCGAACAGCACCAGCAGGAAGAACACGAAGCCGACGATGGTGGCCATGCCGCCCATGTCGGCGAACACCGTGGGCAGAATGACGAACATGAGCGAGGGGCCGGAGTTCGCCGCCACCGCATCGCCCGAGCCCATGGCCACGAACGCCGCCGGCACGATCATGAGGCCCGCCAAAAACGACACGCCGATGTCGAAGCCGCCGATACGCGCAACGCTCGAGGTCAAGCTCGACTTCTTGTCGAGGTAGCTGCCGTAGGTGATCATGATGCCCATGGCCAGCGACAAGCTGTAGAACATCTGCCCCAACGCGCCGATGACCAGCTCGGGCGAGAACTTCGAGAAGTCGGGCGCCAGGTAGTACAGCGCGCCGTCGATCGCGCCCGGCATCGTGAGCGTGTACAACGCGATGACGACCGCCATCACGATGAGCGCCGGCATCATGAACAAATTCGCCTTCTCGATGCCGCCCTTCACGCCGAGCGCCACCACCACGAACACGATGATCATGAAAATGGCGGCGAAGATGAAGCTTTCCACCTCGCTGGTGATGAACCCCGTGAAGAACGTGCCGCCGTCGGCGAGCGCCTCGGGGCCGTTGGCGAGGTACGAGAACGCGTACTTCGTCACCCAGCCGCCGATGATGCAGTAGTACGGCGTGATGATGAACGGCACCGCCGACGCCAAAACGCCGATGAACGCGTACTTTTTGCCGAACGCCTTGAACGCGCCGATGGCTGACTGGCCCGTGTAGCGGCCGAGCGCCGTCTCAAGCAGCAACAGCGACACGCCGAACGTGAACACGAGCAAAAGGTACGTTAGAAGGAACGTGCCTCCGCCGTACTTGGCCGCCAAGTACGGAAAGCGCCACATATTTCCCAAGCCAACCGCCGATGCGGCGGCGGCCAAAATGAAAGCCCACTTGCCCGACCAAGACGCGCGGGCCTCTCCCTTTGTTGCCATAGCCTTTGATCTCCGATCTTGATTCCCCTGCCGACGTCTCTCGTCCGCCAGCTGCAAAAAGCGCCCGAGCCGCACGTCGGCTTTCCCTTGCGAAGCCCGCGCCGGCAAAAGCGCTCGAAACATTGACGAAACATTATACTGGCACTTCACCCGAACAGGCACCGCAAACGCGCGAAGCTGTGCGGTTTGCATGACGGGCGGCAAGCGCCTCACGCGGAAAGCACGCCTTTCAAGTATCATGAAACGCAGGAAAAACCAATCGCTAAGGAGTTCTCTACCACCATGTGCGGCATCTGCGGATTCACGGGCGCCCTGCCCGAAGACTTGCCCGTTTTGAAGTCGATGTGCGACGTTATGGCCCACCGCGGGCCCGACGGCGAGGGACAATACCTCGACGAGGGCATAGCACTCGGGCACCGGCGGCTCTCGCTTATCGACCTCGAAGGCGGCAACCAACCGCTCGTGCGCGCCACCGGCGAGCGCGAAAGCGCAGTGACCTCCCCCGCCCTTGCCGCCGACGGCACGTTCGTCCAAGGCGAGGCGCGCGGCCTTGCGCGCGGGCAGTTCGCCATCGTGTTCAACGGCGAGATCTACAACTACCGCGACCTGCGCGCCGAGCTTGAGGCGGACGGCTGGCAGTTCGCCACCAACTCCGACACCGAGGTGCTGCTGGTGTCCTACCTCGCATGGGGGCAAGCGGCCCTGAACCGTCTGCGCGGCATGTTCGCCTTCGCCATCTGGGACGCGGGCACGCGCGAGCTGTTTTGCGCGCGCGACTTCTTCGGCATCAAGCCGTTTTACTACACGCTGCAGCACACCGCGCGCGGCACCCAGTTCATCTTCGCCAGCGAGGTCAAGTGCATCCTGGAGCACCCCGCCTACACGCGCGCGCTCAACGAGGACGCGCTCGAGCAGTACCTGTGCTTCCAGTTCAGCGCGCTCGACGAGACGTTTTTCAAGGGTATCTTCAAGCTTGCGCCCGCCCACTGCATGACCGTGCACGCCGACGGCACCGTCGACACCGTGCGCTACTGGCGCCCCACCTACTGCTTCGACGAGCAACGCTCGCGCGAGGACACGGCGCGCACCATCGACGCCGCCATGCGCGAAAGCGTGCGCTACCATAACGTCGCCGACGTCGAGGTGGGCAGCTTTTTGTCGAGCGGCATCGACTCCAGCTACATGGCGGCGTGCCTGGCGAAGGAAAACCCCGCCATCAAAACGTTCACCGTGGGATTCGAGTGCTACCAAAACGCCGGCGCCGGCAACGCGGAGGGCGCGGGCGGCAAGACGATGCGCGACGAGATCTCGTGGGCTGAGGAGCTGGCGGACGAGCTGGGCATCGCGAACACGTCCAAGTACATCGGCGAGGCGGAGTATTGGGAAAGCCTGCCGCGCGTGCAGTGGCACATGGACGAGCCTTCCGCCGACCCGTCGGCCGTGGCGCTTTACTTCGTGGACCAAATTGCCGCCAAGCAGGTAAAGGCCGTGCTTTCCGGCGAAGGGGCCGACGAGTTCTTCGGCGGCTACCGCATCTACCAGGTGCCGTTCGCGAACCAAAAGCTGAATTGGGCGCCGAAGGGGCTGCTGCGCGGGGCGTCGAAGGCGGCGCGTGCGTTGGGCGTGCGCGGGGCGAACTACCTGGAGCGCGCGAGCGAGACGGCCGAGGACTGGTACTACACCAACGCAAATGGCGTGGCGTTCACGCCCGATGAGCGCGAACGCTTGCGCGCGGGCAAGCGGGGCGCGGCGGGCGAGGCGTTCGCCGGCGCAACCGCCGCAGCTCCCCGCCCAACCGCTGTCCCTCCCACCCCGCAGTCGCTCACCGCGCCCGTGTACGCCGAGGTGACCGAGCTCGACGAGACTACGCGTATGCAGTACGTCGACCTATACTTCTGGCTGGTGGGCGACATCCTGCTCAAAACCGACAAGATGTCGATGGCGCACTCGCTCGAAAGCCGCGTGCCGTTTCTGGACAAGCAGGTGTTCGACGTGTCGGCCACCATCCCCACGCGCCTCAAGGCCGACTCAGAGCAAACCAAGATCACGCTGCGCGACGCCGCCGAGTTCGCCATCCCGAAAGACTGGGCGCAGAAGGAAAAGCTCGGCTTTCCCGTGCCCGTGGTGAACTGGCTGCGCGAGGAGCGCTACTACAACCAGGTGAAGACATGGTTCACAAGCCCCACCGCGCAACGCTTCTTCAACACCGACGAGCTGGTGCGTCTGCTCGACGAGCACAAGGCCGGCGCTGACCGCTCGCGCAAGATATGGATCGTCTATATGTTCCTCATGTGGCATCGCATCTACTTCGAGAGCGACACGCTCCCGAAAACCGCCGACGACGCCGCAGCAGCCATACGCTAGGTGCAATTGGGACGTTCCCAATTGCACATGCGCCCCCGTATTCGCCCTCACGCCAGCTTTGACGTGTCGACGGCCGAGAGGTGGCCGTCGTGGCTCTCGAACAGGCACAAACGTTTGTCGCGGCTTTCGTAGAGCATCTGAAACGTTGAGGGGGCATGACGCCGCACGCGCGCCTTTCCAGGTGCGTCGCTCCCACAGCGAGATTCTTCGCCTCTCGGCGCCTCGTCACGCGCCGCGCCCGCGCCCCTATTCCCCATAGTTCACCTGCCAGAACACGAGCCCTTGCGCGGGCGCGTTCTCGCCCGCCGCCGAGCGGTCGCGCGCCGCCAGCACGTCACACACCCAGTCGGGCTCGCGCTGGCCGCGCCCCACCATCGCCAGCGTGCCCACCGTCGTGCGCACCATCGAGTGCAGAAACGCGTTGCCGACCACCTTCACCACCAGCATGTTCTCGCCCATCACGCGCTCGCGTGCAAACGACACCTCGTTCACGTTGCGGCACGTCGGCTTGTCCTTCGCGCTCGCCGCCAAGCAAAAGCTCTTGAAGTCGTGCTCGCCGATCAGGTGCGCAGCCGCCTGTTCCATGGCCGCCACGTCGAGAGGTTTCGGAATATGCCACGAGAAGTCGCGCATGAAGACGGGCGGCGTCTCGTCGACGCAGATGAAGTAGCGGTACTCGCGCGAGACGGCGTCGAAGCGCGCCGAGAAGCCGCGCGGGCGCTCCTCCACCGCGCGCACCGCCACCGCGTCGTGCGTGAGCGCGCCCAAGGAGCGCAGAAGCGAGCGCGGCGTGCGGTCGCGCAGTTCCTCTTCGGAAACGTCGAAGCTCACCACCTGCCCGCGCGCGTGCACGCCCGCGTCGGTGCGGCCCGCGCACACCGTGGCAACCTCGCGGCGAAACAGCAAGCCGAGCGCGTGCTCAAGCTCGCCCTGCACCGTCAACTGTCCCGGCTGCCGCGCAAACCCGCAAAACGGCGCGCCGTTGTACGCCACCGTCAACGACAGCGTCTTCTGTTCTTCCACGCCCTGCACCGCTGCCCTACTCCACCGTCACCGACTTCGCCAGGTTACGCGGCTGGTCGACGTCGCAGCCGCGCTGAACGGCAATCGCGCGCGCGAACAGCTGCAGCGGCACGCTGGCGGTAATGGCGGAAAACGCGTCGCGCACCTTCGGGATGTAGATCACGTGGTCGGCGTGCGCGCGAATGTCCTCGTCGCCCTCGGTCGCCACGGCAACCACCATCGCGCCGCGTGCCTTCGCCTCCTGCAGGTTCGACACCACCTTGTCGTAGGTGGGGCTTTTCGTGGCTATGGCGATCACGGGGAACCCCTCGTCGATAAGCGCGATGGGTCCGTGCTTCATCTCGCCGGCGGCGTACGCCTCGGCGTGCAGGTAGCTGATCTCCTTGAGCTTGAGCGCGCCCTCGTAGCTGATGGCGCTGCCCATGCCGCGCCCGATAAACAGCGCGCTGGCGGCGTCTTTGCACGCAAGCGCCGCCGCCTCGACCGCCGGCGTGCACTCGGCCAAGATGCGCTCAACCTGCTCGGCCGTGTCGGCCAGCTCGCGGAACAGCAGGCGGATCTGCGCGGTGCGCAGCTTCCCCTTGCTCTGCGCCAGCAGCATCGCGAGCAGGGTGAGCGACACCACCTGGCCGAGGAAGCTTTTGGTGGACGCCACGGCGATCTCCTTGTTGGCCTTCGTGTAGATGACGCCGTCGCTCTCGCGCGCCACGGGGCTGCCCACCACGTTCGTGATGCCGAACACCTTGGCGCCCTTCACGCGCGCGTCGCGAATGGCCGCCAGCGTGTCGGCCGTCTCGCCCGACTGGCTGACCGCCACCACGAGCGTGGTCGGCGTGATGATGGGGTTGCGGTAGCGGAACTCGCTTGCCACCTCGACCTCGCAGGGGATGCGCGCCCAGCCCTCGATCAGATTCTTCGCGATGAGCCCCGCGTGGTAGCTCGTGCCGCAGGCGATCACGTACACGCGGTCGATGAGGTCGAGCTCCTCGGCCGTCATGTCGAGCTCGTCGATGGTGAGCGCGCCTGCGGTCAGGCGCCCCGCCAGCGTGTCGCGGATGACGCGCGGCTGCTCGTGGATCTCCTTCAGCATGAAGTCGGGGTAGCCGCCCTTTTCCGCCGCGTCGACGTCCCAGTCGACGTGCGTGACGTGCGGCTCAACCGTGTGCCCCACCTCGTCGAAGTACGCGACGCCGTCGGGCGAGAGCACCGCCACCTGCCCGTCGGCGAGCACCACCACGTCCCGCGTGGCGTCGATCATCGCGATGATGTCTGAGGCCACGTAGCTGCCACGGCCGCCGCGCCCCACCACGATGGGCGAGTCCTTGCGCGTGGTCACGATGACGCCCGGCTCCTGCTCGCAGGTGACGGCAAGCCCGTACGCGCCCACGAGCTGCTGCGACGCCGCGATCACGGCCTCCGCCAGCACGCTGCCGCACAGGGGCTCCTCGCCCTGCGCGCGCCGCGCCTCGCCTTCCGCGTACGCCTCCTCCACCAGGTGCGCCACCACCTCGGTGTCGGTTTCGCTGGCGAACACGTGCCCGCGGCCGGTCAATTCCTCGCGCAACTCGGCGAAGTTCTCGATGATGCCGTTGTGCACTACCGCGATGTCGCCCTTGCACGAGGTATGCGGGTGCGCGTTGACCTCGGAAGGGCGCCCGTGCGTGGCCCAGCGCGTGTGCCCGATGCCGCACGTGCCCTGGAAGTCGAAGTGGGAAAGCGTGTGGGCCAGCTCGCTCACCTTGCCCTTGCGGCAGATAACCTGCAGCTTTCCGCCGTCTTGGATGGCCACGCCCGCCGAGTCGTACCCGCGGTACTCAAGCCGCGTGAGCCCCTCGATCAAGATGCCCTGAGCCGCATCCGCCCCCGTGTAACCCACAATGCCGCACATACGCAGCCTCCCTGCTCTCGCGAAAACAGATACGGTCATTGTAGGGCAAGGGCAGGTGCGGAATGTGGACGCACGGTGTTTCTCGGCGCGCGGCGCGAGGAACCTCGCCTTCCGCGCCGCGCCGCCCCCGCTTCACGCGCCGCGCTTTGCACCCCCGCTCGCTTCCCTCTTCCCACCCCTCCCTGCCGCTCGCTTCCCTTTCCTCATTTTGTGCGACTTTCCCCATAACTATTTGCAAGATGAAAATAGTTATGGGATGATGGACAACGTGTTTCAGCCAACTTATGCGAGAAAGAGGTTTCACCTATGTGGAGCGGATGCCATCCGAAATCCGACGAGGACCTGAAAGAGTGCGCCGAGCTGGGCAAGTCGCTGAACCGCCTGTCCCAGCCCACCATCTTGACCCTGCTTGCCCAAAACCAAGCACCCATGCACGGCTACATCATCGTGCAACAGGCCGCGCACTCCCCCATGTTTGGGGGCAAGAAGCCCGACGCCACCGGCATCTACCGCGCGCTCAAGCGCATGGAGGAGTCGGGGCTGGTGACCTCTGAGTGGGACACGCCGGCGGAAGGCTCGGCGAAACGCCTGTTCACGCTGACGGAGAAGGGCTACCACTGCTTGCGCCGCTGGATCGACGCGCTGGCGTGCTACGAGCTCACGCTTGAGGAGCTGCGCGGCCAGGCAGCGTGCGCGCTCGGCATCGACTTGCCCGACGCGCCCGTGTGCGCCCATGGCGCCGAAGCCGACGGCGAGAGTGCCGAGGAGTAGCCGGTCATGAACGCCTCGCGCTCGCTTTCCGACTTCGCGCTGGTGAGCGGGCGCGACGTTGCCGCCTTGCAAGACCCGCGCCCCGCCTGCCTTATCGGCGCGCGCTCGAACGCGGGCGAGGTGTGCTTCGCCACCGTTATCTGGGTAACGCCGGTGTCGCACAACCCTGAGATGGTGGCGTTTGCCCTGCGCGCGAAATCGCACACGATGGGCATCATTCGCGAAACGGGGTGCTTCTCGATCTCTGTGCCGCCCGCCGACGCGGAAGGCGTGCGCCTCGTGGAGTTCTGCGGCGGCAACACCGGGCGCCTTGTCGACAAGGGCGCGGCAGTTGAGCATGAGTTGGTGCGCGTCGGGGACGTCGGGAACGCCACCGATGCCGCCGATCGCCCTGCGCAAGAGGCGCAGAGCGACGCAGCCGCAGCCGTTGGCGCATCCGAGGTGGCCGCCGCCGAGCGCCTTGTGCCCGTTTTGCTGCACAGCTTTTCCTGGGAAGTCGGTGTTGTCGAAAGCATCCAGGAAGCGGGCGACCACTTGCTGGTGGTCGGCGTCGTCACGAAGGCCGGCACGCTGGCCACACGCGACGAGCGCGCACAGCTTACGCCCTACGAGAGCCTCCTGTGCGTGCAGCACGGCGCCTACGCGAAGGCGACGCGCATTCAAGCGTAACATCTTTCGCCCCCGCCGCCACGCTTCGCGCAAACACCCCGGTTTAACTGGGACGTTCCAAATTGCACGCAGCCCGTTTGTGTTGTTTGGTGTAATTGGTGTAATTGGGACGTTCCAAATTACACGCTGACCGTTTGCGGCGCAAGCGGGATGCAAATATGCAATTTGGAACGTCCCAATTACACGTTACAGCTGCACCTTAGTGCTTCTTCTTCGGGCGCGCTTTCTTCTTGGGTTCCTTGGGGCGCGAAGGAATTTGCGCACGGCGCATCGGCTGAGGGGAGCACTCCTCGATCATCGGGCAGCCGTCGCAGTTCTCGGTAACGGTCATGTCGATGTCTTCCCATGCGCAGTTCTCGAAGCCGAGCACGTCGTAGAAGGGCTTCGACTTGCCGCGCGCGATCAGCCGCAGCTCGCCGTGGGCGCGCTGCGCGTCGTTTACGAGCGCGCGACCGACCGCATGCCCGCGCCAACTTTCGTGCACCACCACGGGATTCACGTGCGCAAACCCGTTAGCTCCCTGCGCGATGCGAATGAAGCCCACCGGCTCGTCGGCGCTGTTGGCAGCCACCGTCACCCCGTCAAGCGAGGGCAGGTAGTCCATGCCCTCGCTGTAGCAGTACGAGTCGAGGTACTCCCGGTCGGCCTCAACCGCCGGCCGCAACGAAAAAAGCGGTTTCGCCATGTTCCCCCCTACATAATCGGAGGAACGTAGATTTTGTTCCGCGAGTCGGGGATGACCCGTTTCGCCAGCTCGGTGACGCCTTGCGCGATGGTGGGCAGCAGATGCGTCGGCACGCCCATGAACATCATGTCCTCGCCGATGTCGCTTGCCGCGCGGCACCCGTAGCAGCCGAACGTGATGTTGGGCTCGTCGTTTTCCATGGGCAGCAACACCGCCTCCACGCACATCGAGTTGAACCCGCTGGCGTGGAAGTCGTGGCGATGCCCCGAGTAGTAGCTCATCGACATGCACAGCCACATCATCTGCTCGGGCGTGCCGGTGAACACCACCACCTCAGGCTCGCGCACCGTCTTGTTGAGCGGCGCCACGTAGGTCGCGCGGCGGCTCTTCGGCGGCAACGTGGGGCGCTCGGCCACCATGCGGGCGGCGGCCTCGGCGTTCACCACCTTGTGGAAGAGCACGTAAATCTCGCCCGTCGCCAGCTTCTCGGGCACGCCGGTCATGCCGAAGATGGACGTGCCGTCGGGGCAGGAGTGCTTGTGCGGCGGCATGAGGATGCTCGCGCCGCGCCGCGCCGCCATCATGGCTTGGCAGAAGCGCAGGTTCTCGGGCGGCATGGGAACGTCGGGCAAAGGCTCGTCCTTGTCGATGAGGCTCACCGCCACGGGCTGCCAGCGCATATCGAGCTTCTCCATGATGACGCGCTGCCATTCGGCGTACTGCTCGCGCAGGTCGGACGCGATAGGCTCGCTGCGCGGCTCGTCGGCGAAGGGGTTGTAGGCGGCGTCGCCCGTCGCCTCCACCAAAAGCGCGCGCTTCGGGCAGTTGCCCGCGCACGTGGTGCAACCCACGCACGCGGACGCGTGCGCCGCGTACGGGTAGCCCTCGTCGTTGAACTCCAGCACGTAACACGGGCAAAACGCCACGCACAACCCGCATTGCACGCACCGCGTGGGATCGTTCGTTATCTTGTAGTCGGCCATGTATCTCCTCATCTTCCATTCTACGCGGCGTTTACAGCCACAGAGCAGACAACCGAGGCGCGCGGCAGTCTTGCGAGCCCGCGCGCAGGTTGCGCAGCGACTGAAACAGCCCAGTGGGCTGTTTCACAACGCGAGCCATTGCTTGAGCACGGACTCGCAAGGCTGCCGCGCGCCGGGCGGAACTTAAACTCGATCTCCGACGCCGCGCAGCTCTTCTTTGCCCCACGGCGGGTACACGCGCTTGCCGGCGGCGTCCGTCAGGTGGTAGCTGCAAAACGGAATGGCGCGGCCGTCGGGCACCGTCACCATCATCGAGCACTCGCGCAAACGCTGCGTGTCCATCGACACCGCGTCCATGTAGTTCATGATGATGACCGAAAGGCCCGTCTTCACCTCGACGCCCTTCTTGTACAGAATGTCGAGGAACACCGAGCCTTGCGGCGAGTCGGGGCTGTAGCCGGCGGCGTACTCCTCCATGGTCATGCGGCGCGTGGCAGGGTAAAAGCCGCTCGGGTGATCGGCGTCGTCGCTCTTCACCAGGAACACGCCCGTGTCGCACAGCGGGCTTGAGCAGCCCAAAGGCCAAATGTCGCGCACGTCGAGCAAGCCGTCCGACTGCTCCGCCAACCCGAAGATCACATCGCCCGCGCTCATCGGCAAGGCGCGCTCGGCCTCGAAGCGACCCGAGGTGAACGCCGGCTGCAGCGCCAAGCCCGCCACCACGTCGGAGTTCTCCAGCGCAAAGCGCAGAAGGTCGCCCAGTTGGTTGTCGTTGAGGCCCGCCACCACCGCCACCGAGAGCACCACCTGGATGCCCACCTCGCGGCAGCGCTCGATGGCGCGCAGCTTCACGTCGAGCAAGTTCGCGCGCCCGCTCGTGCCCTCGTACACTTCGCCCGTGAGACCATCGAACGACAGGTACACGCCCGTCAAACCCGCCGCCACCAAGTCCTCGAGATATCCGTCGCGCGCGGCGATGACCAGGCCGTTCGTGTTCACCTCGATGCCCCAAAAACCTTTTTGCCGACCCATGTAGATAATGTCGACCAAGTCTTTGCGGCACGTGGGCTCCCCGCCCGTGAGCTGCACGGCACCGTCGGTTCCCACGGCGTCGGCGATCACGTCGTACATCGCCGAGATTTCCTCGAGCGTCGGGTCGTCCTCGCCGGTTTTGGAGCTGGCGAAGCACACGGGGCAATGCAGGTTGCAGTTGCGCGTGACCTCGATCTCAAGCAGCGTGCCGCGGCGCTCGTGCCGGCCGCACGTGCCGCAGCCGAAGGGGCAGCGCGCCATGATAGGCGTGGTGTTTTGCGGCTTCGTCTTGGGAAACGCCTCGGAGCGCAGCCATTGGTAGTGCTCGGCGTCAGGCCACATGCGCGTGTCGAGCTTGCCGTGCTCGGGGCAGGTGCGCGTCATCCACACCACGCCTTCGTCGTCGGCGTAAACCGTCGCCGGCAGCTCCCTCAAGCACGTCGGGCACAGCGCCCCGGTCGTATGCAGTTCCTTCAAGTTTCACTCCTCGGTCGTTCGTCATATGCAATTTGGAACGTCCCAATTGCGCACCAATTGCGCAATTTCGCCCTATCCTTTTGTCACACCGATCTCGCACCACAAGCACAAGTCAGCGAGAAGCGCTCGGACGAATAATTTCGAAAACGAAATTATTCGTCGATATACTGCCTCGGATCGTGCTCGTCGTTCGGCGGGGTGGTCACGCGAATGTTCATGAATTCCACCCAGTCGATCACGCGCTGCGGCACGAACAGCTCGGATTGGTACTGCGCCGCCTGCTTGATGGCGTTCATGCACGAGATGGCGTGCGCCAGGTCGACCTTCTCGTCGATGTCGGCCACGGGCGCGAAGTACGCCACGGGGATGTTCTTCTCGGCGGTCTTTTCCATGTAGGCGTCGAGCGCGGGCTTGCCGTTGAGGTTGTAGTACACGCCCTGGTGGTTGATGCCGGTGTTGTACGACGTGCCTACCAGCGACGTGCCGCATTCCTGGCACGGCGCGCACACAAAGCCCGGCGTGCCCTGCGCCTGGAAGTAGTCGAGCCACTGGAACGCTTGCGTGATGTGCGACTTCGGCATGGTGGGAATGTCGCCGCCGACCGACACGATGTGCTCATACCCCAGCGCGTAGATCTGCGCGAAGGCGTCGTCGAAGTGGTCGTCGAACGTGGCGCCCTTGTCGGTGAGGTAGTGGATCTCCATCGGCCACGGGCCTATGGCATCGAACGTCTCCTTCATGAGCTCGACGTTTTCCGCCGGCGTGGTGGACACGAAGAAGTCGTAGGTGATCTTGTCGGCGGTAGGGTCTTCCGCCACGAGCGCGTCGTTGGCGCGCTGCAGCTCGATGAGCGCGTGCATGGACGCCTCGCACACATCGTACAGGCAGCGCTTGAAGAACTCGGCCGCCTGCTCGTCGGAGAGAAAGCCGCCGTGCTTGGTGGTCAGGCGCGTTTTCACCATGCCCGGGATGGGCGGTTTGCTGAACACCAGCAGCGCTTGCTTCTTTTCGGTCATTGTAAGTTGCTCCTTCTCTATCCTTCGTTGGAACGTGTCCATTGATCGATACGGTGCGCGAGACGCGCGATTCGCCGCCCGCGACCCGAACGCACGCCTCACGGCTCGGGCGAAAAGCCCTCTTGCCAGCTCAGCGTTGCGTCGTCTTTCCTGATCATGCAATCGATGTCATTATACGACCACGTGCCGATCATCTCCTCGCCTTCATCAAGCGAGCACGACGTGAGGCAATTGATGTTCGACTCCCACATACCGCCCAGACGCGGCTGCTCGCACACCCATTCCGGGTGCCACCAGCCGTAGTCGGCGGCCAGCAGGTCGTCGCGCATACGCGTGATTTCCACCACGAAGCGCGCCTCGCCCTTGTCGGTGGCGAGCACCGCCACGTCCCCGGGCTCAAGCCCCAAGCCGCGCGCCGTCGCCTCGGACATCTCGACGGCGGGGTAAGGCGACTTTTTGCGGAAGACTTCGTTGTTGAAGTACATCGAGGCGTTGTAGGGCTGCTTGCGCGCGCCGGTGATAAGCGGCAGATGAGCCCAGCCCGCCGCCGTGCGCTCCTCCACGAACGCGGGGCTGCACAAGCGGCGCGGCTTGCCTGGGGCAGGCAGGCGTTGGCCGCCCAACTCGTCGAGCACCACACTTGCGAGCTCGATCTTGCCCGTCGAGGTGGCGAAGCCCTGCGGGGCGCCCTGCGCGTCGGGCAGCAGATGCTTATAGTAGGCGGGCGGCTGCGTGCACAGGCCGAGCATGCCGTAGGTTTCCCAGTCCATGCCGCTCGGCTCGAGCGTGCGCGCGATGGCGTCCTCGAACGTGGCGTCGGGCCATTCCTCCTCTTGACCCAACGCGCAACCCAGCGCGCGGAAAATCTCGTAGTCGGTCTTGCGTTCGTAGTAGGGCGCAACCGCGGAAGGCCCGCCGTACGCCATGTTCGCCACGCCGCCGTGCGCCTGGAACAGCGGCCGCTCGATGGCGCCCGCCGCCGGCAGCACGTAGTCGGCGATGGCGGCCGTGGGCGTAAGGTAGTAGTCGAGCACCACGATGAGGTCGAGTCCCATGAGCGCGTTGTACACGCGATGCGTGTCGGCGTAGGTCAAAAGCGGGTTAGTCGCCTCAACCACCAGCGCGCGCACAGGGTACGGCTCGCCCGTCTCCATGGCGTGCAGCACCAGGTCGGGATGGCCCGAGGTAAGGTAGCGCGCCGGCAACTTGCGCCCCATGCGCTCGGTGAGCGCAGCCACCCGCTCGTAGCCCTTATAGCACTGAAGCGGCGTGTAGGGCGTGTTCAGGCAGCGCGCGGAAAGCTCGTCCATATGCTCAAGCGTGAGCTCGAGGTCGACCTCGGGAACGAAGTCGCTCCCCTCGGCCAGCACGCACGCGCCCGGTTTGTCGACGTTGCCCGTCACGGCGCGCAAGCAGCAGATGGCGCGGTGGGCCGGCGCCACGTTGCGTCCCACCTGGTCGATGCCGCGCCCCGACACGAGCGCCGAGGGGTAGGCCCCCTCCCCGGCAGGTCCCGCGAACAGGCGCGCCGCGCGTACCACGTCGGCAGCGGGCACGCCGCAGGTGCGCTCGACGTGCTCGGGCGTGTAGGGCTTCACGTGGTCCGCCAGCTCGTCGAACCCGTAGCACCACTCGTCGACGAACTCATGATCGACCAAGTCTTCCTCAATGATCACGTGCAGAAGACCCAACGCCAGCGTGACGTCGGTGCCGGGACGCGGCGCCAACCACAAGTCGGCGGCGCGAGCCGTGCGCGTGAAGCGCGGGTCGATGACCACGAGCTCCGTGTCGGGCGACTTGCCGATGCTCAAGAGCGTGCGCCAGAAGATGGAGTTGTCGGACTCGGCGGGGTTCGTGCCCCAGATGAACACGCAACCCGTTTCGGGACGGATGTCGGCCTCGACCGTCCAGCCGAAAGTGAGCACGTCCATCCAGATGCGCGGGTTCCAGCAAATCTGCCCGATGCCGAGGTTGTTCGGCGAGCCGAACAACGTCATGAAGCGGTGCAACGGCCAAAACGAGGTGTGCGGCCCGCCGATCATCGACGCGAGCACGCCGGGCCCGTGCGCCTCGCGCAGCGCAGACAGGCGCTCGGCAATGTCGCCTACCGCCTCGTCCCAGCTCACGCGCTCCCACTGTCCCGCGCCGCGCGCGCTGCCCGCCGCGCGGCGCAGCGGGTAGTTCACGCGCTCTTGCGCGTCGAGCACGTCGAGGTTCATGCGCCAACGGCGGCACCCCGCCAAAATCTGCGGGTCGTACGGATAGCGCGTCGGGTCGGGCTCAAGGTCGACCACACGCCCGTTTTCCACCGTGGCGACGAACGCGCAGCAGTAGCCGCAGAAATGGCAGTTCGTGCGCCGCCGTTCGCGCCCCTGCTCGTCG
Organism: Eggerthellaceae bacterium; assembly: GCA_030524475.1. Classification (GTDB taxonomy): domain Bacteria; phylum Actinomycetota; class Coriobacteriia; order Coriobacteriales; family Eggerthellaceae; genus CAAEEV01. Next base: position 11,204 of record JAUNGO010000040.1, on the reverse strand, counting down.
TGCCCAACAACCGAGAAGGGCTGCTTCACCGCCTGCGTCACGCCGCACCGCCTCCCAAGCCCGCGAACGCGCGCCCGCTGCCGTCTTCTTCCACCACGCCGAGCGTCTCGTCGAACAAAAAGCGCAGCTTCATCCACGCCCCCACGCTCGACCAGTCGACCCGCCAGTTGTACAAAAGCTCCAAAACGTGCACCGCCTGCACCGAGCTTTGCGCCATGTTCAGCTGGAACACGCAGCTCATGCACGCCATCACGAGCGCGTCGGCGCCGACCGCCGCCGCCTCCTCGCCGTTGGTGCGCGCGCATTTGTCGGCGGCCTCGAACTTGCCCGCCGCGCGCGGCAGCGACCCGCAGCAAATCGAGCGCTTGCGGTTGTGCTCGGGCTCGGCGTAGATGCCCTCGGGCAGAAGCGCGCGCAGGCCGTCGGCGAACTCGCCCGTGTCGCGGTCGGGGCACGAGTCGTGCGGGCACAGCAGCACATCGGCCGACGCGTCGCCCTTCACGAGCTGCGCCGCCGTGTCGCGGTCAACCCGGTATCCCATGTCGGCGAGCACCTGGGGCAGCGCCACGATCTGTATGCCCGCCACGCGCTCGTCGCCCGCAAACGCCGCGCGCAGCGCCTTCACGCAGTTCGGGCACGCCGCCACGATGCGCGTGACACCGCTTTCCGCCAGATGGTCGCGCAGCTGCGCCTCGAACCCCGCGCGCACGCGCTCACCGTCGGGCTCGTACGACAGAATTTTTCCGCAGCACAAAACCGAAATGCCGTCAACCGCGCCGCCTTGGCGCAGCGTGTCGTACACCGCCGACACAAGCGGCATCGCGTAGTTGATGAACGAGCACCCCGGAAAGAAAAGCGAGGTGCACGCGCGCGCCTCGGCAAGCTCCGCCTCGCTACCCGCGCGCATGCGCGCGTTCCCCGTTTGGTAGTCGAAGCTAACGACGCTTCCCGTCAACGCGTCGACAAACGTGTAGTCATCCATAAACCAACCTCCTCGTTGCCTTCACGAGAACCGGTTCGCGGCGAACCAACCGCCCGCAACGATGCACCTCTCGAAAATGCAACGAGAGGGGTCCGGCCCGAAAGCCGAACCCCCACCGTTTAACTCAACTCAGCCTATCGTAAACTCAACACCGCTTAATCTCGCATCCCGTTCGTAACGTCAGCGAGAAGCCCTGAGGCGTTTCGGATAGCCCCGCCTTGGGGCCAAGTTGGCTTGGGCCAACGCCGAGCCCCAAACAAGGGGCTAGGCGAAATGCATCAGGGCTTCGCAGCGTCGAGCCGTTACGAATTTGCGTTAGCAAATTCGTAACTAAAAAAGGTTCTCCCCGTAGGTCCACTTCTTCACGAACTCGGCATCGGGCTTCGCGCAGCGCGTGTAGTAGCGCTCCTCGCCCGGGATGGGAGCACGGTCGTCGGTGTTGACCACCAAGAAGCGCAACAGGCAGCCGCCGATGAGCACCAGGATCGGCGCCACGAGCGTGGCAGCCGCGCCCGAGCCGGCCACGTACAGGATGAACGGGATGACCAGGCCGACGCCCACCATGCCGATCCAGAACAGCGGGGCGTAGGAGCCGCACACCCAGCGCTTCGCCGCCTTCTTCGCCGTCACGTTGCCGGCACCCAGGAAGGAGAGCACCATCGTCATCAGGATGATGAACTCGGCGACGACCAGAATGATGTCAACCGTGTGGATGATCTCCTCGACCACCTCAACCGCGATCATCGAGAACAGGTCGAGCTCCGCCGGCCAACCACCGAGCGTCAGCGTGATGGCCGCGCAGCCGGTCGAGATGGCCGACACGGTGAACAGCACCGGCAGCGCCGGGGTTGCCCAGAACGCGTGCGCCTTCAGGGTGGAGAGCATGATGCCCGTGTACATCATGATGCACAGGCCGAAGAAGCCCGCCACGCCCAAGAAGAAGCTGGCCGCCGGCTTCAGGAAGTCAGACAGCGGCGCGAAGATCGGCCACGCATCGCCGATGAACGCCAGGAAGAACAGCAGCGCGAACACCGCGGCGATCACCAAAAACGTTGCGCCCCACTTGATGATGGAGGTCGCCGTGGTCCACACGCGCCAGAACACGCCCGGCTGGCCCAAGTCGATGATCAAAAACACGCAGCCGATGGCCACGCACACGATGGCCCAGAATACCGGCCACGCGAAGATCTCGGTGTAGTTGGGCAGCACGAAGCTATCCATGATGGCGGACAGGAACAAAATGCCGCCGGCCAAACCGCCCAGGAACAGGTACAGGGCGATAGGCGGTTCCCAATAATGATGCTTCATTATGCCTTGCCTCCCAACTCAGGAATGTAGTAGATCTGAGGCTCGGTGCCGAACTCCTCGAAGAGACGCTCGGTCTTGACCGAACCGATGAGCTTGGACACCTCGGAGTTGGGGTCGTCCAAGTCGCCGAACACGCGCGCCTTCTGATGGCAGGTGAGCACGCAGTAGGGCTGGGCATCCGGGTCGAGCTGACGCTTGTCGCGGCAGAAGGTGCACTTGCGCACGAAGCGGTGCATGCGGTTCTCCAGATGCGAGGCGTCGCGCATGCCGTAGGGGCAGGCGTTCACGCACACCTTGCACGACAGGCACTTCTTCGGGTCGACCCACACGGTGCCGTCCTCGTCCTGCTGACTCGCGCCCGAGGGGCAGCACGGCACGCACTCGGGGTTCTCGCAGTGCATGCACAGAAGCGGCGTCCAGCTCTTGTGAACGTTCGGCCACGTGCCCTGCGCGCCCTCGGTGACCACGGGGTTGTAGATGATGTCAAGCGGCAGCTTGTTCCACGTACGGCAAGCAACCGTGCAAGAATGACAACCGATGCAGCGACGCTGATCGATGACCATTACGTAACGCGTCATGTCAAGCTCCTCTCTATTCCGCGATCTCTTGGTATTCCATGGTGTAGCGCTTGCCCGTCTCCATATCGATCAGGCAATTCGCGTTAGGGTCGTAGGCCCAGCCGTAGTACGCGTCGTGGTAGACGTTCGTCTCGGGGTCGATGAGCCAACCGGAGTTCGCGTCGTAGATCAGCTCGTCGCGGCCGGGAAGCGTGGCGTAGCCCTCTTCCTTCCACACCAGCTGCTCGGGAACCTCGAACGGCGCCGTAGCACCCGGGTACAGGCGGTACGCGCCCATGTACTTGATTTCCTCGCGGTCCATGGTGTAGCGCTTGCCCGTCTCGTCGTCGACCAGACACTCGTCGTTCGCGTCGTAGCGCCAGCCGGTGTAGGCATCGTAGTACGCCTTGTTGCGCGGGTTAATGAGCCAACCAGAGGCGTCGAGCTTGTAGTTCGTGCCCTTCTGGTACAGGGTGTTGTTCTGCCACACCCAGTCGTAGCCCTCGGGAACCTCGCCGTCGGGATACTGCGGCATCTCGAACGGGATGGGCTCGCGGGCAAGCGGCTGCTCGCTCGGCTTCACGTGGATGCCGGGCTCGGCAACGCTGCCGGGGATGGAGAATTGGGTGTCCTCCGCCTTGTACTCGTGGTCGAGCTCGGTGCACTTGTACACCTTGCACAGAAGGCCGCGGTTGGCCCACGAGCCGCCCATCGGGTCGCAATGCTCCTCGTCGACCGAGGTCAGCACGTTGACGTTGGACTCAAGGCAGCCGAACGGGTTGTTGAGGTCGGCCGAGCCGTCGCGCTCGGGGAACCACCAACCGCGCGGCGCAAAGATGACCTCGGGCGCCACCTCGGGCTCGACGTTGGCGCGCATCTTGATGCGGCCACGGCGCGTCTCGATCCAGCACCAGTCGCCGTACTCGATGCCGAGTTCCTCGGCCTTCTCCGGGTTGATGGAGAAGTACGGGTCGGGGTACAGGTAACGGATGCCCTGCATCTGGAAGTGCTCGGAGTGGTGGTACGGCATGAAGCCGCCGCCAGTGGTGAGCACGAGCGGGTACTCGTCGAGCAGCTCCGGCGTGTCGATGGGGTTCTCGATGGTGCCGATGTAGGTGGGCATGCCCGGGAAGCCGAGCTGGCGCAGGATGGTGGAGTTCAGCTCAACCTTGCCCGACGGCGTCCAGAAGCCGCCGTTGCTCTCGAACTTGCTCTGATGCAGCGGCGGATAGTACATGCGCACGTTGTCGACGAACTCGTTGTAGTTGGAAACCGGAAGGCCGATGCCCTTGAGCACCTCGTAGTACGCCTCTTCCTCGGTCTCCCACGGCCAGTTCGCGGGGTCTTGCCCGCACGCCAGGCCCAGCTTGCGCCAGAACACCATGTCGGTGTGGCGGTCGTACTTGGGCTGGATGGCGCGGCGGCCGCCCATGAGGGAGTCGGTGGCGCCGTAGTGCGTGACGATGGTCGGGCGCTCAAGCGCGCCGGCGGCCGGGAACACGTAGTCGGCGAACAGCGCCGTCGGGGTCATCCAGTAGTCGACGACCACGAGGAACTCGACGGCCTTGATGGCGGCCAGCGTCATCTTCGCGTCGCCGTAGGAGTTCACCGGGTTGGTGGCGTTGCAGATGAGGGCGCGCACCTGGTAGGGGTCGCCCGTGAGGATGGCCTTGAACACGGACGGGCCGTGGGCCTCGCAGAACCACTCGGTGGGAAGCGTCTTGCCCCACGTGCGGCGCGCGGTGTCGGAGATGATCTGGTAGCCGGGCCACGAGGTGAGCTTGTAGCGGCTGATCTGCTTGGCCTTCTGCTCCTCGGGCAAACACTCGTTGAGCTCGAGCTCCTCGTCGGTGAGGAAGTTGAGGGCAGGGCCGGGCATGCCGTCGCCGCCGGGAACGTCGAGGTTGCCCGTGACGGCGCGCAGAAGCGCGATGGCGTGCGAGCCGGTGGTCGACGCGCGGCCGATCTGGTCCCACGTGCAGCCCCACTGGATGCAGCCGGGCTTGTTCATGGCGTACATGGCGGCGGCCTGGCGAATCTGCTCAGGCGTCAGCCACGTGATGGGGGCGGCCCACTCAGGCGTGTACTCGGCGATGTGCTCCATGAGCTCGTCGTAGCCGTCGCACCACTGGCCGATGAAGTCGTAGTCGGCCATGCCGCCGTAGATGATGGCGTTGAGCATGGCGAGCGCCAGCGCCGCGTCGGAACCAGGGCGCAGCGGTAGCCACAGGTCGGCCTTCGACGCCGTCTCGGAGTAGCGCGGGTCGACCATGATGATCTTCAGGCCGGCCTTCTGCAGGTCGGTGTAGCCGTGCATGCCGCCGAGCGTGGAGGCGCCGGGGTTCATGCCCCACAGGATCAGGCTCTTCGCGCCGCCCAGGTCGGTCTCGAACGGCGACCAGCCGGCCACGCAGGTCTCGGCCATGAACGTGGGAATCCAGCACAGAAGCGCGTTGTGGAAACCGTTCGGCGTGCCGAACTGGTTCAGGAAGCGGCGGCGCGCCCAGTCGTCGGTACGCGTGGTGCCGCCGGCAGAGGCCACGGCCTCCGCGCCGCTTTCGGCCTTGATCTGGTTGAGTTTGTCGGCAACCTCTTGGATGGCCTGGTCGTACGGGATCTGCTCCCACTTGCCCTCGCCCTTCTCGCCGACGCGCTTGAGCGCGTGGTTGATGCGAGCCGGGTGGTTCACGTGCAGAAGCGCGCTGGTGCCGCGGCAGCACAGGCCTCCCTGGCTCGAGTAATTAGGATCGCCCTCGATCTTAATTACGTCGCCGTCCTTGACGTAGGCAAGAACGCCGCAGTTGGCATGGCAGAAGTAGCAGAGCGACTTGATCATCTCGACGCCGTCGGCATGGATATCAACTTCGGTTGATTCCGTGTCAGGGCACATGAGGCCCTTGAGACCGGTGGCAGTCTTGGAAATTTCCGTCATCTACCTTCCCCTCTTCTCGTCTCTTTTACTTGCATCTCCGATAATGAGCGCACCGCGAGTGCGTGTGCGCCCTCACGTTCGCAAATTGCCGCCATAGTGTAATCGAGGAGCAGCGGGAAGGCATCAAACCCGCAGGATGGAAAGCACGGAACTTCCTACACCCTCTGGTATGACCCTCCGCTCGCCCGCGAAAACGCCCGCGCGGCAGGTTCGACCTTTCGCATCGCGCCGAGTTCTCTCCCAGCTCGCGCAATTTGACAGACCAAACCAACTACGGGATTATAGCGACTGTATTTCGTTGCGGCGGGAAACCTTCCGCCTTTTCCGACGAATGGCACGCATAAGGCAATAAAAAAGGAGCGCGACATGGGCAGCGACGCAGGCAAGCACACTTTCACGTTTATGGGAACGGCCGCTGGGTGCGGCGTGCCGTCGTTTTTCTGCGACTGCCCCGCCTGCGAGGAGGCGCGCGCGAACCCGGCGCTGCGGCGCGGCGACTGCGGCGTGATGGTGCGAGGCACGGCCGACGCGGAGGGGCACGTGCCGACGGTCGTGATCGACACGCCGCCCGACGCGCGCCATCAGCTTTTGCGCGAGGGGGTACGGCGCGTGGACGAGATCCTGTTCACGCACGCGCACTTCGACCACATCGGCGGCTTGGGCGAGTACGAGTACCTCGTGCAGCTGGTGCAGAAGCGCACGATGCCGACGTACGGGTCGGAAACGGCGCTCTCAGGCATCGCGGGCGAGTTCCACTACATGACCTACGCGCTTGACATGCGCGCGCTCGAGCCGTTCGAGACGCACGTTTTCGACGGCGTGAGCTACACCGCCTGCCCCGTCACGCACGCGCCGGGCACGTACGGGTACCTCGTCGAGACGCGCGGCACGCGGCTGTTCTACGCGAGCGACACCGCGCGGCTGCCGCAGGAAACCGCCGAGCGCGTGCGCGGGGTGGACGTGCTGGCGATGGACGCGACGTTTTGGGGTCGCAACTGGAGCCCGAACGACCACCACTCGATACAGGAGTGCATCGAGGAAGGCTTCGAGCTGGGCGCGAAGAAGATCTACCTCACGCATATGTGCATGCACTACGACAAGCCCATCACCTACGCCCAGCTCATGGAATTCCTCGCCCAGTACGACGGCCGCGTGGAGCCCGCCATGGACGGGTTGAGCTTCGAGATATAGGCGCGGGCGAAGAACATGGGGTGAGCACGGGGACGTGTTCACCCCATGTCCCCCGTGTTCACCCCCTTCGTCACAGCCCCAGCTCGCGCTCGCCCCATTCCTTCATGGCGAGCAGGATGGGCACGAAGCTTTCGCCCTGCGGGGTGAGGTGGTACTCGACGCGCGGCGGCACCTCATGGTGGTCGACGCGTTCAAGGAAGCCGTCGGCCACCAGCTCGCGCAGCTGTTTCGACAACGTCGACTCCGAGATGCCGCCCACGCAGCGGCGCAGTTGCCCGAAATGCCTCACGTCTTTGAGCGCGACGTAGAACAAGATCTCGATCTTCCACTTGCCGCCGATCATGCGCTGCAACGTGGACACCGCGCGACAGCGCTCCACTTCCTCGCCCGCTCGCCTTGCCATGAAACCCCCTTCACGCAGCTCCACCAATTCACCGCATATGCGTATCCGCCGCAAATGTTCCCGCCACAACGCCATTTTTCATATGAAATGTGCAATCGCTCGCGATGCCTCTCAAAAAAGTGCGCGAAATGTGCAATCAGGCGCCCCGCCACCCATGGACTTTCTTTTCTCTCATCCAGGCGACCTGCGAAAACGCATCCATTCCTTTGCGATTACCCGCTTGCACCCCCCTTGTGCCGTCCAAATTGCACATTTCGTATACCTTTTTGCCTAAGCCAGAAGCGCATTGCACATTTCGTGTTGTTTTTGGCGGTCTAGATAACTTCTGACCTGAATTATACTCCAGAAAAAGACCGTACTTCAAATCAAGAAGCAAACCGCGCATGATGGACCACGAAACGTGACCGTGCACGCGGCCGCGCTCGGCGGCGGGGCTAAGCCCAACGCCAACGGCGAGGCACGCACGCGCAACGCAAAGGAGATCATCATGCACTACACGGGAACCATCTGGCGGCCGCCCTACGAGGCCGACTCGCTCATCGTCGAGGCAACGGCCGGCTGCACGCACCGCGCGTGCAAGTTCTGCATGCTTTACGACGAGCTGCCCTTCAAGTTCCGACCCGCACCGTTAGAGCACGTCGAGGCAGACTTGCTGGAGGCGCAAACGTGGTACCACGACCCGCTGCGCAAGACCGAGGAGCGCCTGTTCGGCCTTGCGCCCGCCCGCGCAAACCGGGTGTTCCTCGCGGGCGCCAACCCCTTCGGCCTGAAGGCGAAGCGCTTGCTTGAGATCGCCGAGCTCGTGCGCCGTTACCTTCCGCAGTGCGCGAGCATCGGGTGCTTCGCGCGCGTCACCGACGTGGCGTCGAAAACCGACGACGAGCTTGCGGCGTTGGCGGCAGCCGGGTTTTCCGGCCTGACCATCGGCATGGAAACCGGCGACGACTCAGCGCTCGCGTTCATGAACAAGGGTTATTCGGCGGCCGACGTCGTCGAGCAGTGCGTGCGCCTCGACGCGGTGGGAATCGCGTATGCGTTTTTCTACTTGGCGGGAATCTCGGGCAAGGGGCGCGGCGTGCGGGGCGCGCGGGCGACGGCGGCCGTTTGCAACCAAACCAACCCATGGCTCATCGGCGCCAACATGCTCACGATATTCAAGAACTCGGAGTTGTATCGCGAAATTCAAGCGGGACAGTGGACCGAGGAAAGCGAGGTGGAGAAATACGAGGAGATTCGCGAGCTCGTGCAGGGTCTGCGTATCCCCACCGAGTTCGCCATGCTGGGCGCGTCGAACCCCGTGATGCTGCAAGGTCGTTTGCCCGAGCAGCGCGAGAATCTTGTTGCCGCGCTTGACAAGGTTATCGCCATAGGAGAGAAGCGCCTGCGCGACTACCGAACCAACCTACGGCATCTGTAGGGCTGGGCGCTATATGCGTGTGCAATTGGGACGCTCCTAATTGTACGCGCACGAGAACTCAACATGCGTGCGCGTGCAATTTGCCCCGTCCCAATTGCACCGTTTGGCGAACGAGGGGACGTAGCCGCGTTCGCCCGCAAGGCGCCCCATTTTGCGACAAACAACCTGTCCCTTTGTCAGGCTAGCGGATGAAATTGAACATCGCCTTCGGTTCGGGTTTAGGAGCGGGCACGCCGTTTTGGCGGCCGCACTCCAGCAGCTTGAGCAGCCACGCCATGTTCTTGCCGATGCCGCGCATGACGCTCAAGCCCTCCTCGTCGGCCGCCGCCTCGCCGGGCTTTTGGCCGAAGCAGTCGTTCCAGTAGGACGCGGGCACCATGATCATGTTGTTGATGCCGAGGTACTTGTTCATCACGTCGTAGCTGGTGGTGCACCCCGCGCGGCGCGCCACCGCCACGCAGGCGGCCGGCTTGTACTGCATTTTCTTGCCGCCCGCGTAGAACAAACGGTCCATGAACGACACCATGTTGCCGTTGGGCGAGGCGTAGTACACGGGGCTGCCGAACACGAAGCCGTCGGTTTCCTCGAGCTTGGGCAGCACCTCGTTCACCACGTCGTCGACCACGCACTCGCCGCGCTCGGCGCACTGGCCGCAGGCGATGCAGCCGCGCACGGGCTTCACGCCCACGTTCACCGTCTCGACCTCGACGCCCTCGGCCTCGAGCACGCGCGCGATCTCCGCCAGCGCGATCCCCGTGTTCGAATGCGGGCGCGGGCTGCCGTTGAACATCATGACTTTCATAGATAACACTCCTCTCGTCTCGTTTTGCACGATAGACATGGTAGCACGTGAATTAAAAGCGGCGGCGCGACAAGGGGACGGACCGTTGCACGAGCGCAAGATGCCGCAGGTCGTTCGTAACGTCAGCGAGAAGCCCTGAGACGTTTCGAATAGCCCCGCCTTCGCACCAAGCGGCCTTCGCGCCGCGCCGAGTGCGAAACAAGGGGCTAGGCGAAATGCCTCAGGGCTTCGCAGCGTCGACTTGTCCGCCCGTTGCGTCAGCAACGGGCGGAACAAACTACGAACGAACTTCCGCGCCCGTTGCGGCGCACACCTTCTTCACGAGCTTCTCGTGCGCGCGCTCGACTTCCTCGCTGGTGAGCGTGCGGTCGGCGGCGCGATACGTCAGAGCATACGCCATCGACTTTTTGCCCGCGCCCAAGCGCTCGGCGTCGCGGTAGACGTCGAACAGCTGCACGCTTTCGAGCAGCTTGCCGCCCGCCGAGGTCATGCGCTGGACAAGCGTCTCGTGCGTGACACCCTCGTCCACCACAAACGCTTGGTCGATGGAGACCGCCGGATAGGTGGGCACCTCCTTGGACGGGCGCGCGGGCAGCGCCGCCGCAATAAGCGCGTCCAGGTCAAGCTCGAAGGCCACCACGGGAGCCTCGGCGTCGAATGCGCGCGCGGCCAGCGGGTGGATCTCCCCCACCCAGCCGAGCACCGTGCCGCCGGTGAGCACCTGCGCCGCGCGACCCGGTTGCAAATGCGGCGCCTCATCGGCGGAAAGCGCCTTGAAGCGCAGCTTCGGCAGCGCCAACTCGCGCGCGAGGTTTTCCACCACGCCCTTGCCGTCGAAGAAGTCAAACGCTGCGGGGCTCATATTCCACGCCGCGTCGCCCATGGCGCCTGCGAGCACGCCCGCCAAGCGCTGGCGCTCCTTCGGCTTCTTCTTGCCCTCGTGCGCGTAGAACACCACGCCCGTCTCGTAGAGCTGGACGTTTTTCACGCCGCGGCTTTGGTTGAACGCCACCGAGCGCAAAAGGCCGGGGATGATCGACTGGCGCATCACCGACTGCTCGGAGTTCAGCGGGTTCAGAAGCTCAACCGGCTGTCCCAACCCCTCGGCACTCATGCGCAACTGCTCGAGCTCGTGCGGGTCGGCGAACGAGTAGGTCATCGTCTCGTTGAGGCCGCACGCGCGCATGGTGTCGTTCACCTTGGACACCACGCGTTGCTCCCACGTGCGCACGCCCACACGCTCACGGCTGCCGGGCAGCGTGGAGGCGACGCGGTCCATGCCCCACAGGCGCAGCACTTCCTCGTACAGATCGATCTCGCGCTCGAGGTCGGGGCGGAAGGTGGGCGCGGTCACGGCCAGCGTGTCGGCGTCGGCGCCGTCGGCTACGTCGCAGCCCAGACGACACAGCGTGTCCACGATGAAGTCGCGCGGAATGTCGGCACCCATCATGCCTTGGAAACGCGGAATACGGAAGGTAAGCTCACGCACCGGCGTGGGCGCGGGATAGGCGTCCACGATGCCGGGGCACACCGTGCCGCCCGACACGGCGGCCATGAGCGCGGCCGCCGCTGCCGCGCGCTCCTCGATGCCGTGGTCGTCGACCCCGCGCTC
>JAUNGO010000002.1 GCA_030524475.1 Eggerthellaceae bacterium | reverse complement strand
TCGGGCAATCGATGGAAATCTAGACTTCCGTGTCTACGAAGACCTTAGCAGCAATCGCAATGCAACCTTCTCGTCGAAAGTTTACATGGGCGATTACGCTCGGATTGGCAAAGACTGTGAACTCCACGGAGAAGTTCATTTGGGAAACCATGTCTTGATGGCTCCGGAGGTGGTCTTCTACACGGTCAACCATGAGCACTCTGATTTAGGTACTCCAATGGACTCTCAAGGCGACACGTGCATGCGTCCTATTTTTGTTGGCGATGATGTTTGGCTCGGTCGCCGCGTGATGGTCATGCCGGGTGTTTGTATTGGCGACGGTTGTGTTGTTGCGGCTGGGGCTGTCGTGACCAAGGATCTCCCTCCGTTTAGCGTGGGGGGGGGTGTCCCTTGTCGTGTTATTGGCTCGCGGCTTAAGGGCTAGTTGATGATTAGCGTCGTTATCTCCGCATACAACGCTAAGAGGTATCTTGGCGCCTGCGTCGACAGCATTTTAGACAATGATATGACGGAGGCTCGTATTCTTATCGTGGATGACGGATCGACCGATGGCTCGTCTCGCATATGCGATGCGTTCATGGCGAAACATGCGGACGTACAGGCGATTCACCGTGAGAACGGAGGATCGCCTGCTGCGCGCAACACGGGTGTCGCCGCAATAGGCAAACCGAATCCAGACAGTTGGGTTTGGTTTGTCGACTCCGATGACGTTGTTGCTCCCGGTGCAATGGGTGCGCTGAGGCGTCTTGTATCCGAAACGGATGCAGATGCGGTCTATTTCGGATACGTCCCTTTCGACGACGGCAACGAGCCCGATTGGACTTCTGAACAATCAATTGAACGAAAGACCTTAAGTAGAGAGATGTTTCTGTCGGGGACATACTCCTTCCAATACGATCACTACTTGTGGCGGTTTCTTTTCAGGTCTACTGCGCTTGAGCGGTTTGTCGCTTGGCGCGTCGAACACGGTATGACTGGCCTATGCGATGAGAGCTACTCGCTTTTGGAGGATCTTGTTTTTATCGAAGAAATCATGCAGGGAGCATGCGAGAGTGTGGAAATCGTTCCTGATGTACTTTATGGATACCGGCAGATTGGTACCTCGATGTCGCGTGCGACAAGCCCCAAGGCTGCTGACAGTGCACTAAGGGCTGTTCGTTATATCGACCAGTTCAATGTTGCCGAGATGGATTGGCTTCCAAAGCAGTGTATGCAGATAGCGCTTCTATTTAACGCCTATCGTGCTGCTGGGCAAAGCAAGGATGCTAGCGGTCTCAGGATTGATATCAAAACCGAAATTGAGGAGCGAGTCCGCAGGATCGGTGGGGTATTTGCACTTCCCAGGAGGCTCATCATCCGCTATCTGGCTCTTAAAACAGGCTTGGGCGACCTGGTGCTTCATCGTAGGGGGCGTATGTTACGGGCGGAAGAGAAATGAGGATGAAATCATTGTTTGATCGATCGCTGGCTTTAGGGGCGTCATAAAGTATGCTTCCTTATCTTGCTGTTTTTGCGATATGCGCAATTGCTTCGTTGCTAGCTTGTGCTCCTTCCAGAAGGGGTAACCAGGGCTTTGTATGCTTCTCCATTTTTATCGTGTTGCTGCTTTCGTTGTTTGCCGGTTTTCGCTATCAAGTTGTCGGCACCGATACTCAGGGTTATGCCCTTCCGCTTTATAACATGGCGGTCATGCAGACCGATTTTATGTCTTTTTACCATCAGGATTGGTTTAGGGCGTGGGGCTGGTCCACTGTGGATACTATCGAGATCGGCTATCTTGTCTTTGTCTGGATCTCCGCAAAACTTGGCTCTTTTCAGCTTCTCCTGTTCTTGACCTCTTTTTTTACTGTCGGTCCTTTTTACTTGGCTTTGGCTATGCGGCGAGAGGTGTCTCTTCCGTTCGGGCTTTTCATGTTCATGTTTCTTTACTTCAACGTGACTCTCAATGCTATGAGGCAATGGATTGCCATTGCTTTCATATTCCTTGCGCTTGTTGGCGTTTACGACTCGGCAAAGTGTCTCCGTTCCCAGCCTAGCGTTATCTTGTTGCTTGTTGTAGCTTTTCTCTTTCATTCGTCTGCTCTTTTGGGGGCCATTCCATTCCTTCTTATGCTGTTTTTGAAGAGGGGAAACACTTCTATTCGCTTAGGGATCGTCGTCGTCGTTTCTGTCATTGCCCTCTTTAGCGTCAATGGGTTTAGGGTATTGCTCATAGACCATGGTTTTGTTCGGTACGCTAACTACCTCGGTGATGGCAACACGCAACTCTCGGTTCCGCAACTTGTTCTCAGGGTTCCTTTTCTTGTTGTTGCCGGCTACCTCTATAAGTCGGGGTATTTGGAAAAAAAAGAGGCCGCTTTCTACCTTTGTATGGCTGTGATAGGGCTTTTATGCGGGCAGTTCTCGACTCTTACTGAACAGAGCGGAAGAATCGGACAATATTTCGATATTTACTTCCTTTTCGCAGCCAGTATTCTTGCGAAGCCCACCTCTTCGCTGTCTCAAGGCGCTGGCCTTATAGACGGGAAGATCACCATAGCCTCCCTTTTTCCTGTATTTGTTGCGTTGTATTGTATTGCTTATTGGTGTTACTCCTATGTGCTCATGAACAGCGGCGAAACCATTCCTTACGTTTTCTTTTGGAGCTGATCATGTATGCCTGATTATATAGAAAAGATCTCCGTTATTGTGCCAGCGTATAACGCCGAGGCACATTTGTGCGAGTGTTTCGACTCGATTTCAAAACAACCTAGGGTTGGGGAAATTATCATTGTCGATGACGGCTCTTCTGACGGAACTCTGAAACTTGCGGAGAAGCTGGCGTTGGAAGATGCGCGTGTGACTGTTCTTCACCAGGATAATTCTGGCGTTTCCGTGGCTCGCAATACGGGCATGGCGGCAGTTACGCTCCCTTGGATGGCTTTTGTGGACGCTGACGATGTTGTTCCTCGGGGAGCGTTTGATGCGCTTCTTGCTGAGGCTGAGACTGACGGCGCAGATATGACTTATGGGAATTTCGCCATCTTAAAGAATGGGGAGGTTTTCGATATCCCAAATGGCTTCGCTGACCGAGCGAGTGGTCGCATACCCACTCGCGATATGATTGCGAGCCTCGCTAATGCGAGTCGGGATTCGGTTTCGGGCTCATGCTGGCGAGTCCTTTTTCGAACTTCATTCGTAGAGAGAACTCGGCAGGAGTTTCCTGCGGGAATTTCCATGAGTGAAGACTACTGCTTCATGTTGAAGTTGCTTGTGGAGAATCCCGTAGTTGCTTATGTAGATCGCGTTGTCTATTTGGTGCGTCGCGAAGGCAGAAGTGCAACCCAGTGTTACATGCCCAACCTTGAACGTAGCATGGATTACGTGAACGGTGTGCTTAGGCAGGCTTGTGAGGGCGATGATTTGCTCGTGCGTTCCTATTGGGATTGCGTGGCAAACACCGCTTGGCATGCTTGCGGTACGGTATTCAAGGAGGGAACCCCTTATGCTTCGGATGATCGTAGATGTGAAGTCAACCGTATCATGCGAAAGTACGGAAACGCTATAAGCCAGATCTCTGTCCTCAGTGATCTCGGCTGTGGTAAGGCGCTTGTGCTGAAAATAGGATGTATGTGCCCATGGGCTCTTTGGGCGGTGCTAGAGGCCAAGAACTCAAGGTTGGGTGGTGGGCGATGATTAGGGCTGGCGACAAGAGACTAGTTGGGATAGTGACGCTGCCAGGACGGTTCAACTACGGCAATCGATTGCAGAACTTCGCAGTAGCGCGTATTTGGGGGTCGCTAGGATATCGGCAGGAGTCTCTCGTACTCAGGGATCGCCCCAACCTCGTCCGTTCTGCAAAAAGATTTGTCAAACAGCTTCTCGGTATGCTTGAGCCTTGCCCGGAGAGCCTAATGTCTTTGGGACGTCTCGCTGCTTTTGATAGGTTCAATGAGAATACTCCGACACGAGATTTGGGACTCCTTGATCAAACGCTTGCAGAGAGCTACGAATTTTTTTGCGTAGGAAGCGATCAAGTGTGGAATCTGAAAATGATTACCTACAGCGATGACTGGTACTTTTTGGAGTTCGCCCGTCCCGAGCAACGCATTGCGCTCGCTCCGAGTGTGGGTTTGGATTCGCTCGATTCAAAACAAGCTAAGCGGCTTGCTCGAGGTGTCTCTGGCTTTCCTCGCCTTTCCGTCCGCGAACGGCGTGGGGCGGAGCTTATCAAGGAGTGCTCAGGGCGCGATGCTGAGGTCATCTGCGATCCGACGTTGGTACTTACCCCGCAGGAGTGGCGCGACGTGGCAGACGACCGCTGCACGCCAAGCGAGCCCTACGTGTTTACCTACTTGCTCGGCGGCGCTGGCGTCGAGGCGCGCGACGTGCTCGATCGCGTGACCGACGGCGGGCGTATCCCCGTGATCCCCCTTTCCGACCGTCAAAAGCCCGACGAGCCGGATGCCGGCCCTGCCGAGTTCATCGACTTGATCGATCACGCCCAGCATGTGGTGACCGACTCGTTTCATGCAGCGGTGTTTTCGTCCATTCTGCAAACGCCGCTTACCATCACGCATCGCGAGGGAGGGGCGAGCATGTTCTCGCGTCTCGAGCAGCTGGCGGACATGCTGGGAATCGAACATAAGATTTACGGCAGACCCGAATACGATCTTTCTCGCGCTGGCGACTACGAGGGCGTGCCTGAGGCGATCGACCGCGAGTGCGAGAAGTTCATGGTCTACTTGAAGGGCTGTCTCGATGCCTAGCCAACGCAAGGCGGGGGCGGCGCTGGGGTATGCGAACATCGTCGTCAAAAACGTCGTCAATCTGCTGTACACGCCCATGCTCTTGGCGTTCGTGGGGCAGGGCGAGTACGGCGTGTACCAAACGACGTACCAGTTCGTGCTCACGCTGCAGCTGCTGTCGTTCGGCTTCTCGGGCGCGTACGTGCGGTTCTACACGCAGCGCAAGGCCGCGGGCGACGAGGCGGGCGTTCGCGCGCTCAACGGCATGTACCTCGTGCTCTACCTGGCAATATGCGCCATAGCCGTCATAGTGGGCCTCGTGTTCTCGGGGCTGTGCGCTGCGATCTTCGGCGACAGCTTCACGACGGTCGAGGTCGACTTGGCCCAAATCCTCATGGCTATCATGACGTTCAACGTGGCCGCCACACTGCTCTCCACCGTGTTCGACGGCTACATCGTGGCGCACGAGCGCTTCACCTTCCAGCAAACGCGCCAAATGTTCACCACGCTGGCCACCCCTGGGCTTGCGCTCGCGCTGCTTGCATGCGGCATGGGCGCGGTTGGCGTGGCGGTGGCGCAGCTTGCAGTCAGCCTCGTGCTGCTCGCGCTCAACGCGCGCTACGCCGTTGGGCGGCTGGGTATGCGCTTTAGCGTGAGGCACCCCGACAAGCGGCTTTTCTTCGCGCTCGCGGCGTTTTCCGCATGGCTGTTTGCCAACCAGATTACCGACCTCATGTCCATGAGCCTGCCGAGCGTCGTGCTCGGGGCGGTCTCCGGCGCGGCCGTTGCCGCCGTGTTCGCCATCGCCGTGCAGCTGCGCACGCTGTTCTATGCGGTGTCGACCGCCCTTTCCAACGTGTTCGTGCCCCTGGTCAACCGCATTGTTGCCACTTCCGACGACAACGGCGAGCTCACGCGCCTCATGGCGCGCGTGGGGCGCTACCAGGCGCTGCTCTATTGCTGGGTGCTCGGCGGTTTCGTGCTGCTGGGCCGGTGGTTCGTGCGCGTGTGGGCGGGCGAGGCGTACGCCGACGCGTACTGGCTCACGCTCGCGATGGCCGTGCCGCTCACGGTGCCGCTCATTCAGAACGTCGGCATCGAGATTCAGAAGGCGAAGAACCGCCACAAGGCGCGCAGCGTGACGTACCTCGTGTGCTCGCTGCTGAACCTGGCGCTCACGTACTTCTTGGCGCCGCGCCTGGGGTATTGGGCGCCCGCCATCGGGTTCTCGTCGTACGTGGTCGTGGCTACGTGGCTGTTCATGAACTGGTACTACCACTGCCGCATCGGGCTCGACATGGTGTTTTTCTGGAGGCGCGTGCTGCCCGTGCTCGCGGTGTGCGCGGGCGCGACGGCGGTGTGCTGCGCGGGCGCGGCGCTGTTGCCCGTCGACGGCTTGGCGGCGTTTCTGGGGTGGGGGGCGGCGTACAGCGCCTTGTACGCGGCGCTCGCGTGGCTTTTCGCTCTTGACGAGGGAGAGCGCGCGGGCGTGCGGAAAGCGCTGGCGAAGGTAATGAAGATGGGGAAGGGGAGAGGAACGAAATGACGATTGCGACTTTACCGCGCATTGCCTCTTTGGGCGATGCGTGCTGCGGCTGCGGGGCGTGCGCGGCGGTGTGCGCATGCGGCTGCGTAACGGTGGCGGCTGATGCGCTGGGATTCCCGCATCCTGTTGTCGACGCGTCGGCGTGCGCGGGTTGCGGTGCGTGCGAGCGGGCGTGCCCTGCAGTTTCGCCGCGCGAGGAAGTGGACGTGGCGCAAGAGGCGCTCTGGGCGCGTGCGCTCGACGCCGAGCTGCTCGATAGGTCCTCGTCGGGAGGCGTGTTCGGCCTGTTGGCGCGCGAGGTGTTGTCGACGCGCGGCGTGGTGGCGGGCGCGGCGTTCTCCGACGGCTGTCGCGAGGTTCGCCACGTCGTCGTCGACTGCTTGGGCGACCTCGACACAGTCATGCGCTCGAAGTACGTGCAAAGCTCCGTCGACTCCGAGGTGTACGGGCGCGTGCGTGCCGAGTTGCGCGCGGGAAGGCGTGTGCTGTTCGCGGGAACGGCCTGCCAGGTGGCGGGCATGCGCGGCTTCCTCGGGAAGCTGACGGATAATCCGAACCTGCTTCTCGTTGACGTCATTTGCCACGGTGTTCCCTCGCCTGAGCTGTGGCGGCGCTGGCTGGACTGGCGCTCGCGGAGCGAGCGCATGGAAATTAACGAGGTTAATTTCCGGAGTAAGATAACCGGATGGTTATCTTACTCCGTTATGTACAAGCACATAACGGAGAAAGATAACGCTTCGCGTTTCTCTGCGAACAAGTTCGCAGACGACTGGTACATGAAGGCGTTCCTGGCCAACGCCTCGCTGCGCGCGTCGTGCTTCCGCTGCCCCGCGAAGCGCCGATGCGGCAGCGACATCACCCTCGGCGACTTCTGGGGGATTCAAAACGCGCACCCCGAGGTGAACTGCGAAGGCGGCGTTTCGGCGGTTATCTGCAACACCGAGCGCGGCGCGGCGGCGCTCGGCGAGGTGCTTCCGCATACGGAGCACGGCTCGTCGACGTACGGCGAGGTGCTTGCCGGGAACTCCGCGCTCGCGGGGTCGGTCGAACCCTACGCGAAGCGTGATGAGTTTCTTCAGGCAATCGCCGACGGGGAGCCTCTCGACGGGATCATCCGCGAGTGGACTTTTGCCCCGACGTTCGCGCGTCGCGTGCGCAACAAGCTGAGCGTCATCAAGCGTCACGTCAAGATGGCGCTACGCCGCTAGGAGGGGGCTTGTGGCGGCAGTGGTCGCTGTTACGTTGTGCGCGCAGATCGCCGAGGGCTACGCGTGGTACGCGTTTGGCAACTACAACATGGCCACAACCCAGCTTCGCGTTACGAACATGGCGTCGAGCCTCGCGGTTATTTCATCGGTGATGCTCGTCTCGAGTCGCCTGAGGAGCGCGGCTCAGCGCCTCAAGCCTCTCGTGCGCCTCGGCGACCTCTCGTTCGGCGTTTACCTTTGCCATATGGCGTTGGGGACGGTGGAGGCGAAGCTGTTATCGACTGTCGGCGTGTCGGGCATTGCCCCGTCTTTGGCGATGTGGGCGGCTGTCGTGGTGCTGTCTTCGGCGGCCGTTGCGCTTTGCCGCCGCGTTTTGCCAAAGCGCCTGCAGAGGCTTATCGGGTTCGCGTAGCGCGGGGCGAAGGGTGAATTTGGTCTGCTATAGCTAAGGCGACGAAGTGGGTAAGCGCACAAAGCTGTCTTTCTTAAGTGCGGGCAAGGGCGATAACGCCGCTTCGCGCTTTACTGCTACGGTGGAGGCATGGGTTCCTGTTGCGGCCGCCTATCGGCTCGGCGCGACTGGCGGCGTGCATGGGCTGCGCGCATCCAACGGCCAGCCAAGAGTGGCGATTCAAGGTTTTGAAACAAACGTATTGAAGTACGGTTACAGTTCGTGCGATAATCTTCTGCACCGAAGAGACGGCAACGCCTCGTAGGTGTCAGATCGGCGAGGTACGTACCTCGCCTTTTCTTTCTTGGGGGCAACGTGCTGGGTCGTTTGAACCTGCATATCGACGAGACAGGCAGCCAGGGCCTCTCGGAGGGCCTGTGCATCGTTGCTGTCGTTCTCCACGAACACTCTGCCGACATTGTTGCGCCCGTTGAGCGTTACGAAGAGCAGCTGGAGATTGCCGGGCTTCCCGACGTGCCGTTTCATGGGAAAGACCTTTTGCACGGGAACGAGGACTACCGCACGGTGTCGCCCGGCGACAGAAAGCGCCTGTTGACCCAGTTGCCCGCCTCGTGCATGAACTCCCGTTCACGTATCTCGCGTTCCTTTACGGCGCATCGGACGTTCGCAACCGGGATGAGCTTGAGGCGAGGATTCGGCGCGGCGGCGCTTATCAAATTCGCTACGGCAGGATGTTCGACCGCGTGATCGACAGCTCCAAAGTGCTTGAGGCAACGGGGATGGATGGCGTGCAGTTGACCTTCTCGTCGCAAGACGTATTCACCATGCGAAACGACGTGTTCAGCCGTGACGAGATACGGTTCGCCGCTCGCGGTAAAGGGGAGGTCAGTCAGCCGCGGTCGCTCGCCGACATCCACGGGGCGAACGGCAACCTTGTCAGCAAGAACGCGGCCTTCGACAAGCAGTACCTGTCGGGACGCTACGGCGCCGACCTGTATCTTACCCGCATCGAGGAGTGGGGCTAGCGTTGCGGCGAAGATGCTTCGAGCGGTCCGCGTGCGTGTTGAGCGTTGTTCGCTGGATGAATCATTTAACTTACATGCGAGCATAAAATAGCCCCAATTCCGCTACGAAATCGGGGCTAGATGTAAATTTCAGGGTACCGAAACTTACATCAGCCGCTTTCAACCGCTCTGTCTATCTCTCCGAGCGGAACAGGTGCCGATGCCCTAACCTCTGCCATATCGAGGTGCGAGATCAAGTCCTTGGCGCGCTCGCCCGAATGGTATGCCTTGTTCGGTGCCACCTTCCTGTAGAGCTTCTTGAGCTTTGTCTTCCCCTTGTTGCCTGGCGGCACTTCCGTCTCGGGCGGTAGCCCTAGGAAGGATAAGACGCTGGGCAGGTCGCACAATATCACGTCCTCGATATCGGCTTCTGCCGCCATGTCGACGATCTTCCGTGCCGATGGCGCGATGCTCTCGCGCAGCATCGCCCAGTCGCCCTCGTGGAACTTCGTGATGTCGCTGTTGTACTCGTCAATGTCGTAACAGAGAAAGACCGTCCAGGCAACCTCGGGATTCTCGCCAACGCATGTCCTGTTGAACCACGTGGCCGAGTTCGTCATCTGCGAGACGGAATTCACGCTGACCATCATGACGACCTTCTTGTCGCCTGCCGACGTTATGGCGTAGCGGTCTTCCTGCGTTTCAAGGTCCTTTCTGAGTGCGAATCCCTTGGCCTCGCACAGTTGAGAGAGGTACTCGAGGTAGAAGACCTTCTCCGTCGCGCCCTCGACGATGAACGCTAGGCCGCGGCATGCTTCGCTTTTGCCCATGTCAGCCCTCTAGGAGGTCGCAGAGCACTCGGGTGCCATCCCCGTCGTCCGACATCAGCGAGAAGAGGTACTCACCGAGGCCGAACCCGTGGTTGTACGCCGCGGCGACGGCCCCCTTGACCTTCGACGGTCGCATCTTCCTGAAAAATGCAACGCCGTCGTCGTTTGGCACGCCAACGTAGACCTTCTCAGGCTTGAGGTACTGGATGAGATAGGGCGAGTGGCTCGTGAGCAACAGGGAGGTGTCCGCCACGCTCTCGTTGAGGATCTCTAGGAGCTCCTGCGTCATGCGGGGGTGGATGCTTGTCTCGACCTCCTCAATGCCGATGCCGCCCGCGCCTTTGGCCCCGGCGATCATCACGTTGGCGATGAGCCAGATAATGCGCTTCGTGCCGGTGGACATATAGGAGACGTCGACCGGCTGGTTTACGTGCGAGCTCTTGATCATCAGGCGGTAGAGCTCGTCCTTAATCCTGAAAGGGATGTCCGTGTCGGCGTCGGCCGCGCCGAGCATCTCGACGAGCCTGCTGTGTTCCTCGGGGTTGATGGCGTAGGAGGCGGCCGAGATGTCCTCGAACTCGGGGAACAGCGTGTACACAGCCGCCTGGAACTCCTCGTATCTCTCCGGGCTGGCTTTGCTCAGGTGGAATAGCGACCGTGATAGGTCCTCGTCGTCGAACATGACGAAGGAATCGTCGGGGTGCTGCACCTTGAGCTCCAAGGGTGTCGAGCGGAAGCGGTTGTCGGTGTCCAGCGAATCGCATATGTCGAACGATGCCGAGAGGACGGACCTGATGGCCCCGTTGATGTCGATGTTCTCGATTGCGGTAAGCACGTCGATGGCGAGCTTCGTGCCGTCGAGACTTATCGAGCGGAACGATCGCGTGTCGTGGCTCTTCTTGTACTTTCCCTCCGTCCGCTTGAGGTAGTTGGTCCAAGGGCCGCGCTCCTTCGAGCTGATCTCTATGGTTTCGTCGGTTATCCTACAGCCCTCGCCGTCGTCGCGCAGCCAGGCGAACGAGAAGCCGTAACGAACGAAGCGGTACTCGCCGAGGGTCGGGTCATCGAGCGTGATGGAGAAGCGGAAGTCGTCGTTCGCGAGCTTGGGGTTCAGCGGCATGCAGTTTAATGAACGCATCATCGATTCGCGCTGGCGGCTGCTCGACTTCATGAACTCGAAGCCGAAGTCGATGGCTTGCAGCAGGTTTGACTTGCCGTAGTTGTTCGGCGAGACGATGGCGTTTATCCCACCGAGCTCGATGGTGGTTTGCGCGACGTTGCGGAAACCCGACACCGTGACGCTTAGCAATTTCATGATTGTCCTCCTTTCAGATGTAAAAAATTATTACATAAAGTAGACTTGACAGCAATATTAATCCATTAATAATAGTATATAAGCAAATTATTATGACTTAAATCTATCATTAGGGGGAGAATTTGGCGTCGACAAAAGAAGGCTATCAGGAGGAGTTCAAGAGCTTCACTTTGGCGCTTGCACTCGCTATTGTTCTCCCCTCGAGCAGTCTTGACGCTTTTTCGGGGCTTCTTTCCATTCTAGGAGATTCCTCGCTCGGTTTCCTCGCTTGCTATGCAACGTTTATCGCCCTTGCGTACTCAATTGGGATAACGATCGATTGTCTTATTCCGTACCAGCTGAAGGACTGGTTGATATATCCGCGGATAGGTCGCTTTGGAGCTTCGCGCCCAGGATCAACCATTTTTTCCGATTTGCGCAGTAGGCGCGTGAACGATTACAGGTTCTCCGCTTCCGACGCTCTCAAGGCATATTCGCCGATTATCGATAAGCTTGCGACAATGGATGATCGAAACGCCGCCCTCCGTTTCCAAAACGCTCAATGGTACAGGTTGTATAGAAAAAATGCTCAGTTGGAATCTGTCCAGTCAGCGAACAGAGCGTTCTTGTATGGAAGAGACCTGTGCGCTTTGTCCGCGGTTCTGTCATTGTTGATGGCGACAACGAACTGCCTGACTTTGTTTACCGGCGGCTACGTGCTTTTTGCTTGGGGCTCAGTAGCCTTTTGCGCGGTACTTGCACTGATCGGTTTCATTTCGGCCCGCCTGAAAGGGAGGCGCCTAGTGACTAGCGTTATTGCGTGTGACATATCGGAAACGATTTCGAAGGAGCATCTATGAGCATTATCAAATCATTTTCTGTCAACAAAGGGGATACCTTTTACATTAAGCACGGGAGCAGCAACTTCACGGTGATAGATTGCAACCTCGTTGACGAGCGAAAAGATGAAATTCTTCGTGAGATAGCCGGAGAATCAGAAGGGAAGGATGTATTCCGGTTCATCTCAACGCACCCTGACGAAGACCATATCCACGGGCTAGAGTATCTTGATGATAGGCTCGGCATACTAAACTTCTATTGTGTAAATAACAGGGCGATCAAAAGCGATGAAAGCCCGTCCTTCAAGCGCTATCGCGAGCTGAGAGATTCCTCTAAGGCTTTTTACATCGAGAAGGGCTGTTCGCGCTGTTGGTTGAACGATAACGACGAGGAGAAAAATTACGGCTCCTCCGGAATCAATGTCTTATGGCCCGTGACCACGAATGGCGCTTTTAAGAAAGCTCTTGGTAGAGCCGCCGAAGGAGAATCGCCGAATAATATCTCTCCCATTATCACGTACAGTCTGGAAAACGGGGTCAAAGCGATATGGATGGGCGATTTAGAAACCTCGTTCATGGAGGAGATATGCGACAGCGTTGACATCCCGGCCGTTGATCTGCTGTTCGCTCCTCATCATGGCAGATCGTCCAGCAGACCTCCAAAGTCTTGGATGGATCGCATGAACCCAAACCTTGTCGTAATCGGGGAGGCGGACAGCGAGGACCTTGATTACTACAGCGACTATACCCATGTGTGTCAGAATATGGCAGGGGACATATTGTTTGAATGTACTGCCGGATATGTTCATTTGTTTGCCGAAAACCCATATGATGTTGCGGGCTTAGACAACTTTGGAAAAACGGACTTGTATGGGCTTTCGTACTGGGGAAGCATTACGACAAAAGGTAATTAATGGAAATATGGCGTTAACGCGGCGGTCATCGAGCATTGTTTCGATGGTGATGATGCTGTTTTGCTTGGAGAGGCGTATGAACTTGCGTCGGGAAAGGTCCTGGTCCACCTAAAGGCGGGGATAGAACCCCGCCACTTTTGCATCGAGGGACTGCATGTGCGTGAGCTTTCAATTTTCATCGACGAGAGCGGGGACTTCGGACCTTACGAACAGCATGCGCCGTACTACCTCATCACGCTTGTGTTCCATAACCAAGCAGACTCCGTCGCCGAGGAAATCGACTACCTGAAGCGACACGTGGCCGAATGCGGGTTTCCCGCCGACCACGCCGTGCATGCCGGGTCGCTCATTCGCCGCGAAGCAAACTACTCGTCGCTTGACTTGAACGCCCGCAAAAAGCTCTTTCGAGCGCAGTTCAACTTCATGAGGCGCCGTGCGCCCTTCTGACTACAGTCTGCTCCAGGCCGCCGACATGATTTGCACGCTTGAGCTGCTTTGCGCCAAGGTAAGCGACAGCGCGCTCTCCAGATCCGAGCGGGAGTTCTTTGGTGGCGTTCGCGATCTCAAGAAGAACTACCTCAAGCCTCTCGCAAAGATGGAGAGTTTGCCAAGGGCGTGATGACGGAAGCTGTTGGGCGATTTCGCCACGAAGCGGGTGCCAAGCGCCTATTTCGCGTCAGCAAGCGTAGCAAGCTTCATTTCGGGAACCTTTCTTTCGCCACTGGACCCGACACCCGCAAGCGTGCATAAGGGATCTTTCGTCTTCGCCAGTGAATTAACCTGGGAAGCACCTCCAGGGGCTATCTCCCAGTCACCGTAGGCCGCGCAGGCGCTCAGGCTATAGGGCGTCGTACGAGGCGACCTCTCGTTCGGCGTTTACCTTTGCCATATGGCGTTGGTGATGGTGGGGGCGAAGCTGTTGTCGATTGCCGGCGTGTCGGGCATTGCCCCGTCTTTGGCGATGTGGGCGGCTGTCGTGGTGCTGTCTTCGGCGGCCGTTGCGCTTTGCCGCCGCGTTTTGCCGAAGCGCCTGCAGAGGCTTATCGGGTTCGCGTAGCGCGGGGCGAAGGATTGCAAGGTTACGATGACTGAGGCTACTGTCAGATAGGCGGGCTGCCTTTGGTTGATTTCCCCATTGCTGTACTGTATACTTCGTCATACAACGTATACGGCACAGCAGTGGGGGCGAAAATGATGACGACGACCGCGACAGCAACCATGGAACCCATTTCCTCGCGGCTTCGCCACGACGAAAAGGAGGCCTTTCTCGCGACGTGTGACTCCATCGGCACGTCGCCGAGCAACGCCATCCGCATGTTTGTCGCGGCCTTCAACAAGCGCGGCGGCTTCCCGTTCGACCCCGCCAACCCTTACGGCTTCTCGGCGGAAACCTTGGCCGCCATGGACGATGCGGCTTCCGGACGAAACCTGCATGGCCCTTACGGCACGGTCGACGAGATGTTTGCGGCTCTTGAAGAGGACTAGCTCGTGCTAAAGCTGGAATTCACCACGAAGTTCAAGAAGGACTTCAAACGGGTCAAAAAGCAGGGGAAGGACCTCGCCAAGCTTAAGGTCGTGCTCGATCTGCTGTGCAAGCAGGACAAGTTGCCGGCGAACTTGCGCGACCACTCCTTAGAGGGGAACTATAAGGGCCATCGTGAACTCCATGTGGAGCCTGACTGGCTTTTAATCTATCGAGTCAACGACGATGCCCTTGTTCTGACGGCCGTTCGCACGGGGTCACATAGCGATTTGCTCGATGTGTAAGCGTGCATGAGGGTACAAAATAGCCTACCCAAATGCCAACGCGTTTGTGGCTTTCGTCTTCGTTTCGCGTGCTTCGACGCCTGACGTTTTCGTATTTCGTGCTGCTCGCGTCAGGCCATCAGCCGTCGTCAAGCACAAAGAAAGCGCTAGAGACAGGCGTATTGCACACCTTTCGGGCACTTTTCTGCACTCATTGTACCGGTCTCTGCTTGATGCTAATTACGCTGGCGCCTTGTTTTGTCACCAAGACAAGGCGTTTGATGCTCTTGACCAGGGATTATGCAGATGCGGGACGCAAGAATACGGGGCGCGCTTGCACCCTTTCGCCTTCGTTGCGCGTGCTTCGACGCCTTTCGCCCCTCGCGTCTACCCGATGCCCTCGAAGAACTTGGCGAGCGTCACTTCGAAGCCGCCCGCGATCTTCTCGAGGCTCTCGAGCGTGACGTTGCGCGAGCCCGTCTCGATGGAGGCCAGGTACGATCGGTCCATCCCGATGCGGTGGGCGAGCTGCTCCTGGCTCACGCCGTCTCGCTCGCGCAGCTCCTTGACGCGCAGCCCGACCTGTATTTGAACTTTCTTCGACATGCGAAAAAGCCTATTCCGCATGTCGCGTGCGTCACAACGGACTATGTACAACAATATGCGCGGTGTAACGCGCGTAGCTTTCCTTATAGCGGATCGACGGCGTAGTTGAACTTCGCACGAGCGTGGGATCGTGCTTTTTGGGCGGCGGCTTGCTCGGGCGATGCAGCGCTTTCGAGCGCCAGGTTTTCGAATTCGTCGAGCTGCGAGGCGCAGCGGTCAAGCGAGCGCGCAATGAAGCTGACGGCCTGCGGCTCGTGGAAGCGGCTGGCGCCGAGTGCCATGGCAAGCGAAGCGAGACCTTCAAGGTCGTCCTTTACGCTGTTGGCGTTGTCGATCGCCTGGAGAAGGGTGTTGTTTTGGTGGCTCATAGCGCATTCCTTTTCGTTGCGGCGTTTTTGCTATTATAGCAAAAAATGACTTGAAATAAAACATTTGTTCTATTAAAATACGCATAAAGAAATGGGTGAAGCTCGGCATTTTGGAGGGCGCATGATGGGTCGGGATGCGGGTTCGGCGAAAGCGAAAGCGAAGGGTGCGGCGCTGGTTGCGGCTGGGGTTGGGCTTGTGGCGGTCAACGCGGCTTTGGCTTGGAAGCTGGTGCGGCTTGACGCGCATGTGCGGCGTACCGACGCAGGTCTGGCGCGCATCTACACGGTGCGCGACGAAGCCGGCAATCGCATGCGCGTGCTCAACGTGGGCGGCGCGTACCAGTCGGCCACTTATCTCGGTGATCGTTGGCATGAGCCGCCCTTGGAATACTTCCGCGCGCTTGACCATATGTTCGAGGCGGAAGGCGCATCGTGTACGGAAAGTGCGGAAGGCGCGTCGCTTGCGGAAGGTGTGGTTCGTGACGTGCTCATGATCGGGGGCGGCGGGTGCGCATGGCCCAAGCATGCGCTCATGACGCGCCCGAACTTGTGTATCGACGTGGTGGAGCCCGACCCAGCTGTCGTTGACATTGCGCGGCGGTTCTTCTTCGTCGACAAACTGGAGCGCACGCTGCGCAAGCGTGAGGGCGCGGCGGGCGCGGCTCGCTTCAACATGATAGTCGACGACGGACTGGGCTATCTCGCGGGGTGCGAGAAGCGCTACGACGCCATTGTGAACGACGCGTTTACGGGCAAAGCCGCGGCAACCGATCTCGCAAGCGCTGCGGGCATTCGCGCGGTGAAGGATCATCTGAACGCGAACGGGCTCTACTTGGTGAACGTGGTGAGTGGGTCGCAGTGGCGGGAGTTTCGCCATCTCATTCGCCTCATCAACGCGCTTGACGAGCAGTTTGCGCACGTGACGGTGGTGTTTGCGTCGGACGACGCGTTCGGCGGCAAAGACAACTACTTGGTTATCGCGACGGACGGCGACTACGCGTTTTCCGACGTGATTCCGTTCGATGAAGGGGAAGCAGGCGCAGAAGCGTTGATCTAAAGGGGCGAGAACCGGGGCGTCGACGGGTTTGCCTTATGGGCGCATGAAGCCGAAAGGGTGTGGTGGCATGCTGGTTTTGGTGGTGAACGCGGGGAGCTCCTCGCTGAAGTCGCAGCTCATCGAGACGGAGGGCAAAGACGCGCGCATGAAGTGCCTTGCCGAGAAGGTGGGCACCGACGCGGCGTTCATGACCGTGTCGTTTGCGCCCGACTTCCACAAGGTGACGTACAACGTGTCGGGGCTTTCCGTCGATCAATGCTTGCGAAAGCTGCTCGACATTATGGTGGACGACCCCGAAAGCCCCATCAGCGGGTTGGAGCAGATTGACGCCATCGGCAATCGCATCGTGGCGGGCGGGGAGTTCTTCACGAAAGCCACGCTCATCGACGAGGAGGCGCGCGAAAACCTGGCGAAGTGCGAGGAGCTGGCGCCCCTGCACAACCCACCGGCCGACGCGTGCATCGACATGATGCGCGGGCTTTTGCCCGAAACGCCGCAAGTAGCGGTGTTCGACACGGCGTTTCACCAGACCATGCCGCCGAAGGCGTATATGTACCCGCTGCCGATGCGCTACTACGACGAGTATTCCATTCGCCGCTACGGCGCACACGGCACGAGCCATCGCTATGCGGCGCAACAGGCGGCAAACTTGCTGGGGCGCCCGCTGCGCGACCTGGGGCTTATCACGTGCCATTTGGGCAACGGCGGCTCGATCACGGCGGTGAACCACGGTAAGTCCATCGACACCACAATGGGGTTCACGCCGCTTGAGGGGCTGATGATGGGCACGCGCTCGGGAAGCATCGACCCGGCCATCATCACGTACATCATGCGACGCGAAGGCATTACATTCGACGAGATGGATGAGGTGCTGAACCGTAAAAGCGGCATCTTGGGGATTGCGGGCACTAGCGGCGATATGCGCGACGTGCTTGACGCGGCGGCGCGCGGCGACGCCCACGCGGAGCTGGCCATCGATATGTACGTGTATCGCGTGCAGAAGTCCATCGGCAGCTACTACGCCGCCATGACGCGCACCGACGCCGTGGTGATGACGGCGGGCATTGGGGAAAACTCGGCTGACCTGCGCGAACGCATCTTCAGCGGGCTGGCGCACATGGGCATGATTCTCGACAAGGAACGCAACAACGTGGAAGGCGCCATCGGCATGAACCGCGTGATCTCCATCGACGACAGCCCCATCAAAATATGCGTCGTCACCACCGACGAGGAAATGCGCATCGCCCGCGAGACCGACAACTTGGTAAGCCAGCTGCGGTAGGCGGGAGGCTTGGCGAAGCGAGGCGAGTGCGAACGGGGCAGCGAAGAAGGTGAGGATGACAAAGGGACAGGTCATTTGTCACATTGCGAGGGATTGTTTATTCTCTTGCGCTTTGTTAATGTGACAAATGACCTGTCCCTTTGTCATCGGTGGGCGGGGCTACGCCTCGCGTTCACTCCTGAGGTTCGCCCCTTATGCCAGATCGTGCGCGGTAAGCGTTTCGGCGAGCAGGCGGGCTCCGGTTCTCATGTAGTTGTCGCAGCGATGCGGGGTGGGCACGGGGCTTGCCTCCTTCAACTCGCGGCAGCACGTTGATCCGCACTCGGCGCGAAAACGCTCCACGAACTCGTCGGCGATTTCGTAGGTGCGCTGCTTGGTGGTGCGGCTTTCCTTTCCGTCGCTGCTCAAAAGCCCGATGACGGCTACGCCTGCCGACACAATGCCGCACGTTTCGGCGTTGCCGCCCATGCCGGCGCCGAAGCCCTCCATGACACGAAAGAGCGTGTCCTCATCGAGTGGCGTTACGTGGGCAAACGCGCATGCCGTCGATTGCGCGCAGTTGTGCTGGTTGTTGTGGCGGTCGATTACGGCCTCGGCGATCTCGTCGGCGCGAGAGGCGGTCGTGCCCATGTTCGCTCCCATGTTTGCTCGCTATGTTCACCTTATGGTCGGCAAAAACAAAGTGGCGGAGACGTGTGCGAATCGAACACACCCGAGACGTTCTGCGCGCCTCACAACGGCTTTGAAGGCCGCGGGAACCACCAGGCCCCACCCGTCTCCGTACGAAGCTTCGAGCACGCGTTGCACGGTGCTCGTTTGCGACATCGCGATGGTATCACATGCGTTTTGCCATGACAAAGCGTACCGCCATAAATTTGCGCTGTGCGCATATAAAGTGGAATAAAAATTCCAATTCATATAAAACGGTCAAGTGGCAACAAGATCATAGTACCGTTGCTTGAACGCGCGCCGGCCCACGCTTCGACAGAAGGCGGGAAGGCTGTGCAAATGTGGCGTTATCGTCTTTCGAACACGACGTAGCGGTTGAGGTCGTGCGTTTTCCCGTCGGCAGAAAAGCGTGCCACCTCGTGTGCGCAGGGTGCAAGGGCGGTTGACAGTTCGTCGATCTCGCGCTCGGTGAAATGGTGACAATAGCGCCATACCCCTTCTGCATGCTGCCATCCGAGTAGGTAGTCGTTCTCGTCGAGAAGCGGCGCGCCCGCATCGTCTGCAAGGCCAAGCGCGGCGCAACCTCGTGCGGTGGCGGTTTCGGCTTTTGCCCGCAGCTTCGGGCTGTTCGCGAATTGCCAAAACGCCACGGCTACGTGCCCACCGGGGCGTGTGCGCGCAACAAGCGCCTCGAGAACGGCAAGGCGATGCGTGGGCAGCGCGAGGTGGTGCATGAACCCGAACGCCACGGCAAGGTCGACCGCGCCGGGCGGCATATCGAGCGCTTGCGCGAGCGTTGCGGTTTCGCGTTCAGCCTCGCCCTCAAGCAGCGTGTTCACCACGTCGAGCGGCTGGAAGCGAACGTGCCCGCGCGCGTCGTCGGAAAGCCCGGCGTTCGCCAACGCGGGGCAGTTGTCGAATGCCCATGTTTCGGGAAAGGAGCCGAGGCGTTCTGCCAAAAAGCGCTCGAACCGCAAGTTGCCGCAACCGAGGTCGAGCACGCGCAGCGTGCCGTGTGCGTTTCGCGTACCTAGCGGCTGCGCGCCTTGCAACCGAGCGTTCTGCGGTTGCGCTTCCTGCGACCGAGCGCCCTGCGCGCTCTTTGCACTCTGCGCGCCGTCCGCATGAAACACAACCTCAAGCACGCGTTCCCACCCTTCCCACGGCGCTTGCCGCGTCTCGGAAAAAGACGAGCTCACGCGACGGTAAAAGTCGCTCGTCAAATCGTTCAGTATGCGGGCGGTCGTGCGATCCATGCAACGCATTCTAACTTATCGCGTTGATGCGGGATTGCGGCGGCGCCCATGATATGATGTGCGGACGGTGCTTCGCCGCTTTCGGGCAGCTTCTGGAAAGGAGGTTGCCCATGGACGTGCAAACGGTCATCGCGCTCTGCGCGGTTTTCGCAGTTGTCGTCGAAATTGTCCGATTATCCCGCTAGGGGCAAGAGGGCAATGGAAGGAGGTGGTGAACAGTTTTGTTCTTAAATGGAGAAGGCCCCGCTAGACTTTGACGAGCTGCGGAGCCTGACCCAGAAAAACGAAGCTGCCCGACTTGGCGGGGCATCGTCTACGTGCATTGTAGCATGCCGCAACGGGTAGTCAAGAAGGGTGTGAAAACTCCTCTCACATGGAAAAGGCGCTTCTGGAAATAATCGCCGCCGTCAAGGCAAGCGCGTCGGGGGAGGGCGAAACTCCTGACGCGGCGTGGCTCGACAAGCTGGTGCGCCGCCGCAATCGCGAGATGCACGACGCCGCGCGCACGGTGGCAAAGAAGCGCTTGTTGCCGTATTACCTGCGCGTGAAGGCGAACGATCCTAAGCATTGGGAAAGCTGGGGCGTCGACGCCGCCACCGAGGACGCGCTTGTGAGGCTGCTCAAGGCGAAGCCGCGCCGCACGGCGTCGGGCGTGGCAACCATCACGGTAATCACGAAGCCGCACCCGTGCTCAAGCGACTGCCTTTACTGCCCCAACGACGTGCGCATGCCCAAAAGTTATCTGACCGACGAGCCAGCGTGTCAGCGCGCCGAGCGCAACTTCTTCGACCCGTATCTGCAGGTGACGTCGCGTTTGCGCGTGCTCACCGACATGGGGCACGTGACCGACAAGGTTGAGCTTATCGTGCTCGGCGGCACGTGGAGCGACTACTCGCAGGACTACCAAACATGGTTCGTGACGGAGCTTTTCCGCGCATTGAACGACGCGGGAGTGCGGGAGCGCGGCGAAAGCGCGGGGGAGAGCGTCGCTGAGGCTGGCGAAAGCGCCGCGAAGGCACAGGCAGAAGCTGCTCCTAACAGCGGCGCGGGCGCGCCCGTGCTCGGCCTCACCGTCGCCGAGCGAGAGGCGTTTTACCACTCGTGCGGTCTGACCTGCGACGGCGCCGAGCTCGCGGCGCGCACCGCCGACGCGCAGCGCGCCGTCAACGCGGGCGAGCGCACGTACAACCAAGCGGTGCGCGAGCTTTACGCAGGCGGCGGGTGGGAACGCGCCGCGCGTGAGCAACGCGCTACCCTTGGCGATCTCGACCGCGAGCACGCGCGCAACGAAGATGCCGCGCATCGCGTGGTGGGGCTCGTGATTGAGACGCGGCCCGACCTCGTGAGCGTGGAAAGCCTGACGCTCATGCGGCGGCTGGGCTGCACAAAGGTGCAGATCGGCATCCAAACCCTCGACGAGGACATCATGCGCGCGAACAACCGCAACACCACGCGCGCGCAGATCGCCCGCGCGTTCGAGCTGCTGCGCCTGTTCGGCTTCAAGATCCACATTCACTTTATGGCGAACTTGCTGGGCGCCGCGCCGAACTCCGACAAAGCCGATTACCGCACGCTCGTCGAAGACGCGCGCTTCCTGCCCGACGAGGTGAAGCTCTACCCGTGCTGCTTGGTGGAAAGCGCGCATTTGCGTGAGTGCTTCGAGGCGGGCGCGTGGACGCCCTACTCCGAAGACGAGTTGGCGGACGTGCTCGTGGCCGATACGCTGGCAACCCCCGCCTACACGCGCATATCGCGCATGATTCGCGACATTTCCGCAAGGGACATTATGGCGGGCAACAAGAAAACCAACCTGCGGCAGTTGGTGGAGGCGCGCGTTGCTGAACAGGCGAAACGCGAAGGCGTGCGCGTCGAGGAAATTCGCCAGCGCGAGATTTCCACCGACGACGTGCGGATCGACCAGCTTGATTTCGAGAACGTGGTTTACGAAACGTCCAACACGCAGGAGCGCTTCTTGCAGTGGGTAACGCCCGAGGGGAAGATTGCGGGCTTTTTGCGCCTGTCGCTTCCGCATGAAGACGCCGCAGCGTGTGCGTCCGACCTGCCCGACGCTCCCAACACCGCCCCCGTTCCCTCCGAGCTTCGCGATGCCGCCATGATTCGCGAGGTGCACGTGTACGGCCGCGTGGCGCGGCTGCACAAGGGCGCAGCGGGCGGCGCGCAACACGCGGGGCTGGGGCGGCGGCTTGTTGAGGAGGCGTGCGCGCAAGCTCAGGCGGCGGGTTTTCGCGCGATCAACGTGATCAGTGCGGTGGGTACGCGCAACTACTATCGGAAACTTGGTTTTAGCGACGCCGGTCTTTACCAGCGCCGGCTGCTTTCGTAGAATATCACGGTTGCCCATTTCACCGATCGCCAGGAGTGTCCCGATGCCCTGTAACGCTGTGCCCAAGCACGTTGACCTCACCTACCACGACATCGCGGTGCCGGTGCCGCGCGCTTTGCACGCGTGCCCGGGCGTCGAGGTGGCGGGGCGTCTCATTCGCTCGCTCGTGTTCTCCACCGACGTGGCGCTTATCGGGCACTGCGACGCCGACGCGGTGTTCGCGGTGTATCCCTTCGCCAGCTTGCCCACCATCATGCAGTCGCTCGTGATCGCGGCCGAGCGTCCGGTGTTCGCGGGCGTAGGCGGCGGCGTGACGTCGGGCGAGCGCTCGGCCGAGCTGGCGCTGCACGCGGAAATGCACGGCGTTGCGGGCGTGGTGTTAAACGCCACGGCGAAGGTTGACACGATTCGCCTGATCGCAAGCCATGTCGACATTCCCGTGGTGCTCACGGTGTGCGAGATGAACGACGCGGCGCGCGCGCAAATTGCCGCGGGCGCGAGCATCGTGAACGTGGCGGCGGGGCGCAACACGGCGCGCGTGCTGGCCGAGGTGCGCGACGCGTATCCGTCCATGCCGGTGATCGCCAGCAGCGGTCCGACCGAGGAAACGGCCGCTGCCACGCTGGCGGCGGGTGCCGACGCGCTCACGTGGACGCCGCCGAACATCCAAGACATCGAGCGCGCCCTCATGCGCAAAAACCGCGCGGAAGGGTAGGGGAAGGCGAAGGGGAAGGCGCGCCCCCGCGTTCATCACCCGTCGCCGAAACTTTTGAAAAAAATGCTTACGAAGCATCCTGTCGTTGTGCTTCAATAGCTTCTGCACATCAGCCAGTGAAGTGTACTCCACCGACATAGGAGCCATCGTAGCGAGCAGCTACGGTGGCTCTTTTTTTTGTTGCGAAGAAAGGATTGATGCTTACGTGAAGCAAACCGAACCAACCACCCTTCCTGTCGCGCGCGTGCGCGTTGACCACCCCTATCTTGCCCTTATGGGGCTCTACCTCGGCGGCTTTACGGGTATGTACAGCGAAACTGCCCTCAACATTGCCTTGCCCCAGCTGTCGATCGCCTTCGGCATCGACATCGCGCTGACTCAATGGCTGGTGATCGGCTATATGCTGGTCATCGGCCTGGTTCTGCCCTTCTCGAGCCTGCTGATGAAATGGTTTCCCGCACGCGGGATAACGCTTTTCGCCTTGGGCGCGTTCTTCGTCGGTTCTTTTGTGAGCGGTTGCGCCCCGGGGTTTGAGGTTGCGCTTGCGGGTCGCGCCGTTCAAGGCGTTGGAACGGGGCTTATACTGCCGCTTTTGTTTGCCATGACGCTCGAGGTTGTTCCGCCGCACAAGATTGGCGCCGCCATGGGCGTCAGCGGTCTCGTCGTCATGGTCGCGCCTGCGGTTGGGCCTACGCTCGCAGGTCTTTTGATCGAGCTCATGTCGTGGCGGCTCATCTTCTTCAGCTTTGCGGCAATTCTGCTTGCGGGAGTGCCTTTTGTGCTGAAATTCGGCGTGAGCCCCTACGAGATAACCAAGCCGGCCATCGACGCGCCGTCCGTTGCGGCGTCGTGCCTCGGCTTCGGCGGCGTTGTGCTCGGCGTGGGCTTGGCGAGCCTGTGCGGTTGGCTGTCGGTGCCCACTTTGGGCTCGCTTGTTGTGGGCGTTGTGGCGCTGGCGGCTTATGCCAAAAGACAGCTTGCCATGGAGAACCCAGTGCTTGACCTGGGTGTTTTCCGTATTCGCGGATTTCTTGTTGGTACGCTGTGCGTGATGCTCAACTTCGGCATCACGCTTTCCGCCATGTATATTCTGCCGCAGTTCTACCAAAACGCGCTGCTGCTTGCCGTGGCTTTCACGGGCATCGTCATGTTGCCGGGCGGCATCGTCAACGCGGTCGTCAGCCTGATTTCCGGCAGAATCTACGATCGCGTTGGCGCCAAAGGGCCGGCGCTTGTGGGCTTTGGACTGTCGGCCGTAGCCGCCGTCTTGCTGCTGTTCGCCACGCCCGCCTCGCCGCTGGGCTATGTGGTGGCGTGCCATGTTGTGATGATGGTCGGCGTGCCGCTTGCGATGTCGCCGTGCCAAACGCACGCGCTCTCGTCTTTGCCGCCCGAGCTTTCCGGCGACGGCAGCGCTGTTCTGAACACCTTGCAGCAGGTTCTCGGCGCCGTGTGCACGGCAATTGCCACGCTGCTTCTGACGAGCGGGCAGGCGGCGAATCTTGCTGCCGGCGTCGACGGCGTCAGCGCTTTCGCCGCAGGCTCTCACTGGGGGTTTGTCTTCACGCTTGTCTTGGCCGGGCTGGGGCTTGCGTGCTCGTTGATGCTGAAGGGCCGTGTGCGCGGTGCGGCGCAAGAGCCGGAAAACGCCGATGCGCCCAGCATGACAATCGCGCGCATCATGGAAACCGACGTTTACACGCTGACCGAGAGCGCCTCGGCGCTCGACGCCCTGCGCCTGTTCGTCGAGAAGGGAATTTCCGGCGCACCGGTCGTCAACGAGGCGGGCAAGCTTACCGGCTTTATCAACGACGGGGACATCGTGGGGGCGCTTGCGAAGCAAGACCCGACGTTTGTGGGCTTTTACGCTGTGGCCGCCGACCCGACGGGGTCTGACTTCAAGGCGAAGAGCGAGGCGCTCTCGTCGATGAGCGTCGGACGCTTGGCCACGCGCAACGTGCTGACCGCGCGCGTTGACGACGACCTCGACGACGTGTGCGTCTTGCTGGCGATGCGCCATTTGAAGAAGGCGCCTGTCATGGACGGCGACGACATGGTCGGCATCGTCAATCGCGCCGACATCACGCGTCACATAGCCGAAATGTACGTCGATCGCGCCTAAACAGCGAGTTCAGATAGCCCGAGCGCAAAAACCGCAGATGCTACCCAAGTCGCACCATGTTTGAAGGAGACATTGAAGTACTTCAAAGTCTACTTCAACGCCACTTCAAAATCGCTTCAAAGGCTTTGAAGTAAGTCCCTTGAGCTTTTGGATTGAGAAAGAGTGCGTCGGCTTTCAGCTTCCGGCTCTTTAATCATTTACGTGCGTTGTACGACTCGTTGGCGCCGAGTGCGAGGACGAATTGGCGCAGCGTTTCCTCGTTGTCGTCCTCGAGGTCGAAGTCGGGGAATGCGAACACGAGCATAGGCTGCTTGTATTTCATGTCGGCGTACACGTCGGGGTTGCCGTATCCGCGCAGATGATCGTGGATGCTTTGCCCCATGTCCTCCGAGCGCGCAACGAACACTTCCCGATAGTCGTAGAGCTTACTGTTGCCCGGCTTCCCCTTGTAGGTTGCGATGGCGAAGTAGCCAGGGCTTTTGAGGGGTGTGGCGGTCGCACCTTCGTCGCTCGCGTTGTCGACAGCTGCGCTCCATTGCGCCTCGAAGTCGATGGCTGCCATGCGTGCCGTGGCGCCTTGCAACAACTGCTGTCGCGCGTCAGCGACTTCCTTTTCTTGCGCGCGTTTTTCTGCGGCGGCTTGTCTCGCCTCATTGGCGGAATCGGCGGCCTCGCGCGCCTTTTTGGTCACGACCTTGGCAGCGCCCTTCGCGGAATCGGCCGCCTTTGTTCCCGCGTCCGTGGCTTTCTCGACAGCTTTCTGGGCTACCGGGGCAGCCGCTTTGGCTGCACCTTCGATCTGGTCACGGTGCTCCCAGGCTGCCTTTGCAACTTTGTCTCTGAACTCAGGGTCTTTTGCCTTTTCGATCGCTTTTTCCGCTGCCTTTTGGACGAGCGGAGTGGCGGCTGCTGCGGCGGCTTGAAGCAAAGTTTTCGATACGCCCATGGGGTTCCCTTTTCTCAGGTTATTCACACCTTGCTGCATTGTGCGGCATAAACGTCAGTGTACACCACAGCACGATTGCTTGGAGAGAGCGACCCATATACGCTGTCGCTTGAGCCATTGGGTAATGTGTGATATGCCAGCGATTAATTTGCGGTCTCATGCCGCAAAAAAGTAAACATTCTCTTTGTCAACTGCGATTCGGTGCGGCTTGTTGTGCAGGGTATTGATGGAGTCGATGCTTTGCCGGAAGGGGAGCACACTGGGTGTTTTCGCTTGGAGGAGCTTTGCGGCGATGCCTTCGTTTTGTTTGTCGTTGAAAGTGCTAATGTCTGTGCGCTCCTTCGAGCGCCTCGTCGATGGGGTTAGGGCTTGGCGTATAATGTCGCTAAAAGGAGCGGGAAAGAGGGGCATATAAGTGAATGATTTTGAGAATAAAATCTCTTCGGTTGAAACTGAAGAGACAGGGCTGAAAGAGCCTGATGAAGTTGAGCGGGTGAAAATCAATCAAGACGTTGCTATTGAGGAAAAGCCTCCTGAGTCGTCTGGGACACGTCTCCAACGAATTAAGACAGCAATTATTCGCAATGAGGGTAAGATTAAAACCGCAGGACTGATAGCCTTAGGGGTAGTTGCGGGTGTTTTGTTGAAGGACAATGTGAGATTTAAGAAAGAAAATGAGTTGCTTGACGAAGAATGCGAACATGCTGCGGATCGTATTGTTGACCTCAAGAACCTTTATGAGGAAAAAGATTCTTGGATGGACGATGTCGCGGCTGATGCGCTTAGGCACGGAAGTTCCCTCGGTGGGCAAGTTTTAGCAGATAAAAGATGGCATTGTAAAGACTCCTCCAATTAAGTGAGCATTGTGGAAACATATAATCAATAGCCAAATTCGATTTTGATTGATCGCAAAGCTGAGTTCATTACACTGTTGATAGCTTGCACAAGTGTTTTGGGAGCTCTGATGTTAATTACGCCCAATGATATTATCAGGTGGCGTGACCGTTTGGCTAACTTTGTGGTTGATTTCAGTCAGCGGATATCTGAATACTCGTCTTTTAGCCTTGCGGAATACTCTTCTTTAGACTCGTCTGCGTATAAGTATTTCTCAAGAGTTTCTGCGCTTACGCGACCTTCGTTCACATCAGCAAGCGTTTCCCTGGCCGCTTCTTCGCCGAAATCATCGTACAACTTGCAGAATGTAGTTGCGTCGAGCTTGTTATGACTCCTGTTCGGCATTTTACTCTCCTGTCATTAGCTTGGTTTTATTCTACTCTCCTGGCACGGGTGGTGGGGTGAGGGCTACGAGGCGTAGAATCTCGGCGGTTTCGCCTGCGTGTTGCCAGTTGGACATGCCGGGCTTCCATACGTAGGTATCATTTGCGATCCTTCCATCGGTTGTCAATTGCGAGAGCTCGGCCGAGGAAAACGGTCCTGCAGCTTTGCCGTCCAACGCAACATAGAATAAAGCGCTCTCTGTGCCTTGCATCGAGTAATCAACCCCAGGTGTGTGCATTTGCGCCAGGCTGGCGTTCATCGAGTTGGCCATTTGCGTAGCAACCGCCATGCCGCACCCAAACTCAACAAGCTTATCGAGGGAAAAGAAGCTGCTCTCGTCCATGTCGAAGTCCTTTCGCTATGCTTGTGGGGGAATGGGCGGTATTTCCGAGCTGGGCATTTCAGGTGGTACGCTGCTGAACACCTGAGTCAACTCGCGTACTCCCCCCGCTTTTTGCCAGTTTGCCATGCCCTCTTTCCACACAAGCGAGTCTTGCGTGAATACACCAGAGGAAACCAGTTGCTTGAGCGCTGACAAATCGTAAGGGCCGGTGGGCTGCCCGCCTACGGCAACGTGGTAGGCCACAACGGGCACAGGCGGTGGCGTTGTGCCGGGTGTTTGTTGCTGAACGCCGCCCATCATGTTGCTCATCATGCCTGCCATGTTTTGTCCGATAGCGCCGCCCATAGCCATGCCGGCCATCATGGCGGCGGGGTTCATGCCATCGCCGCTGTTGCCGCCCATGCCAAGCGCGCCACCTTCGCCCATCTGCCCAAGCGCTTGCGCTCCTGCGATGCCAATTGCACCTTGCGTCTCAAGTTGATAGGCGGCGAAGTTACCGCTTTGCGTCGTTTTGTGCTGTGCGTACTGCGCCTCTTCGCGTTGGATGCGTAGGGTTTCCGCCATGTTTTCTGCGTTGATGCGTTGCTGGTCCTCGAGGTTGCGAATGTTCACGGCGGCCTGCGCTTGAACCGTTTGCGTTGAAACGTCGAGGGTGACGGCTTTGAGCTGTTGATAGCCCTCGCTGGCCTTGTCGATCTCGATAGCAGCAATGTCGACACCCGAAACGTCTACGCCGAAGTTCTCCTTCAAGCGCTGCGACAGCAAGGGAAACACTGCGGCATTGATCTCGGCGATTCGGCGCTCGATCTGCACAGCGGGAATGCCGAAATCGGCAGGCGCGTTCGCTACGGCGCTCTTGACGTAGCGCGTCACGGCGTCTTTGATTTGAGTCTTGAATGCATCGAGGTTGAACTCGTCAAGTCTGTGTAGTTTTACGAACTCGCGGTAGTCGGAGATTCGAAACGTGATCGTTCCTCGTGCGGCGGTGGGCACGCCGAAGTCGAGGAAACGCGGATCGTACACGTCGAAGAACGGCACAGCGAATTTAACTTGGAGGACGCGCGCAAGGTTGATGAAGTATATCTCGGCCTGGAATGGCGTACCTCCGTCGTAGGCGAGTCCCACGATGCTTGCCAAAACAGGGAAGTTCCTGGTGTTGATAATCTGGTCGAACGGACCTTCGATGAAGTCTTGCATCGCGCCGTTGTTCTGCTTGTAGACAAATGCCGCAACCGACCCGTCGCGCACGCGAAGCGACGAACCCCAGCGCACGGCGTTTTCGCGCTTGTTGCTGCTCGGCTTTGTGCCCTTCGGGTGCCATTTCCAAATGAGATAATTCTGCTCGTCGCAGCGGATCTCGTCCATGAATCCGCCAGTGTTTTTGTCGAAGAACCCCATGATGATGCAATCCTCGCTGTCTTCGCTATTCTTTTTCGTGTGTGAAAGCGGTGACTGTCAAGTAGCCGCCGCCTATAAGGGGAAACATGCCGATAAGCGCCATCATGTAAAAAGGCGAGTCGGGGTCATTCGTTTCCGAGCCCGCAAAGTTTCCAACTAACACCATTAGCAATCCGCAAGCGCCGATGATGATGCCCAAAAGCAGCTTCATTTTTTCGAAGGAATTACCATGCGTATTAAACAGGCGTTTTTTGCCGGTTCTTTTGTATAGTTTGCGTAGGCGCTTCATCTCGGGCCCCTCGCCGAAAACAAGTTCCGCTTTCTGATAAGCTTGTTGCAGTTTTGCCTGCCACGCATCAACTTCGTATCCTGTATTGATGTTTGAACTGGCAAGGATGAAGAACTCGTATATGTCCTCTTTAGTGTTTGGAATGTGGAAGTTGCGAATGAGATCGGCTTTTTCTTCGGCCGTTTCCGCCTCTTCCAACTTAAGCGAAAGCTCTTCGACACGGCTGGCGGAGCGCACTCCTCGCAATTCGTATCCGCACATAGGGCATTCGGGCATGAAGCTGTCTAGCACTTCGCCGCAGTTGGGGCATTTGTGGATAGCGCCCTCGAAAACTTGTCGGCGATGCGACTCGGGGACTGCCGGAACGGCGGTTCCGCACGATGCGCAGAATTGCGCGTTTGCGAGTAGTTCGCTTCCGCACTTTACGCAATACGGCATCAAGGTCACTCTCCTGCATTCATGTTCAATTCTGTCATCTTGCTTCGGTAGAGCTTCTTGATCTGCGTGAAGGCAGGATGGCTCGAGAACGACATCTCTGCCTTACGGTATATTTGCTGCATTTTGGAAACCCATGCATCGCTGATCTCTTTTTCGCCACTTGATTGCTTGAACGTCGAAAACAGCCCCTTCTTGGATAGGCTGACATTGATGTTGCTTGTAGCCATATACATGAATTCCGAAAGTTCTTCGACGGTGTTGGGAACGGGAAATGTCTTGATGAAAAGCGCTTTGCGTTGGTCAACTTCATCCGACTTCCCCAAAACGCTACCCATGATGGCTCCAAGCGCATTGCGAGATTGCTCGATTTCCATCATTTGCAAAGAGAACTGCTGGAGGGTACTCGACGCGCTTTTACCCGCCATCTGGTAGCCGCATTCAGCGCATATTGCATCCGTTGACCCTACGGTGCTTCCGCAGTTGGGGCATTTCGACACGATGCCACTGTAGGCGGTTTGACGTGTGGTTTGATGGGAAGTATGGGGGAGCGGGGCATCCTGCGCAACATCAGGAATGCTCGCTCCGCAGGAAGGGCAGAATCGCGCGTTTGTGGGCATGGGCGCGCCGCATTGGATGCAGAACGTACTCGATTCCGGCGTTTGATGTTGCTCGGAGATATTGTTTGTCGCCGACGTTATTCGGGCGTTTAGCTCTCCAATTCCCTTGTCGAGAACGCCTCCTAGCGAGTTCTTTAATTCGTTAAATTGCATACGCTTCCCTCGTTCGCGCAAATCGTTCGTTCTCGCTCAACACAAGCGGCTCTCTATAGAGAGCCGCTATCCATGATACCGCACATACACTGGTCGGATGAACAACGCGCGTGAAAAATTGAGCCTTGGGGCCAACATCAGGGTGGCGCGGGAGCAGCAAGGAATCTCCCAGCGCCGCTTTGCGCTCATGACGGGGACGAGCCGCTCCTATCTGTGGAAGATCGAGTCCGGCAACGCCGATGTAGGCATCGAGGTGCTCTGCCGCATTGCCCACGCCCTCGACGTCGACGTGAAAGACCTTATCGACTTCTAAACCTTCTATGCCAATGCACTAACTTTTGCGGTAATGCGCGCGGTCACCTCGGCGTAGTAGGCAACATCGGCCTTCGAAAGCGAGCCCTCGTCTATCTTGTCGAGCGCGGCCATCGTCTCGCTGTATTGCTCCATGTAGTCTGCGTACTCACGCATCATCTCGGCGGACAGGGAATCGCTGTTGCGATACGCCGCCATGAATTCGGCGTACTCATCGAAAAACGCTTCGTAGCTGTCCATGGCTTCTTTGAACGAAGGCGTGACGTCGCTGTTTGAAGAAGCCGCCTCTGGTTTTTCTGCCTCGCTTTTGGCGGTGTCTATATTATGTGTAGCGGTTTTGTCAGCCGAAGAGCCCAAGGTCGTGCTCGTGTTCGTGTTGCTTGACGCGCTGTTTCGATCGGCGCTATCACTGCACGCACCAAGACCAAGCGCCAAACAAAGCACGCACACCAACAATACAATCTTGCGCATGGTAGAGCCTTCCTAGAAAGAAATCTCGACGTTGGTTGGCGGCAAAATGGTGTTGTAGTTGGCGTCGTTGACGGTAAGCGCGAAGCCCATGTTGCTCATGTTGTCGAGGTCGAACGAGTCTGCTTGGTCGTCGCCAATGGCGTTGTTCAAGGTAAAGTCAAGAACGACTCGCTTGCCAGGGGCTACGGTGGACGAATTCCAGACGCCTTCATAGGCCATGCTGCCATCGATAGTTATATTGCTGCTTTTGACATTGACGGTGCTGCTTGTATTGTTTTGCAGTTCCACCATAACCATAGCTTTGCCGTCTTTGTTGCGCAGCAGGGTTGTCGACAATGCCTCAACACCGCTTTGCGAAAGCTCGTCGGCGCTGACGGTTGCCGTTTGCGCGTTGTAGTTGAGGGTCTGCTGAAGGGCGGTGTTGCCTATGCCGCTTTGAAGCGACCCGGCACTTGCGTTGTCGTCGGCAAGGGATGTTTTTACCTCGATAATGTCCTTGAACACCTCGTTATAGTCGTCGTCAACAACGCGAAGCCCAAGCCCGATGCTCTCAATTTGCTGAATACCGTACAACTGAAGGCTAGAAATATTGAACTTCACCTCTTCTTCCACCGTCTCACCGGGAGCTATCTCTCCGCCGAGGTACCCTTCGTCGACCATGCAGTCGTTGACGTAGTTTCCGCTGAAGCCCAGCGTACAAGCGGTAGCGTCCAGCGCGCCGCTGGTTTTATTCGTAAGGGACACGTTGAGGTAAGCAACGTTGTTCTTGTAAGTTAGGCTGTTAGCCGCAACGGTAAGCAGATCGTTGTCGAGCATTGTGGTGGGCTCGATCTCGCCTTCAAGGCTGAATGCCGCCGACTTCTGAGTTTGCTGCGCACTCATCGAC
Organism: Eggerthellaceae bacterium; assembly: GCA_030524475.1. Taxonomy (GTDB): domain Bacteria; phylum Actinomycetota; class Coriobacteriia; order Coriobacteriales; family Eggerthellaceae; genus CAAEEV01. The sequence continues at coordinate 57,154 of JAUNGO010000002.1, read as the reverse complement.
GTCGCGTCGCCGCTATTTGTTGTCGAACTGCATCCCGCAATGCACAACCCGCTCAGCGCAAGTGCGACGCAAAGCGCTATAACGCCATTTCTTGTCCTCATGATACGTCCCTCCCGTTTCCCTTTTCCTATGAGAGCGCTGCGCTCCATAGCGAACGTTGACAACTATTGTGAAGAAGGGACGAGGCGATTTCCTCAGTTGGCAACTGAATTTTGGGAATGAGTTTTTGACATTGGTGCGACCTGGCGAGCTTTGGACTAATGGGTGCAACGGAGTGAAGTGCGGACGTTGAGCGTAAGCGCATGGCTCTGTCGAGAGGACTCTGACGAGAACCCGGATGCGATCGTATTATTTCCGTTTTTCTACCCCAAACGCCCAACCGTTGTGTAGAACGTCCTTGTCGGGAGTCACGACTTTAAGAATATGGCTCACGTGTACGTTTAACTTCCGCGGACGACGGGGTGCACAAGCGTAGAATATCGTCCACCTGTTGCCAGATACCCTCCCTTTATAGCAAAGCAAATAGCTACCACACTTGCGCGTAGGCTTCGATGGTGGCGTGCTCGGGGACGGTGCCTCCTAGGACCTCGAAGGGGATGGGCGCGCCTTGCGTGGGCTGGTCGGTGAAGCCGGTGTTTCCGTAGACGATGGCGCCGCTTTCGTCGCGCAGGATGACGGTGACAGCCGCACCGCTTGCCCATGCTTTAGAGTAGGCGCCGCTTACGAGCTCCAGCTCGCCTGTGAAGCTGCTGCCTCCGAGACCGTTCGACACCTCGGCAAGGTTGCTTATGCGGAAGGTGGGCGAGTTACTCGACGGCGTGACGATAGCGTAGTCGTCGGGGCTTTTGGCGGTGAACTCAACCGTGGTGGGGGCGGTGCCGTTGCCTGTAACGGAACCGAAATAAAGGGTCTGGCCAGGTTCAATGCAGGAAATTACTTGATCGTTCGAGAACAAGATGCGTCCACTTTCGTCGCGTCCCGTGATGCCGACCGTGGGGAAATCGATAGCCGCGCTGGTGCTGTTGTTGCGTATGCCGAAGCCGTAGTAGATGTATCCACCGGGATCGACCGACCAACCCGACTCGATGATCTCAAGTGCGTCGGCGGCGTCCTTCGCGTTTGCGGTCGACGTACTGCCGCCCGTGGCGCTTGATGCGCTGCTGGTGGGTGTGGTTTGACCAGGGGCTGTTGAGCTAGAGGACGCGCCGCCGCTTGCCAGGAACACACCGATTGCCGCAACGACAACCACGGCTACGGCGGCAATGCCTATGACAATGCCGCGACGGCTCTTCTTGGGTGTTGAGGTGCTAGCGTGGCGCACTTGGGGGGCGACGGCAGCTGCGGTGGGCTGCGCCGCAGCGACAGCTTTCGGCATCGCGACTCGTTGTGCGGCGTGCGCTGCCTGCGCGCCTCGCGCGCCCCGCTCGTCCTGAGCATCGCTCCCAGCCAGCACCTCCGCTGTCGCCTGTGCCACTTCCACAGCGCTTTGGTAGCGCGCGCTCGGCTCGAAGGCGCTCCCGCGCTCAACGACGCCCCGCAGCGCAGCGGGCACAAGGCGCTCGTCGGCCAGCGCGGTCTCGTAAGCGTCTTCGCTGGGGCGCACGCCTGTGAGCATATAGCCGAGCAAACGGGCAACGGCGTACGTGTCGCTGCGCTCGTCGACCTGCGCGAAACCGTACTGCTCGGGCGACGCGAATCCCCAGGTGCCCAAAGGCTTCTTCGAGGTTTGCGACGCTTCTTGCCCGCGTATGCGCGCCAGCCCCAAGTCGATCACGTGCACACCGTCTGCCGCAACAATGATGTTGGCGGGAGTGAGATCGCCGTGAACGATCCCGTGTGTGTGAAGGTCGGCAACGGCTTCACATATTTCTTGCGCAATACGCGCGGCTTGATCGGCGCCAAGCGCGCCGCGTGTTGCCACGGCGTGCTCGAGCGTGTCGCCGGGAATGAAGTCGTACACAGCTACGAAGCGGTCGGGCATCTCGTAAGTGGCGGCCACGCGAGGCAAGCGCGGGCATGTGCAGTCGGCAAGCGTTGCCCATACGCCGCGGTTTGCCAACTCAGAAGGAATCTTCTTGCGGACGAATGGCCCTGCGCCGTCGATGGTCACGAGCTCGGTTATGCTGCTGGGGCCTTCTGCAAGCACGCGCTCCACGTGATAGGCGTCGTCGATGCCCATGGCGTGTATGACTTGCTCTTCGTTCAACCCAACGATCCTCGTTCTTGGCATGGTGCGGAAGGTCACTCCTTCTGACGTGCGCCTATGCGAGGTCGCGCAAAGCGGAGACCGCAGTAAACGCATGGGCTGATTGTAAGTAAGAGTTTGCGGCGATTCCTCAGTTTACAACTGAATTTGCCGTCCGAGCATCGGGACGAAGTACATTTTGACCAATTTCGCGTGGCTCACTTGAGAGAGCCAGTACCGAGGAGTGTTTTTTCCTCGAAACGCCAAAGCTCGTCGTCGCACGCAATGCGCGACAACTCTTGGTTGATGCACCAGGCGATGATGGCGTCGCGGCGCACCTTGGGCCACAGCTCCGATACTCCTGCCAACCGCAGCAGACGCTGCGTTTCGCGGAAAGTGCAGCTGAGCCCAAAGGCAAGCATGATGGCGTTGTCGCGTCCTGGCTTGCTTTTGCCCGCGAAGATGTCGTAGACCACCGTGGGATTGAGACCTGATGCGCGCACCACGTCGGCGCGCTTGATGCCTTTGTTGTCGAGCAGCTCCCTGAGGTAGTCGACAAGCGTACGGTCGACGGTGGTTTTCTCGTCGAGGTACGTTTGCGGGCTGTCTGCCGCCAATAGGCGTGCGAGCAAGTCTTCTGTCAGTATTTCCTCGGTCATGGGCGGCGTTCGCTGCTGGCGCGGCGCCTCGCTACAGCGCGGCTTTGATGTTCTCCAGCAGGTCGGCGTATTCTTCGCAGGTGGGGATGTCGGGGTTCTCGGCTTGGATGGCGGGGGTGCTCTTGAACAGCCAGCCCGCCTTCGACGCGCGGATCATGCCGAGGTCGTTGTGCGAGTCGCCCGCCGCGATGGTGGTCAACCCCGCGTCGTGCAGCGCGTTCACGGTGGTGAGCTTCGTCTGCGGGCAGCGCATCTTATACCCGGTGATCGTGCCGTCCTCGGCCACCACCAACTCGTTGCAGAAGATGGTCGGCCAGCCGAGCTTCTCCATCAGGGGCTTGGCGAACTGGGCGAACGTGTCCGAAATGATGATCACCTGCGCCAACGGTCGCAACGCGTCTAAAAACTCGCGCGCGCCGGGCATGGGGTCGATGCCCGCGATGACGTCTTGGATCTCGCGCAGCCCCAGACCGTGCTCGCGCAGAATCTCCAGGCGGTACTCCATGAGCTTGTCGTAGTCGGGCTCGTCGCGCGTGGTGCGCTCCAGCTCGGGAATGCCCGTGGCCTTCGCAAACGCAATCCAAATCTCCGGCACCAACACGCCTTCAAGGTCGAGGCATACAACGTTCATGGGGCGCTCCTCCGCTTCAGTTGCTCTGGTTCGTAACGTCCCGATTATGCGCGAAATCAGGCGCGCGTGCCCCGCGATTGCGAGAAAGGCCAGCAACAGGCGGTAGACGGGGCGGCAAAGCGCGAAGGGCATGCGGAAAGGAAGGGGGCGGGGGCACCGCTGACTTTCCATCCGAAAAACAGAGCCATTGACGCTACGTGCAATTGAGGTATAATGAGAACATAAGTTCGATTATGAGTCAAGCGGACTTGCCCAGGAAATAAGGTGTAAGAATCGTTTTATCCGAGGTGTGCCCATGTTGATAAACGATGGCGAATATCGAGAGACGCTCGGTCGCATTGTCGATATTGTCAACCGATCTCGAGCTTGTGCAGTGCAGAAGGCTTCTGCCGAGATGGTGCATATGTATTGGCTTATCGGAGGCGAGCTTAACGCCAATATTGAGTGGGGCAACAAGTATATCGATTCGTTGTCGAAAGACATTCGGTCGATATTTCCCCAAATCAAAGGGCTTTCTGCGCGCAGTCTGAAATATATGGCCAAATTCAATCGTGAGATCGATTCTCAATTGTGCAGCAGCTGCTGCACAATTCCCTGGGGTCATATCATGCTGCTTTTGGATAAGACGGAGCCTGGTGCGCGCCGCGAGTGGTATATAAGTGCCACCATTGAAAATGGCTGGTCGCGAGCTGTCCTTGACCATCAAATTGATATCAAGCTTTACGAACGTCAAGCGCTTGCCGGCAAGGTGACAAACTTTACGCGTACTCTTCCTGCGCCCGATAGCGAGCTTGCGCAGCAGACGCTCAAAGACCCCTACATCTTCGACTTCATCACTGCCAAACAAGGAAAGAAAGAGCGCGATATCGAAGATCAAATGGTGTCAAACGTGACTAAATTGCTGCTTGAGCTCGGTACTGGCTTTGCGCTTGTTGGCAGGCAATATCATTTGGTCGTGGGTCAAACGGACTTCTACATCGATCTTCTCTTTTACAACATCAAGTTGCATTGTTACTTTGTGGTCGAATTGAAGAACGACGACTTCAAGCCCGAATATGCAGGGAAGCTTTCGTTTTACATTTCGGCTATTGATGGGGAGCTTGCGGGCGAAGGCGACAACAAGACTATCGGTCTTCTGCTCTGCAAAGCGAAAGACGATGTGGTGGCTGAATATTCCTTGCAGGACCTCAACATGCCTATTGGCGTGAGCGAATATCGTTTAGGAGATGTTTTGCCTGAGGAATACGTGAAGTATTTGCCTTCGCCAGAGGATTTGCGAGCGCGCATTTAGGGCGTTGCCGCTGGTGCAAGCGCAAGCGCGCCGCAACGCAAAGCGCCCTCGGCAACGTTTGCTGCCGAGGGCGCTTTGGTGCGGGTGGGGTTGCGCGTGCATTGCGCTCGGATCGTGCGTGTGCGACGCTGAAATCAAGCGAGCGCAATGTGCGCGCTGGGCTTGCGCTTGCGCGACAGCCGTGAGACCGCCGCGCAAGCGCTTGCGCTTTCGCGCTTTACAGGTTCTGCTCCTTCTTGATGTTGGTCGCGAACACCAACGCAAGTATGGGAAGAACCAGGTTGCAGGCGACGGACGTGACCGATTCCATGCTGATCGAGCCCGCTCCCAGCGTGGTAAGGGCGTTGAGAACCGCGAGCACCACAACGACGATGCACAGAACCCAGAAACCCTTGACCTTGCTCGGGTTGTTGGAAACGCGCACGCCCATGATGCCGACGATCAGGTCGAACACGCCCACGATGAGGGAAAAAACACCCAGAATCATCGCGAGACCGCCCAGCATGATGGCGTCTTGGTCGTTCGTGTCGACGCCCATGCTGCCGGCAACGCCACCGCCGACAAGAATCATCAGGCTTGCGAGGATGGTCAGGACGGCGATGATGATCGTGATGATCGACACCACCTTAAGGCCCTTTTGCGAAGTGCTTTTCTCCATATCAGTTCCTTTCGTCTGAATGGGTTGAGTTGAGAATCGATGCTTTATACACCATCGAGCAGCATACACCATTTTGGCGATTGCGACGGCGGGGGACACTCAAAACTGCCAGCGCACCCGCTAACGCTGCCAGAACTGCGGTTGCCGTCGCGACACCGGGGGTGGCATCGCCTGTTTTGGCCAACGTCGAAGTTTTCTCCGACGTATTGCTGCTGTTAGATGTTGAGATAAGCGTTGCGCCGTCGAAGGCCGCAAGCTGTTGCTCGAGCGCGGTCAGCGCCGCTTCGGCGTCGGCTTGGCTGGGCGTGGTGGACAAAAGCTCGGTGGCGAAGTTGTCGCCCGCCCCTGCCAAAACCTCGCGCGCTTGCGCTATGGCGGCGGCCAGCGCGTCGTAGGTATCTTGCGTGACCCAGCGCGCACCTGCGGGCACGTCGGTGCCGTCGGCGCTCACATATACGTTGGCAAGCGCCTGCTCGGCTGCCTCGATGCGCGCTTGCAAGCTGCTCAGCGTGTCGACCGAGGCCCAGTCGCGCACCTCGGCGAACGCCTTGATGGGGAAGTTGTCGTAGACCATGCCGTCGCTGTTCGCCTCGGCGCTCGCCTTGATCGCGCTCCAGTCGGACCACGTTCCGTCGATCAAGGTGTAGCTTTCGCCGGCGTTCACCACGGCGTTGTAGCCGACGCCCGTGATGTTGCTCAAGGCTTTGTCAACCTCGGTGTTGATTTGCGTTTGGTATTCGTCGCTTTTGATCTCGGTTTGCGCTGCCTCGGCGGCTTGCTCCTCAAGCTTAAGCTCGGTTATCGTGCCGTTTTCCAACTCTTCGGCGTGCTGCTCCTTGAGCTCCTCAAGTTCCTTGGCGGTTATCTCGCTCAGATAGTATTCGTAGCACTGCTGGTAGAGCATCTCGCGGTACGCTTCAGCGGCCTTTTCGCTCACGCCGCCCGCGTTCCCGCCGACGCTTTGGTAGTGCAGGCCGTCGGTTTCGCAATGCTGCGTGACCACCACGGCGTAGGTTTGCCCCTCGCGCATGGGTACCCACTGGTCCTCGGGCAGCACGTGGCGGTGATAGCCGCCGTACTCGTAGGGCTCGTCGGTGGTGTAGGAGTACGCCAGCGTGCCGGAAGTCGGGTCGGCGTCGGGCGAGTCGAGCAGATAAAGCTCGTAGGTGACGGTGGTGTTCGGCTTCGCCGTCTCGCAGGTGAGCGTGCGCACGACGCGGTCTTCCCCGGCGGTGAACTTGTTGGCGGTAGACGCCTTCTCGGCAGACGACGTGGCGAGCGTTTTACCCTCGGGCAGGTAGTTGTACTGGTCGATCAGGTACTCGCCCTCGTCGTTGTCGGTGTACAGGTAGCTGTCGATGTCGAAGTCGAACGTTTCGAGCGTGGAGATGGTCTGGTCGTAGTACGACAGCCAGAAATACCCCGTGTGCTTGCCGTTTTCCTCGATGCCCCACTCGCTGTGGTTGGGGAACTCTTCCGTTTCCGCGCCCCAGCTGTTCTTCACGAGCCATGCGCCTTTGGCGGGGGGCTGGTGCTCGGAATTGAAGTTACTGACGTCGTAATTGTCGTCCCAGCCCACGATGGTCACGGCGTGGTTCGTGCCCACGGGTTCGTAGGTGTATTGCGCCCAGTTTTTCTGATTGAGGTACTGAGCCTCGTCGCTGCCGTCGCTCGGCATTGAGGCGTCGGCGTAGAACAAGATGGAAACGGCGCGCCCTTGAACGAGCTCGCTTTTGACCGCCTCCATCGATTCTTGGCTCGGTCCCGCGTAGTTGCCGTTGGCGTCGAACGTGCACATCTCGGGCAGGATGTTGCTGCCCTCAAGCTCGAACGTGCCCCGGTTCCATTGCTCGTCGTCGACTGCCCACGTCGCCGGCTCGTTGAGCTCGGGGTGGACTGTGCCGCCGGTGCCTGGATTGACGATGGTGGCGGCGTAGTAAACGGGCACGACCCTCTGGTCGCTGTTGCGCTCCTCAAGGTTCTTGTTCAGGGTGTCGACCTCGTCTTGAGTAAGCGTCGTGCTGGAGCGCACCTTGGTTTCGGTTCCGTCGCTATTCTTGGTCACGATGTCGCACACCATGTAGCCCTCGTCGTTTTGGTAGGGCGCGTCTTCCTCGAGGACGGGGCCGATGCCGGCGGAGAACAGGGTGGTGGCGTAGGACGCTGCTCCGGCGGTGTTGAAGATGGAGTTGGGGTCGTCGCTTGAGGTGCGGAAGCCCTCGCCCGCCTGCGACCCTTCGTCGGCGGGCACTTGCTTGAAGGCGAAGTAGGCAAGGTGGCGCTCGGAGAGGTCGCCCGCGAGGTCGGCGAGCGCGTTAAGGTACGCGTCGGAGTATTCTCCGCTGTCTCTGAGCTGGTAGATTTCGGAAAGGATGCTCGTTTCCGAGGCGGCGATGGCGGAAAAGCCCCAGCACGTGCCCCACGGCGTTTGGTCCTTCACGGGTGTGACCACGCCGTAGTCGCGCAGGTCGAACTTCGAATCGCTCGCGCTCGCGCCGCCTATGCCGCTGTTGCTGCTCTCGGCGCTGTACGCCGCAGGGGCGGCGGCGCTCGACGCGTGCGCGCTGTAGTCGGGGCTGTTTGCTTGCGCGGCGGCGTCCGACCATGCGGCTGCCGCCGACGCGTCGTCTGCGAGGGCTGCGGCGGGCAGGGCGCCGGCAAGCGAGCACGCCAACACGCAGGCAAGGACACCGCGAGCCGCAGCGCCGCGCGGGCGACGCGCTGCGGCACAAGCAGGGCGTGCGGAGCGCGGCGGGCGCGCGGCGGTGGTGCGAGTAAGTTTTCTCATGCGGCTCCTTCCTCGGCTCGCCTAACGGTTGCGGCGTGCGCTCCTGCGGCGCGACACCTGCGTGATTGCCACGGCGCCCGCCAGCGCGGCAAGCGCTGCGGCAGCGGTGGCCGCACCGTGCGCCGAGTCGCCCGTCTTGGCGAGCAGTGAGCCGTCCGTGGCGCCGCTGCCGTCGGCAGCCGTGCCGTTGAAGGCCGCCAGCTGCTGCTCGAGCGCGGTCAGCGTCGCCTCGGCGTCGGCCTGACCGGGCGTGGTGGAAAGCAGCACGGTGGTGAAGTTGTCGCCCGCGCCCGCCAAAAGCTCGCGCGCGTGCGCTATGGCGGCGGCCAGCGCGTCGTAGGCGTCCTGCGTGACCCAAAGCGTGCCTGCGGGAACGTCGGTGCCGTTGACGCTCACGCGCACGTTCGCCAACGCCTGCTCGGCCGCCTCAACGCGCGCCAAAAGGCTGCTCAGCGTGTCGATCGAAGCCCAGTCGCGAGCCTCGGCAAACGCCTTGATGGGGAAGTTGTCGTAGGTGACGCCCTCGTTTTCGGCTTTGAGCGTTGGCGTGACCTTCGTCCAATCGGTCCACTCCCCGTTCACGCACGTGTAGCTTTCACCCTCGTTCACCACGGCGTTGTAGCTTGTGGTTTGCTGTTGGATGAGGTTGTTCGCTATCTGTTGGGCTCCCTGGTCGAGTAAATCTAGGTAATACTTCTCGGTGGTTACCGTTTCCGCTGCTTCGTCGTTGAGCTTCTCCTGCTCATCGGCAGGGATTTCGTCAACGCTGGTGATGCCTTCGGTGTTGTTTTTGACATAATCTTGAGCCAATTCGTTGTACACCTGGGTTACGTAGGTCAGCAACGTTAAGTTCCAGCCTGCTTCATACGCTTGTTGCCACTGCGGGTCGTTTTCGTCGATCTCGAGATCTGTGTATTGGTTGGAAGCAACGCTTTGGTAGTACTGATGGTCGGTTTCGCAGTATTGCGTGACCACCACGGCGTAGGTTTGTCCCTCGCGCATGGGCACCCAGGCGTCCTCAGGCATGATGTGACGGTGGTAGCCGCCGTACTCGTAGGGCTCGTCGGTGGTGTAGGAATACGCCAGCGTGCCGGAAGTCGGGTCGGCGTCGGCGGAATCGAGCAGGTAAAGCTCGTAGGTAACGGTGGTGTCGGGCTTAACCGTTTCGCAGGTGAGCGTGCGCACGGTGCGGTCTTCCTCGGCGGTGAACACGTTGGCGGTGGAAGCCTTGTCTTCCGTGCCCAAGGCAAGCACGTTGTCCACGAGCAGGTAGTTGTACTGGTCGATCAGGAACATATGGGCGTTGGCGTCTTCGTCGTAGGTGCTGCCGTCGTGGTAGCCGTAGGAATCGGTGTCGAAGTCGAACGTCTCGCACATGGAGATGGACTGGTCGTAGTACGACAGCCAGAAGTAGCCCGTGTGGACGCCATTCTCCACGTTGCCCCAGGAATTGTTGTTGGGGAAGTCCTCGGTGTCGGAACCCCAGCTGTTCTTCACGAGCCATGCGCCGTTGCCTTGGGGTTGGTGCTTTTTGTCGTCGGTGCCGAGTCCACTAAAGTTTTTGGCAGGATAGTCGTCGTCCCAGCCCACGATGGTCACGGCATGGTTGATATCGGCTACTTGGGCCGTGTAGTGGGTCCAGTCCACGTCGTACACGGCTCCGTCTTTCTTCTCCACGAAATTCATGTAGCTCGCTGGGAAGTCATTGTTGTTGAGATCTTCGGGGGTGGAGGTGTCGCTGCAGTACGTCGTCGACACGGCGCGACCTGCCACAAGCTCGCGCTTGATGGCGTTCATCGCTTCTTGGCTATAGCCTGTGTAGTTGCCGTTTTCGTCGAGCACGCGCAGTTCGGGCAGGATGCTGCTTTCCTCAAGCTCGAAGGTGCTCAAGTTCCACAGCTCGTCGCTCAGCGACCAATCGATTGGCACCCCGGCGTTGCCGTCGTCGTCGGTGTACGTGCTGGCATAGCAGCTCTTGGTGAGCGTTATGCCCTGCTTCGCGTACTCAGCTTTCTTGGCTTCGTATTCTTCTTCGCGGATGGTGATTGCCCCACAGTCAGTGCCGCTAGTGCTCTTGGCGTTGCATACAATCCAAATGCTTCCGTCCGCTTTTTCTCCTTGGTAGGGGGCGAGGTTTTCCGGCAGAGGGCCAATGCCGGCGGAGAACATGGTGGTGGCGTACAGGGGCGAGCCGCCGCGGTTGAATGCAGCGTTCTTGTTATCTGTTGGGTTGATAAAGCCCTCGCCCTCTTGGCTGCCTGCCGCCTCGGGCGCGGACGCGTAGCTGAAGTAGGACAGGTGGCGCTCGGAGAGATCGAGCCCGTTGGGGTTTTCCGCAGAGGTGGTTTGATCGTACGTTACGCCCAGCTCGGAGAGGATGCTCGTCTCTGCGGCGGCGATGGCGGCGAATCCCCAGCACGTGCCCCACGGGTTTTGGAACTTGACGGGGGTGACCACGCCTTTTTCGCGCAGGTCGAAATTATCAGGCAGGGATGTGTCAACAGGCTCGTCGCCGCCGCTGGAACCGTAGGCGTATTGCTTGCTCTCGCTGTCGTTGACCCACGCGTTGATGGCGTCTTGCTCGTTGGCGAGGGCGCTTGCGGGCACGATGCCTGCGAGTGAGACTGCCAGCGCAAGGCTTAAGGCGCCTTTGAGCGGAGCGCCCTTTATGCGTGCGCGCGACGCGTGCGTGCGGGAGGGCGGGGGTGTGTGCTTCATGGTGGGTCCTTTCCGAGTTTGATGCTGTGCCGTCCGAATTGCTTTGCTGCCTTTAGATTGTCAGTTCTTCGCGCTGCGCTTTTTGGCTGCGGCGATGAAAAGCCCTGCTGCTATAAACACGCCGACCGCGATGAAGATGCCGACGAGGGGGATGCCGCCCGTCGACTCTTGGGCGAGGGGAACGTCGCCAGGTAAGGTTGAGCCCGTCGACTTCGCCGCGGAGTTGCCTGACGCCGACGAGGACTCCTTTTCCTGCGCCTTCTCTTGCTTCTCTGGCTGCTCCTGCACCTCCGTCGCTGCGCTTGCCGCGCTGACAGCCGCGCCGTCGTCAAGCTCCATGCTCCTGGCAGTGGAGCGAATGACGTAGACCGGCTCGGTTGAAGGATTGGATTTCAGGTACGTTACCTTGCCGCCGCCTGCGAGCGCGCTTTCCGTGTTGAACGTTCCATCCAGCTCCACGTTGACGGTGCCGTTGTTGGTGAACGTCACGCCCGCCGGCACGGTGAGGCTTGAGCCTGCGGGGACGGTGAGCGTTGAGCCCGAAGGCAGCGTGGCGTCGGTCGTGAGCGCGACGTTGCCGTACACCTTGCCCGAGCCGTTCTCCACGACGACGCCCCTCCAGCTATTTTGATTGGTTTTGACGTCGATTCCGCTTTTGCCCCTGTCGCCGTTTGCCACGACGAAGGCGTTGCCGTCGATGATTACGGATCCGTTGCCGCCGCCGATGCCCGCATGGCCGTCGCGGCCCGTCGCGTTCACCGTACCGCCGCTGATGGTCACATAGCCGTTGCCGTTACAGCCGCCGCCGATGCCCGTGGCGTTGCCGTCGGTCTTCGCGGTCACCGTGCCGCCGGTGATGGTTACGGTGCCGTTGCCGTTCATCCCGCCGCCGATTCCCGCGCCGCAGAAGCCACCCATTGCGTTTATCGTGCCGCCGGTGATGGCTACGTTGCCGTTACCGTCCGCGCCGCTGCCGATGCCTGCGCCCGCACTGCCGCCCGTCGCGTTCACTATGCCGCCGTTGATGATTACGCTGCAGCTGCCAGGGTCTTCCTCTCCGGACACTCCGCCGCCTAGCCCTGCGCCGCTTGCGCCGCCCTTCGCGTTCACCGTGCCGCCATTGATGGTCACGGTTCCGCTGTTGGCGAAGGCATTGCCGCCGATACCCGCGTTGTTGTCCTTGTCCGTGGCGGTGAGCGTTCCCGTGTTGTTCGCCTGCCCGTCGATGGTGAGGCTGTTGCCCTCGCCGACGTGGATGCCGCCGGTGCATATCAGATTCGCCCCGTCGGCAAGGGTCAGGTGCACGTCTCCCCAGACCTCCACGCGGGCGTCGATGGTGACGTTACCCTCGGCGATGAACTGAAGTGTCGTTCCCTTTTGCCCCCACGTCGTCAGTTCTTCCCTCATGGGTATGACCTCGGGGGTGTCGTTCGGCTTGTCGATCGAGATGCTCATCCTGGGGGTGGCGAGGGCGGGGGTTTCCAGGCTTTGCACGTCGGTTAATTGGAGCTGCTCGGGGGTGTCGCTCTGGGCACTCGGCTTCTGCCCTTCGGGCGTGTCCTGCGCGTCGCTTTCGGCGCTCGTGCTTCCTTGCGCTTGCTCATTGGTTGTGATTTGCGCTTGCTCGTCGGTGCTTTGCGCGTCGTCCGCGAGCGCCGCCGCAGGGGTGAGGAACGTGGCGAGCGCCGCCGCCAATGCGAGCGAAAGCACGCTCTGCGTCGCCTTTTGTGCCGCGCTGCGCGTTGCGCCTCCCGCTGTGTTTCGCGTATTTGCCATGCCTGTTCCTTCCGCTGTTGACTTCTCGGGTTCCTCTTAATTACTTGCGGCGTTTAGCCCTGGTTCTTCACGCTGCGCCTTTTGGTTGCGGCGATGAAAAGCCCCGCTGCTATAAACACGCCGACTGCGACGAAAATGCCGACGAAGGGGATGCCGCCCGCCGACTCCTGGGCGAGGGGAACGTCGCCAGGCAGGGTTGAGCCCGCCGACTTCGCCGCGGAGCCGCCCGACGCCGCCGAGGACGATTGCGTCTTCGTGGACTTCTGCGCTTCCGCCTGATCCTGCGTCTGCGTTTCTGCTGCTACGCTCGCCGCGTTGACAGCCGCGCCGCCGTCAAACTCAAGGCTTGTGGCGCGGGGCCGGGGGGCAGGTTCTTCTTCCTCCTCTTCGACCTCTTTGACAGGCTCGGGATAGACAACCTTGCCACCTCCTGCGAGCGTGCCTTCTGTGTTGAGCGTCCCATTTACGTTGATGGTGTTCTCATTGGTGAGCGTGCCTTCTATTTCAAGCGTTCCGTTCGCGTTGATGGTGCCATTGTTGACGAGCGCGCCTTTCGTGCTAAGTGTTCCCTCCACGTTGACGGTGCCATTGTTGGTGAGCGTTATGCCTTGCGCCACGGTGAGGGTGCAGTCGCTGGGCACGGTGAGCGTTGAGCCCGAGGGCAGCGTGGCGTCGGTCGCAAGCGCGACGTTTCCGTACACCTTGCCCGAGCCGTTCTCCACGACGATGCCCTTCCAGCTGCTCTGCTTGCTCTTGTTGACGGTTCCGTTTACCACGATGAAGGCGTTGCCGTCGATGGATGGATCGCCGCCGACGGCTGCGTTTGCGCCGAGCCCCGTCGCACTCACCGTGCCGCCGCTGATGGTTACCGTATTGCCGTCGATGGCCGCAGTAAGGTAATTGCCCGTCGCGTTCACTATGCCGCCCTTGATGGTTACCGTTGTGTCGCTGCTTTGTTTGCCGCTGCCGACGCCCGCTGCTTCGTCGTCGCCCCTTGCGTCCACCGTGCCGCCGTTGATAGTTACGTCGCTGCTGCCGAACAACCCGCTGCCGACGCCCGCACCGCCGTCGCCGCCCGTGGCGCTCACCGTGCCGCCGTTGATTGTGACGCTGCCGCTGCCGTGCGACCCGCTGCCGACGCCCGCAGATCCGAAGCCGCCCGTCGCGCTTATCGTGCCGCCGTTGATTGTGACGTCGCTGCTGCCGGACAATCCGCTGCCGATGCCCGCGGATTCGCCGCTGCTCTTTGCGCTCACCGTGCCGCCGTTGATGACCACGCTGCTGCTGCCGTACGACCCGCCGCCGAGCCCTGCGCCCGAACCGCCGCCTACCGCCGTCACCGTGCCGCCGTTGACGGTGATGCTGCCGCTGCCGTGCGAACTGCCTCCGATGCCCGCAGCGCCGTAGCCGCCCGTCGCTTGCACCGTGCCGCCGTTGATAATTGTGTTGCTGCCACCGACCGAACCGCTGCCGATGCCCGCAGCGCCGTCGCCGCCCGTGGCGCTCACCGTGCCGCCGTTGATGGTTACGGTTCCGCTGCTGACGGAGAGGTTGCCGCCGATGCCCGCGCAATACCTTTCGTTGCTCGTCGCGTTGAGCGCTCCTGTGCCGCTTGTCTGTCCATAAACGGTGAGGCTGCTGTCGACGCCTACGTGGATGCCTTGAGCGCAGTTGAGGGTTGCCCCGTCGGCAAGGATCAGGCAGACGCGCCCCTCGACCTCCACGCGGGCGTCAACGGTGACGTTGCCCGCGGCGACGTACCAAGTTGTCTTTGTCCCTTGCCCCCATGCTGTCGTTTCCGCTGTCACGGTTGCGGCGTTCGACGCCTGCCGAGTTGTTCCTTGCTCGTCGACATACGGGACGGTTGCCTGTGTGGCGGTGCGGGCGGAAACCTCCAGACTTTGCGCGCTGAGCAGCTGGAGCTGCTCAGGCGCGTCGCCTTCGGTGTCTTCGATATTAGCGGTGTTGGCGCCTTCTTGCGCCTGCGGCTGCTCTTGGGTTTGCTTCTGCGCCTGCTCATCGGCGCTCGATGCGTCGTCGGCGAACGCCGCCGCGGGGGTAAGGAACGCCGCGAGCGCCGCCGCCAGCGCAAGTGAAAGCGCGCCGTGCCACGTCTTCTGTGCCCTGCCGCGCGCTGCGACTTCTGTCGTGCTGTGCGTGTTCGCCATGGCCGTCCCTTTCGCCGAGCCGGGGGTCGCTTTCCGCGTGCGAAACGCGTGCATGCGCGTGCGCACGGAAAGTCGCTCCCCCGACATTCCTTAACCATATTATTTTAAGGGACGGGGGTTTGTTTCCGCCCAACCGTTCGTGTGGCGAACCCATGCCGTTCGTGCCGCGTGACCACGAGAAAGACCGACATCGGGCGATGCGCGCGGAAGGGGAAGGGGCGCGCGGCGCGGGGCTTGGGCGTTGCCCGGCGGGCGACAAGGACAGGGCCCTTGCCCTACGGGTGGCGCCGCCGAGGTGTTTTGCACGCCGTCGCCCCGCGCGCCACCCGCTACTTGAACGAAAGCGTCTGGCAGCCGTGGAGGGTGTTTCTCGCTTGCATGAGGCAGGTGTTGAAGTCGTGCTTGCCGCTGCCGAACAGGCGCGCGGCTATGCGCACGACGGTTTCGTCCTCGCACGTGAGGTCGTCGAGCAGAAGCGCCACCACGTTGCCGATCATCGAGCGCGGCACGCGGTAGTCGCCCTCCAGCGCGTCGACGGCGCGGGCGACGTTCTCGGGGTAGGTGCGCACGTTGCCGCCGACGATGAGGCGGTGCGCGCGGTCGGCTTTGGCAGGCTCGTCGACCAGCAGGTAGCGCAGAAGCACCGTCTCGTCCACGATGGTGACGGTTCCGCGCGCCGCCGCCCGCGCGCCTGCGCTGCCGACGCGGCTGCGGCTCTTGGCGCGCCCTCGACCGTCCTGCGCGCCGCCGTTTGCGTAGTGCGCCAGCGCGCCGAACGCGCGGTCGTCGCCCTCGGCGGGCGTGGCGCTGGGCGTAAACGGCAGCTTGCAGTCGTGCACGCTTTGCGCTAGGAACAGGCGCACGGCTTCGGAGGTGGAGGTTCCGAGCGTGTCGAACAGTTCCTCCGCCTGCTGCTTTAAAATGGCGTTGAGACGTACTTGAATGGTCGATTGTTTCGCGTTCATGCTGTTCACTTTCATAAACGTAATGCATTCGTACTACATTTAATGATAACACCCTCTTTGAGGGGATTTGTCAAAAGATGGAAAAGTTTTTCTAAATACCCTCTTTTGATCCTTGCTATTTCGTAGGGAAGAGCGTATAAATCTCCCCATCAAATTTACCGAATGCCGCTTAAAAGCATCCGTTCACCGTTTTTTTACCGCTATCGTTTGTCGCGCTCGCGCGCGTGCACGCCCCCAAAGGGGCGAACCCTGCCCTTACTCGCGAGGAGGGTGGGGAAGTCGTTTTGGGGCGGCGCGAGGCACACGGAGCGTTGCCCGGCTGGGCGACAAGGGCATGGCCCTTGCCCTGCGGGCAGCACGGCAGACGAAGCGCAATGTTGCGATCGGCAAGAGAGCACTCGTCGTTCGTAACGCCAGAAGTTCGCCCGTTCCGTCAAGACGGGCGAAACGAAAGAATGAGAGGGGGAAGGGAAGAAGATGGGTTCTAAATTCGTGATGTCCGACCCGGGTTTGTGCATCGGCTGCAAGACGTGCATGGCGGCGTGTCTCACCAAGCACGACGTGACCGGCGACGTGGCCAAGGCGCGTCTGAACCTGGTGACCACGCTCAGCGTTTCCACGCCGATCGTGTGCCATCACTGCGAGGCGGCGCCGTGCGCCAGCGTGTGCCCGACGCACGCGCTCTACCGCGACGGCAACCGCGTGGCGGTGCGCGCCGAGAACTGCATCGGGTGCCGCAGCTGCGTGATGGCGTGCCCGTACGGGGCGGTCGACGTGGTGGTAAGCGACCTGACGGCGCGCCTGGGCAACCTTGCCATCAAGGGCGTGTCGCATGCGGCGGTCATCAAGTGCGACCTGTGCGTCGACCGCGCGAACGGTCCGGCGTGCGTGGCGGCTTGCCCGACAAGCTCGCTGCGCCTGGTCGATTCCGACGACATCGAGGCCGAGGCGCTGCGCCGCCGCCGCGAGGCGGCTGCCGACAAGGCGGCGTTCTCGAGCATTCCGCTGACTGTCGCTGCGCCGGCTGCGGCCACGGCATGAGATTACTCGCAAGAGAGTAGGAGCAACTATGGAAAAGCATATGGCGGTCTGCCCGTACTGCGGTTCAGGCTGCAAGCTCAACCTGTTGGTTGAGAACGGCAAGGTGGTGGGCGCCGAACCGTTGAACGGCCTCACCAACCAAGGCGAGCTGTGCTTGAAGGGTCTGCACGGCTACGACTTCATCAACGACACGAAGATCCTCACGCCGCGCATCTATCACCCGATGATTCGCGAGACGAAGGGCGCGCCGCTCAAGCGCGTGTCGTGGGACACCGCGCTCGACTTCGTGGCGCAAAAGCTCACCGAGATCAAGGAAAAGTACGGTCCCGACTCCATCATGACGACCGGTTCTTCGCGCGGTGCCGGCAACGAGTCGAACCTGGCCATGCAGCGCTTCGCGCGCGCCTGCCTGGGGACCAACAACATCGACAACTGCGCCCGCACTTGACACGCTCCCACAGTCCTCGGTCTGATGGACACACTTGGAGCAGGTTCTATGAGCTGCGGCGTTCCGGGCATGGAGGATGCAGGTTGCCTCTTCCTGTTCGGCTACAACCCCGCTGACGCGCACCCCATCGTCGCCCGCCGCATTCTGCGTGCGAAGGAGAAGGGTGCCAAGATCATCGTCGCCGACCCGCGCGTCATCGAGACGGCGCGTATCGCCGACATCTATCTGCCGCTGAAGATCGGCAGCAACATCGCTTTCCTGAACGCGTTCGCCAACGTCATCGTTTCTGAGGGCATGGCCGACAAGAAGTTCATCGAAGAGCACACCACCGGTTTCGACGAGTGGTGGGAAACCATCAAGAACTACACGCCCGAAAACACCGCCGAGATCACCGGCATCGACCCCGAGCAAATGCGCGCCGCGGCCCGCATGTACGCCACGGCCGAGCCGAGCAGCATCATCTGCTGGGGCATGGGCGTGTGCCAGCACCATCAAAACGTCGAGGCGGTTCACACCTGCGCCGCCATCGCGTGCATTTCCGGCCAGATCGGCAAGCCGAACTCCGGCGTTGCGCCCGTTCGCGGCCAGAACAACGTGCAGGGCGCCTGCGACATGGGTGCTTTGCCCAACTACTTCCCCGGCTACCAAAGCGTAACCGACCCCGCCATCAAGCAGAAGTTCGCCGACGCTTGGGGCGTTCCCGTGGAGAAGCTCTCCGACCATGTGGGCTACAAGGTGTCCGACGTGCCCACCCTCATCGAGCAGGGCAAGCTTCACGCGTTCTACAACTTCGGCGAGGACCCGGTGCAAACCGAGCCCGACGCGAAGCACCTCACCGAGCAGCTGGCCAAGCTCGACTTGTTCATCTGCCAGGACATCTTCATGACGCAGTCGGCCGCTCTTGCCGACGTGGTGCTGCCCGCCACCAGCTGGGGCGAGCACGAGGGCACCTTTACCGCCTGCGACCGTACGTTCCAGTACTTCAGCGCGGCCGTGCCGCCGAAGGGCGAGTGCCGCCACGACTGGGAGATCATTGCCGATCTGTCCACGCGCATGGGCTACCCGATGCACTACGAGAACGCGCAGGACATCTGGGACACCGAGCTGCGCGCCATGTGGCCGAAGGCCGCCGGCGCCACCTACGAGCGCATGCAGGGCACGGGCTACGCTCAGTGGCCGGTGCCGACCGAGGACCATCCGGGCTCGCCCGACTTGTTCCTCGGCGGGCAGTTCTCCACGCCCGACGGCAAGGCGCGCCTGAAGGCGCACGACTTCGACACCCCGACCGAGATGCCCGACGACGAGTACCCGCTGGTGCTCTGCACGGTGCGCGAGGTGGGGCACTACTCCTGCCGCTCGATGACGGGCAACTGCCGCACGCTTTCGCTTCTGGCCGACGAGCCGGGCGAGATCCACATCAACCCCGAGGACGCAGCCGCTCGCGGCATTCGCGACGGCGAGATCGTCCGCGCGTTCTCGCGCCGCGGCGAGACCATGAGCCGCGCGTGCGTGGACGAGCGCACCGACAAGGGCACCGTGTACATGACGTACCAGTGGTGGGTTGGCAAGTGCAACAACCTGACGCTGCACGTGGTGGACACGAAGTCGCACACGCCTGAGGACAAGTACAGCGCCTGCCAGGTGGAGGCGGTGGCCGACCAGGTGTGGGCCGAGCGCCATCTGCAGGAGCTCTACCACGAGCTGAAGGACAGGCTTGCGGCCGAGGCATCCGCGCAGGACGCCGAGCCGGTGATGGCATAGCAACTGAACGCCCTGCTCAGCCTGACGTGAACGAGCCCCGAGGGGCAAGCGTTCTGTGCTTGCCCCTCGGTTGGGACGCGTCGGATGCTTCGGCAAGGGCATGGCCCTTGCCCTACGGTTGGATGATGCGACCTGCTTCGCGGCAGGTGAGCAGGGCTTGGCGAATAAGGACTTACGGTGAATAACTTCATTGAGATAAAGCCGGATGTCTGCATTGGATGCGGAACGTGCCGCGCTGCGTGCAGCGTCGGCCACGAGCGGGCGGGGCTCCAGGCGGAGCCGCGCCTCGCGATGGTGCGCACGGGGAGCCTGAGCGCTTCGGTGACGTGCCACCATTGCGAGGGCGCGCCGTGCTCGCTCGTGTGTCCCGTGGGCGCCATCACGAAGGAGAACGGATCGGTGCACATCAACGAGCAAACGTGCGTGGGCTGCAGGCTGTGCGCGTGCGTTTGCCCGTTCGGCGCGATCCACCCCTCGGGCACATCCATTGCCGGCGTCGCTGGCATCAAGTTTGACACTCCCACGTTCCCCAAGGCGACGTCGTCGCTTCTGACGTGGGAAATCGGCGTGTACACACGCGCCGTGAAATGTGATTTGTGCGCGTATGACCCCGAAGGCGGCCCGCATTGCGTGGCGGCTTGCCCCACCGGAGCCCTCAGCTTCCACGACGCGGCGCGCGACGCGCGCGTGCGCACCGAGAAGCGGGTGGCGGCGGCCGAGGCCAACGAGGTGGTCATGCGCGACCTGTCGACGATAAGGAGGCCGTAAATGCTCGAGTTGTTGTATGCCTCGCTCGGCCTCTCGGTCGCAGGGGCGGTGCTGGCGCTTGTCGCCGGCCGCTCGCCGCGCGCGGCCAAGGCGGTGGCGTGCGTGTTCGGCATGCTGGCGGCGTTGGCGTCGTTCGGGTCGGGCGCGATCGCGCTCACCTCGCCCGCGGCGCTCGTGACGTTTGTCGGCCCCATGCCGTTCACGAACTTCACGCTGCTGCTGAACCCGCTGGCGGGTCTGCTCATGTGCGTGATCTCGGTGCTGGCGTTCGTGGCGTGGCTGTACGGCCTGAGCTACTTCGACGAGTACCTCGACCGCGGCATGGGTTCCATCGGGTTCTTCATGAACCTGTTCATCGCCTCCATGATGCTGGTCATCCTGTCCGACAACGCGTTTTGGTTCCTCGTGTTCTTCGAGCTCATGTCGCTGACGTCGTACATGCTGGTCATCGTGGAGCAAAACGAGAAGTCGTTCAAGGGCGGCTTTCTGTACCTGGTCATGGCGCACATCGGCTTTCTGATGATCGCCATCTCGTTCTTCCTCATGGCAACCGCCACGGGAAGCCTCGAGTTCGAAAGCTTCCGCGAGGCGGCGTTCGAGCCGGGTCTGGCCACGGCGGCGTTCTTCCTGGCGTTCTTCGGCTTCGGCGCGAAGGCGGGCATCGTGCCCTTCCATTCGTGGCTGCCCCAGGCGCACCCGGCGGCACCCTCCAACGTGAGCGCGCTCATGTCCGGCGGCATGATCAAGATCGGCATCTTCGGCATCTGCAAGGTGTGCTTCGACCTTCTGGGCGCGGCCGGCGGGCAGGTAAGCTGGGGAATCGTCGTGGTGATCATCGGCGCGGTGTCCTCGGTGCTCGGCGTGGCGTATGCGCTGCGTGAGCACGACCTGAAAAGCCTGTTGGCCTACCACTCGGTGGAAAACATCGGCATCATCCTGCTCGGTGTGGGCACCGGCATCGTGGGCTGGGCGAGCGGCAACGTGTGGCTCGCGGGCATCGGGCTTATGGCGGGGCTGTACCACCTGGTGAACCACGCCATGTTCAAGGGTTTGCTGTTCCTGGGCGCGGGCAGCGTGCTGCACGCCACGGGCACGCGCAACATGGAGATCCTCGGCGGGCTGGCGCGCGTGATGCCGGTGACGGCCGTGTGCTTCCTCATGGGCTCGCTTGCCATCTCCGCCATTCCGCCGCTCAACGGCTTCGTGTCCGAGTGGTTTACCTACCAAGGGCTCATTGGCGCGGCCATGACCGACGACATCCTGCTGCGCGTGGTGTTCGCGTTCGCCGTGGTGGCGCTGGCCATTACGGGTGCCTTGGCGGTCACGTGCTTCGTGAAGGCGTTCGGCGTGACGTTTTTGGGCGAGGCCCGTTCCGACGCGGCGCGCAACGCGCACGAGGTGCCGCTGCCGATGAAGGCGAGCATGGTTTTGCTGACCGTCATCTGCGTGGCGCTGGGCCTGGGCGCGGCATGGTTCACGCCGCTGTTCAGCGACATCGCCTCAAGCGTGCTGGCGGCCCCTGCGGCTCCGGCGGCGACGGGCGCTGTGCTCGTGTCGCTCGACACGGCGAGCGCGGTTTCGCCGCTGCTCATCTTCGTGCTTCTGGCTTGCGTGTTCGCGGTGTGCCTGCTTATGCGCAACGCCGCCAACGCGAAGGCGGGCGTCGTGCGCGACGAGGACCCGTGGGCGTGCGGCTACGCCCCCGACACCCACATGGAGGCGCTCGCTTCCACGGTGGGCGCGCACGTGGGCTCGAACCTGACGCCGCTTTACACGCTGCGCTCCGGCGTGAACGGCGCGGGCAACGCGGTGGCGAACTTCGTGCAGCACGCGGTGGCGCCCGAGGACGCTGCGGCGGACGCTGCGAAGGGCGCGCAGGACGGCGCCACCCGGCCGCTTTCCGACTCCGTGCTCTCGGTGGTCCACTCGCTCGGCACGTGGTTCTCGCGGCTTGAGAGCGGCGACTTCCGCACCTACATCGTCTACATCGTCGTGGCGCTCGTGTTCTTCTTGGCGCTCATCATTCTGGTTCGATAGGAGGTGTGGGATATGGAAATCGTTGTTGCAATCGTCCAAGCCCTCCTGCTGGTAGCCGCAGCGCCCCTGATGTCGGGCATCGCGCGCAAGATTCGCGCGAAGATGCACTCCCGCCAAGGCGCGAGCGTCTTCCAGGACTACTACGACCTCGCCAAGCTCTGGAAGCGCACCGAGGTGCGCGCGGGCACGGCGGGACTCGTGACCCGCATCATGCCGCCGCTGTTTTTGGCCACCTTCGTGGTCATCGCGGCGGGGCTGCCGCTCATCACGCGCGCTTGCCCTGTGCCGCTGCTCGGCGACGTGATCACGGTGCTCTACCTCATGGCGCTGCCGCGCTTCGTGTTCAGCCTGGCCTCGATCGACTCGGGTGCTTCGTACACCTCGATCGGCGGCATCCGCGAGCTCATCGTGGGCGTGTTGGTTGAGCCGGCGCTCATGCTGGTGCTCGTGGTCATGGCGCTGGCGTGCGGCTCCACCAACGTCGGTACGATGGCCACCTCGGTGGCGACGTTCACCGCAACGCCGCCGGTGGCGGTGGTGGTGGCGGGCGTCGCCTTCGCCATTGCCTGCTACATGGAAATGGGCAAGGTGCCCTTCGACATGGCCGAGGCGGAGCAGGAAATCCAGGAAGGCCCGCTCGCGGAGCTTTCCGGCCCCTCGCTCGCCATGCTGAAGCTGGGCATGTCGGTGAAGCAGGCCGTGGTCGCCGGGTTGTTCATCGCGCTGTTTTTGCCGGTGGGCGCGGCGGCCAGCATGGCCCCGCTCGACCTGATCGTCGGCTTCGTGGCGCTCATCGTCAAGATGCTCGTGGTGTTCCTCGTGGTGTCGGTGATCGAAAACGCCGTCATCCGCGTGCGCTACAAGTACCTCGGCCGCTACACGTGGTTCGCGGTGGGCATCGCGGCGCTGTCGTTCGTGTTCCTCATCATTGGAATTTAGGAGGTGACTGTCATGCTTGATTTTTCCCTGGTCAACGTGTTGGGGGCGTGTCTCATCATCACGTCGATGACCGTGGTCTTGGCCCGCACGGGCGCCGGCGCGGCGAAGCTGTATGCGCTGCAGTCGGCCGTGCTCGTGTCGCTTCTGGCGGTGCTCGGCACGGTGACGGGCTCGACCGAACTGTATATGTGGTCGGTGTCGGCCTTTATCACGAAGGTGGTGCTCGTTCCGTGCATCCTGCTGTTCGTGCTGAAGAAGATCACCGCCACGGCACCCGGCGTGGCGGTCGACCTGCCGCCGAAGCTGGCGCCGATGAAGTGCGTGGCGCTCGTGGCCGTGGAGGTGTTCGCGTGTTTCGTCGTGGTGTCGGGTATCGACCTTCCCACGGCGGCGGCGGTGAAACCCACGCTCGCGGTGGCGTTCGCACACTTCTTCATCGGGTTGACCTGCATTGTTATTCAGCGTTCCGTGGTTAAGCAGATCTTCGGCTACTGCCTCATGGAGAACGGCTCGCACGTGACGCTGGCGCTTCTGGCGCCGCAGGCCCCCGAGCTGGTGGAGATCGGCATCGCAACCGACGCCATCTTCGCCGTGGTGATTCTGTCCGTGATGGTGCTGACGTTGGCGCGCAAGGCGCACACGCTTGACGCCGACGACCTGTGCGAGTTGAAGGGGTAGCGTCATGGATATGTCTCAATTGTTAGTTGCTCTTCTGGCGTGCCCGCTGATAACGGCGTGCGTCTCAGCGGTGCTGCCGTCGAAGAGCGTGCCGCGCGCGGCGTTCGTGTTCGTGCACATGGTGATGGTTGTGTGCGTGTGCGCGGGCGGGCTTTTGCTGGCGGGCTCGGTGTTCGCCGGCGCCGACGTGTTCGCGCTCGACGAGTGGCTGCACGTCGACCGCCTGTCTGCCGTGTTCGTGGCGTTGATCGCGGTTATCGGCGCTTGCACGGGCGTGTACTCCATCCCGTATGTGGCCCACGACGTGGCCGACGGCAAGCTTGAGGCCGGCCAGGTGAAGCAATACTACGTGTTCTTCAGCCTGTTCGTGTTCTCGATGCTCGTTGCCACCACGTCGAACAACATCATCATGATGTGGGTGTCCATCGAGCTCACCACGCTGTCGACGGTGTTCCTCGTGGGGGTCTACCGCACGAAGCTGGCGTTGGAGGCGGCGTGGAAATACGTCATCGTCTGCACGGCGGGCGTGGCGTTCGGCCTGTTCAGCACGCTGTTGGTGTACGCGAACGCGGCCGATGTGATGGCCGACGCGCACCAGGCGGTGTTCTGGACGGCCATCCTGCCCTACGCGGGGCAGATGGACCACGTGCTCATGATGATCGCGTTTGTGTTCGCCGCCATCGGCTTCGGCACGAAGGCGGGCCTGTTCCCCATGCACACGTGGCTGCCCGACGCGCACTCCGAGGCGCCCAGCCCCGTGTCCGGCCTGCTTTCGGGCGTGCTTTTGAAGTGCGCCATCTTGGTGATCATCCGCTTCTACATCCTGGTGGCGGCAAGCGTGGGCTACGGCTTCGTGCAAACGATCATGCTGATTTTGGGCGTGCTGTCGGTGGTGTTCTCGGCGTTTGCCGTGTACAAGCAGCACGACCTCAAGCGCAAGCTGGCGTACCACTCCTGCGAGAACGTCGGCATCATCGCCGTGTGCTTGGGCTTCGGTGGCCCCATCGGCGTGGCGGCGGCGCTCATCCACTGCGTGGCGCACGGCCTGGTGAAGTCGCTCATGTTCTGCCTGTCGGGCAACGTGCTCATGAAGTACGGCACGCGCGACCTCACGAAGGTCCAGGGCATCATGCAGGCCGCCCCGTTCACGGGCGTGCTCATGGTGGTGGGCTTCTTGGCACTGGCCGGCTTCCCGCCGTTCGCCATGTTCGTGAGCGAGATGGCGATGGTGCTCTCGGGCATCCAGGCGCAGCTCATCCCCGTGGTGATCGTGGTTATCGCGGCGCTTGTGGTGGTGGTTGCCGCTATCATGAACGTGATCTCGGGATCGGTTCTGGGATGCGCGCCCGAAGGCACGCCGCGCAAGGACGTGAGCCCGCTCGCGCTTCTGCCTGAAGTGGTGCTGGTGGCCTTCATCGTGTGGTTCGGCGTGGCAATGCCGGGCCCTTTGTGCGGGAGCATCGGCGACGCGACGGGCGTCGTGTTGCAGCAAGATATGAGCGAGTTTGCCGACAACGGACTGTTTGACGAGTTCAACGCCGTGTTCGCTGGCGGCACAGAAGGGGTTGAGCGCTGATGATACGCAAAGAGAAGAAAGCCCTGCGCATGGGTGAGACCCATGTGGAGGCCGTGCGCTCGACGTTCCCCGGTGCGGTGCTCGACGCAACGTGGCAGGCGGAGGACCAGGTGACCATCACCGTTCCCGCCGACATGCTGCCCGACGTGGTGGAGTTTCTCTACTACGGGCGCGACGGCTGGCTGCCGAACATGGTGGGCAACGACGAGCGTTCGCTCAACGGGCACTACGCGCTGTACTACCTGCTGTCGATGGAGGGCGCCGACCCGAGCTTCGTGGCGGTGCGCGCCGAGATCGACCCGGTGACGCGCGAGTTCCCGAGCGTGACGCCGCGCGTCCCGGCGTGTGTGTGGTCGGAGCGCGAGGTGCGCGATATGTTCGGCCTGGTGCCGGTGGGGCTGCCCGACGAGCGTCGTCTGGTGCTGCCCGACGACTGGCCGAATGACCTGTACCCCCTGCGCAAGGACTCGATGGACTACCGCAAGCGCCCGGCGCCGGTTTCCGACATGGAGAACTACTCGTTCCTCTATGAAGGCGACGCCGAGGAAACCACGCAGGTGCCGATGGGCCCTCTGCACATCACCTCCGACGAGCCGGGGCACTTCCGCCTGTTCGTCGAGGGCGAGGAGATCGTGGACGCCGACTATCGGCTGTTCTACGTGCACCGCGGCATGGAGAAGGTGGCGGAAAGCCGCCTGAACTACGACGCCGTGACGTTTTTGGCCGACCGCATCTGCGGCATCTGCGGCAACGCGCACTCGGTGGCGTACGCCGAGGCGGTGGAAAACGCCCAGGGCATCGAGGTTCCCATCCGCGCGCAGTACATCCGCACCATCCTGCTTGAGGTGGAGCGCTTGCATTCGCACCTGCTGAACTTAGGGTTGGTGTGCCACTACTGCGGCTTCGACACGGGCTTCCAGCACTTCTTCCGCGTGCGCGAGCGCGCGATGGACTTGGCGGAGATGCTCGTGGGCGCCCGCAAGACCTACGGTTTGAACTTGATCGGCGGCGTGCGGCGCGACATTCTGGAGTCGCAGAAGCTTTCCACCATCAAGTTCGTGCAGGAGCTGCGCAACGACGTGGAGGCGCTTGTGGACATGCTGGTTTCCACGGCGAACTTCGAGTCGCGCACAGCGGGCATCGGGCGGCTTGACCCCAAGATCGCCCGCGACTTCAGCCCCGTGGGGCCGTGCGTGCGCGGCAGCGGGTTCGCCCGCGACGTGCGCTTCAACCACCCCTTCGACGCCTACAAGCATTTGGAGGGTTTGGGCGTGCGCTACCACGACGGCTGCGACGTACAAAGCCGCACGCTCGTGCGCGTCGAGGAGTTCATGGACTCGCTCACGATGATCGAGCAGCTGCTCGACAGCGCGCCGGCCGGTCCCATCCTCACCGAGGACTGGACCTACACGCCGCACAAGTTCGCCATGGGCTTCACGGAGGCGCCGCGCGGCGAGGACATGCACTGGGCGATGGTCGGCGACAACCAGAAGTGCTATCGCTGGCGCGCAAAGGCGGCGACGTACTCCAACTGGCCGATCCTGCGCTATATGTTCCGCGGCAACACGGTGGCAGACGCCGCCATCATCGTGGGCAGCATGGACCCGTGCTACTCGTGCACCGACCGCGTGACGGTGGTCGACGTGAACAAGCACACCGAGACCGTGCTCACGAAAAGCCAGCTTGAAAGCTACTGCCGCCGGCGCACGTACTCGCCTTTGCAGGGCAGGGGTGATGCATAATGTTCAAGCTGTTCAAAGAAATCGGGCGCGCGGGCAACGCCACGGTGGCATACCCCGCCGCACCCTTGGATTTGCCCGACGGATATCGCGGCAAGCCCCAACACGACGAGGCCGCGTGCATCGCGTGCGGGGCGTGCGCGGTGGCGTGCCCGCCTAACGCCATCTCGATGGAGCTGGCGGCAGACCAGAGCCGCATCACGTGGGCCATCAACTACGGGCGCTGCATCTTCTGCGGGCGCTGCGAGGAGGTGTGCCCCACGGTGGCCATCAAGCTCTCCAAGGAGTTTGAGCTGGCCGTCGGGTGCAAGGCCGACCTGGAGGAAAGCTGCTCATACCCGGTCGCCACGTGCGCGCGCTGCGGCAAGCCGTATGCGTCGGCGAAGGAGATCGACTACGCGCGCCGCGTGATGATGCAGGCGGCGGGCGCTGGTGCCGCTGCGGCGGGCGCCGAGGGCGACGTGGACGCCGTGACGGGCGCCACGCTCGACGCCGAGGGTGGCGAGCTTGAGGGCATGGGCGCTGCCGGCGCGGGCGCGTCCGAGCTTGCGGCGGCGGCCGACAAGATTTCGCTGTGCCTGGAGTGCCGCCGCGTCGACGACGGCGTGACGGCGCAGAAACGCGCAACGGAGAAGGGAGGTGCACGATGATCGAGACGCCGGTTCCCGCGTCGTTGCAGTATCAGCCGACCAAGGTTGAGCTCGACGCGAAGGTGGCGGAGGCGAAGGCCAAGCTGCTCAACAGCATCAAGCGCTCGGTGTACGTGTATCGCGTGGACTGCGGCGGCTGCAACGGCTGCGAGATTGAGATCTTCTCCACCATCACGGCGGTATTCGACGCCGAGCGCTTCGGCATCAAAGTGGTGCCGAGCCCCCGTCACGCCGACGTGCTGGTGTACACGGGAGCGGTCACGC
This sequence comes from Eggerthellaceae bacterium, assembly GCA_030524475.1. GTDB lineage: Bacteria > Actinomycetota > Coriobacteriia > Coriobacteriales > Eggerthellaceae > CAAEEV01. Next base: position 29,414 of record JAUNGO010000002.1, on the reverse strand, counting down.
GCGCCATGCGCATGCCGGCGCTGCGCGCCTACCACGCCGCGCCCGAGCCGAAGCTCGTGGTGAGTTACGGCGCGTGCGGCTGCACGGGCGGCATCTTCCACGACAACTACTGCGTGTGGGGCGGCACCGACAAGATTTTGCCGGTTGACGTGTACATTCCGGGGTGCCCGCCCACGCCGGCGCAGACCATCTACGGGTTTGCGATGACGCTGGGGCTTTTGGAACAGAAGCTGCACGCCAGCCACCACGACGAGGAGCCGGGCGTGCAGGTGCCGCTGGCGTTCGCCGACATCCCGTACCAGGTGCGGGTCGACATCGAGCGCGAGGCGCGCCTGCAGTCGGGTTACCTGTGGGGTCGCGACGCCGCCGACGACTTCCTGACCACGCTGGAGAAGGGCGGCACCGACGTGCTGGGCGCGGTCGACGCGCTCATCGCGGGCGAGCCCGACGCGCGGCGTGCCGAGGTGTTCGGCGAGCTCAAGCGCGTGCTTTTGAGCAAGGTCGTGGCATGATGAGCGGGCGCACGTCCGAGATGAGGCCGACGGCGAGCATTCCGCCCGCGATGCGCGTGGGCGAAGGCGGCGAGTCGGTGTGCTTCGACCGCTCAAGCGGCGGGCATACCACCGATGCGCGTTACGCGCGCGAGGTGGTGTTCTACCGGCTGGGGGCCAAGTTCGTCGACAACGAGCGGTCGATACCCGAAGACGTGCGCTCGGTTTTGTACTACACGCTGGCGATCGGGCACCACACGGGCGTCATCGACTGCTTGGAGCCGCGCATCGGCTGCTCGCGGGCGGTGTTCGCGCAGGTGCTCGAGGCGCTGGGCACAGGAGAGGCGGCCGAGAAGCTCGGCGGCGTGGAGCGGTTCGGCGAGATTCAGCTGGACAAGGAGCATGTGCCCGCGCTGAGCGCTGCCGTTTCGGCGGCGCTTGAGCGCGAAGGGCGGGCGGCGGATTCTGCGGAAGGTTCGACCTGCGGGGCGGCTGCAGCGGAGCGGGAGCTCCGTTCAGAAGCTTCGCAGCCTTCACTCCGCTCCCGCTCCGCTTCAGCCTCGACGGGGGCTGCGGCGGTTGCGGAAGGCGACCGCGTGGCTGCTCCGCGTCCTTATGTTTACGCGGCTGACGCGTTTTCGTGGCTGGAGGAGTTCGCCGTGCTGCTTGACGAGGTGGCGAGCGAGCCGCAGGTGTATGCGATGGGAAGGCGGGTGACGCCATGAGCGTGGAAAACGCGCCGATCGAAAGCGTGCCGGCGGCTGTCGAAGATGCGCCGGCCGCTGCCGAGGATACACGTCCCAACGTGGTGTTCACGGTGGGAAGCGTGCTGCGCGGCGACGACGCGGCGGGCCCGGCGCTTGCCAAGCGCTTGGAGGACGAGCCGATCGAGGGCTGGACGGTGGTCGACGGCGGTCAGACGCCCGAGGACGACCTCGGGTACCTGCGCCGCTTGAAACCTCGGCGCCTGTTGCTGGTGGACGCGGCGGCGATGGGGCACGAACCGGGCGAGATTCGCCTGGTCACGGCCGACGACGTGGCAACCCAGTTCCTCATCACCACACACACGCTTCCCATCACGTTTTTGCTCGGTGAGCTGGAGGGCATTTGCGAGGACGTTACCTTCCTCGGCATCCAACCGGCCACGACGGAGTTCTTCGACCCGCTGAGCGCTCCGGTGCGCCGCGCGGTCGACGAGATCTACGACTGTTTGGCAGCCGGGGCCGACTTCGCGCGCTACCATCCCGCTTGACGCATCGGGCGTGCGGCGCGCATCCCTTCCGCATGCCTAACGCTTCGCCGCGCTGCCCGCTCGGTTGCCCGTCTGCGCGGCGAAGGACGTTCTTCATTTTCTATACTAGGATCTATCCCTTATATCAAGGAGGCAATTCTTATGACTGTTGAGGCAAAAGATCTCGCAGGGTTGAAGCCTGACGCGCTGGCGCCTGCCGCCATTGAGGCGAAGGCGGAAACGCTGGCCGTGGGCAAGACGAAGCTGGCGCCTGCCAAGTGCTTCGTGCTGGCCATGTTCGCCGGCGCCTTCATCGGGTTTGGCGCCATGTTCTTCTGCACGTTCTTGGGCGACACCACCATGCCGTTCGGCGTGCAGCGCCTGGTCGGCGGCTTGTGCTTCTGCCTGGGCCTCGTGCTGGTGCTGTGCTGCGGCGCCGAGCTGTTCACGGGCAACTCGCTCATGGTCTGCGGCGTTATGAGCAAGAAGATCACCTGGGGCGCCATGCTGAAGAACTGGGTCATCGTGTGGCTCGGCAATCTGGTGGGCGCGCTGGTGGTGGTGGCGCTGGTGTTTTTGGCTGCCACGCCCGACATGAACGGCGGCAACGTGGGCGCGACGTTTGTTTCCGTGGCGCTCGGCAAGGTGACGCCTGATTGGATCACGCTGTTCTTCAAGGGCATCATGTGCAACATCCTGGTGTGCCTGGCGGTGTGGATCGGCTTTTCCGCGCGCACCGTGGTCGACAAGGTGATCGGCATCCTGCTCCCCATCGCCGCGTTCGTCGCCTGCGGGTTCGAGCACTGCGTGGCCAATATGTTCTTCCTGCCCATGGGCCTTCTGTGCAAGCTCACGGGTTATGCGGCGGTGGACGCCTCCGCGCTTGATTTGGGCGCCATCTTCTACAACATCTCGGCCGCTACGCTCGGCAACATCGTGGGCGGCGCGATCTTCGTGGGCCTGGCGTACTGGTTCGTCTACCACGTGAAGTCTGAAAAGTAGTAGTTCCGCTTGCCCTAACGGGACAAGCGGAACTCGCCGACGCTGCGAAGCGCTCGGGTGTCCCATCTTGCCCCTTGTGCGCTTACCTTCGCGTACCTAAGTACGCTCAGCCGCGCGGCGGGGCAACCTGGGGCACCGGAGCGCTTCTCGCTGACGTTGCGGCGACCTGCGAGCGTTGGCGATTTGAACTGACAAGGGGACAGGTCGCTTGTCACATTTGCAGCCCAGCGGGGTGTTCGCACCCCGCCCGTAGGGCAAAGGCCATGCCTTTGCCGCCGCAGCGCTAAAAGTTCCCACGTATCGAGCAAGAAAGCAATAAAGTAGGCAGCATGGAAATCATCGATCGACATACCCAAGGCGAGGTTGTGGTGCCGTACCAGGCGCTGTGCGTCGGCGCGGCGGGCGAGGAAGCGCCCGAGGACTGCGCGGTGCTCATCGAGCACAACTTGGACGTGTATGTGAACGAGGTTTTGACCATGCGCATCGTGTGCACGCCCAACCACCTGGTCGACCTGGTGGTTGGGCGGCTGTTCACCGAGGGCATCGTGTCGGGGACAGACGAGATCGAGTCGGTGTATTTGTGCGAGTACGGCACGCGCGCCCGCGTGACGCTCACGCGGCGCGAGGCCGACTTCGCGCGCGGCTCGCAGGTGGAAACGGTGCCGTCGTGCTGTACGGGCAACCGCACGTACAACCACTATTTCGACGAGGGCGTTCCTCCCGAGCCGGTGAAACCCATTCGCTGGGAGCGCTCGTGGGTGTTCGCGGCCGCAGCGGCGTTCGCGCAGGACTCGCCCTTGCATCGGCGCACGTTCGGCACGCACAGCTGCTACTTGGTGGTCGACGGCAACATCGTGTGTTGCCGTGAGGACTTAGGCCGCCACAACGCCTTCGACAAGGTGCTCGGATTTGCCCTACGCGAAGGGGTCGACCTGCGGCGCGCGCTCGTGTTCTCGAGCGGGCGGTTGCCCGTCGACATGGTGATGAAGGCCATTCGCGCGGGCGTGCCGGTGCTGGCAACCAAGGCCGTGCCCACCGACGCCACCATCGAGCTCGCGCGCCAATACGACCTCACGCTTATCTGCAGCGCGCGCCCCGACAGTATGCGCGTGTATCACGACCCGACCGCGTAGGGGCGCAGGGCGCACGCGCGGCAACGGGCAAACGGGGCTTCCCTTCGCTTTCGGCGTTGCGTAAAACTTCTTTTCGCAATCATTTCGTATGTAAAACCTGAGCTGGCAGCCACACTGACGAGCGCGGCTCGTCTGCGCTACCCGAGCACCTCAGGGTTGAGGCAGTCGGCGGGGCGGCGGCCTAACACCACGTCGAGCGCGCTTTGCATGGTGCGTTGGCGCAGCTCACGGCCCGATTCCTCCGACCAGTACGCCGCATGCGAGGTGAGCACGGTATGCGGCGCGCGGCAGATGGGGTGCGCGAAGTCCACGGGCTCGTTCTCGAACACGTCGAGCCCCGCGCCCCATAGACGCCCCTCCTCCAGCGCTTGCGCGAGCGCCAGCGTGTCGATGACGGCCCCGCGCGCGGTGTTCACCACCACGGCACCCGGCTTCATCAACCCTATCGCGCGCTCGTCGAGCAAATGGCGTGTCTCGGGCGTAAGCGCGGTGTGGAAACTCACCACGTCGGCACGCTGCAGCAGCTCCTCGTACGCCAAGACGTCGTAGCCCTCGGGCGTGCGCCGCCCCGGCACGAGCGAGCGCGAGCTGCACACCACCTGAAAGCCCAGGCCGTGCGCCTTGCGCGCGGTGGCGCGGCCGATCTCGCCCATGCCCACCACGCCGAACGTGCGCCCGCGCACCTGCCCGAGCGGGCGCGTGCGCCCGTAGTCCCACACGCCGCGACGCATGTCGGCGTCGATCTCGTTGATGCGCCGCAGCACGCACAGCGCCAGCGTGATAGCGTGGTCGCTTACCACCTCGGTGCCGTAGCCGGGCGCGGTGCACACCGCCACGCCGTGCGCGGTGGCGGCGGGAAGGTCGATGGCGTCGTAGCCCACGCCCGTGCGGCTGACCACGCGTAGGCGCGGCAGCGCCTCGAACACGCGCGCGGGGAAGTTGCCGTAGGAGGTTATCACGCCGTCGGCGTCGTGGGCGTTTTTGATGATCTCGTCGGCGTCGCGGCTTTGGAAGCACGCGATGTCGACCCCCGCCTCGCGCGCCATCGCGCGCTCGAAGTCGTTGTTCTCGAAATCGCAGTCAACTACGACGATCTTAGGCATGGGAAAAATCCTTTCTGGCCGCACGAAGCCGGGCATACTCAACAAGTCGCTATTATAGGCTTTCGCTGGCGGGGTGAACGTGGGCATGAACACGGAGATATAGCCCTGTTTGCTGAACCGATGAACAGGGCTATATCCCCGTGCTCACCAGCGCGTTCACAACGCGCATCTTTACGCCAAGATGTCGGCGATCATGCGGTCTTTGAGGCGGTTTACGGTGTCGAGTTTCCATTGCGGATAGCCAAGCCCCGGGTCGGTGTACTCGAAGTTTTTGAGGTCGACGAGCTTCGCGCGAATATCCGATGTGAGCATTTCGCGCGCCATGCGTACAAAGTCATCGCCGATCTTCGGACCAATCATGTTGAGGTATGTATCGAAGTCGTCGCTTTCCATCATCATGGGCAAACACGCCATGTTGTGGTCGAACAGCGGTGCTTGGCGCAGCACTTCGCCCGTGGCGTTGTCCACGAGGAAACCGTAGTTGCCGGCGTGGCGGTCGACGTTTGCCGTCACGGCATCCATGACGATCATCTCGCGGAAGCTTTCCTCGGCGTTGTGCGCGCGGCAGAAATCGAGCATGTCGAAGATGTCAAACGTTCCCTCAAAGAAACGATGTGCCGAGACGAAGCCCGCGTCCTCCGAAGTGAACAAGGGGCACTTGCTCGCGAGTTTTCCGTGGTAGTTCACTACGCTGTAGGGCACGTGGTCGATGTGCGCTGCATCGAGCACGTCGGATGCCAGTTTCTCGGAGTACGGCTCGAAACCGGCGTTTGCGTAGCCTGTTGATCCGCGCTTGAGCAGCGAGATTTCGCTCCCTTCGCGAATCCAGCATTTGGCGAAGGAGCCCGACGTGGCGTACTCGGGCGAGGTCGGCGAATTCTGTCGACCGTACATGCCCGTGCCGTCGAAGGCGATACGGGCGATAACGTCGTCGAAGGGGTTGCGGTACAGCGACACGTCGTTCCAGGTGATATTCTCGTCAGCGCGCTTCATCCAAAACGTGTCAGTGAGCGAGAGACAACGCGCCATTGCTATGAAGTCGTGACGTGTGGTGAGACCCAATTCGCGCATGAGCTTTTCTATGGACATACGATGTTTGGCGATTTGCCGTCCGTCGATCCAATCGTTGATGTTGGTGAAGCCGTAAGGAAGGTAGGCGTCGAGTTGTTCGACGGCGCTGTAAACGTACAGTCCCAGGCGCACTTCTTCCTTATACGTTGCGACAACAACGTCTTTGTTCATCAATTGGTACAGCATCGCACCTCCCATCGCCCTTGCGCGTCAACTAATCGCTTTCATTATAATGCCTCGCGCAAGGCTTCTTCGGTTGAGTTACGCCGTGTTTGCGCTGCGCTTTGTGTGCGGATGATTCATCTCCGTCCCCGTGTTCGCATTCTTGCGAGCGGGGTTCGCAGTGGTATCATTCCTTCACAAACCTCGCTTCGAAAGACTCGCCATGACCCACGACTTCATATCGCTTGCCATCATCGCCGCCATCGCGGCGCTCGCCCCGCTCATCGCGAACCTCATCCCCAAAAAGCCCATCCCCGAAACGGTGCTTTTGCTGTTGGGCGGCGCGGTGCTGGGACCCTCGATGCTCAACCGCATCTGGCTCGACGACAGCATCCTGATGCTTTCCGACCTTGGCTGCGCCATGCTGTTTCTGTTGGCCGGCTACGAAATCAACCCCTCCACCATCACGGGGCGCGAGGGCAAGCGCGGCCTTGCCACCTGGGCGGTCTCGCTTGGGCTGGCGTTTGCGGCGGTTCACCTGTTCACCGGCATCTCCGCGCGCGGCCTCGACGGAATTGCCGTCACCATCGCGCTGACCACCACCGCCATCGGCGCGCTCATGCCCATCCTGAAAGACCGCGGGCTTCTGGACACGCGTCTGGGGCAGTCCGTCCTTGCGTACGGCGCGTGGGGCGAGCTCGGCCCCATCGTGGCCATGGCGCTGCTGCTCTCGACGCGCGCCCGATGGCTCACCGTTGCCATCTTGCTTGCGTTTGCCCTGCTTGCCGTTTTGCTCGGCGTGTTCGGGCATCGCACCACGCGGCGGGAAGGCCCCGTTCGCGACATCCTGTTCGCTGGGCGCGACACCACGTCGCAAACCTTCGTGCGCCTGGCGTTGCTGCTGCTCATCGTGTTGGTGGCCGCTTCGGCGCTGGCGCAGCTCGACATCGTGCTCGGCGCGTTCGCCGCCGGCTTCGCGCTGCGCTACATCATCCCGAAAGACGACGAGTCGCTGGAGAAAAAGCTCAACGCCATCGGGTACGGCTTCTTCATCCCGCTGTTTTTCGTGGTGTCGGGCGCGAAGATCGACCTCACGGCCGTGCTCGACCAGCCGCTTTTGCTCGTGGAGTTCATCGTGATGCTGCTGGCGGTGCGCTGCGTGCCCATCTTCGTGTCCATGGCGCTCGACAAAAACCCCGAGGTGGAGGCCATGGGGCGCTGGAGCCACGCCACCACGGCCATCTACTGCACCACCGCGCTGCCGATTATCGTGGCTGTGACCTCGGTTGCCGTGGAGGCTGGCGCGCTCAGCGCCGCGACGGCGTCGGTGTTCGTGTCGGCCGGCGCGCTCACCATGCTCGTCATGCCGCTGGTGGCGTCGATCACGTATCGTCTGGCTGAGAAGGAGTCGAGCAAGGCGGAGAAGTAGCGGCGGAACGCCAGCGCGCCCCGCAGCCGTGGCGGACGCGAAATATGACAAACGACCTGTCCCTTCGTCATTGCGCTTGTCCCGTCAGGGCAAGCGGAACAACAACAACACTCAACTGAATGTTGAACCAAATCTTTTCCGCCCCTTTGCTCTCCACTTTCTGCCGACTGTCTGCAAAAATAAGAGTTTGCGTTATTCGAGGGAATTACGGGAGGCTCAATGGGTTTCGCCGAGGGCTTCTCGATTCGCACGGGCAAAGGCGACGCGTGCCTCAACGAGCGTCGCGCAGGGGAACAAGGAAGGAAACACATGGCAAGAAGGACAAGCCGCCTCACGGCGGTTGCGGTGGCTGCGGCGGCCCTGATGCTGACCGCGCTGCTGTGCCTCGCGGGCTGCGGCGGCGACGGCGCGGCAAGCGGCGGCAAGACGCTGCGCGTCGGCGTGCGCTCCGACATCGTCGGGTTCAGCTACCTGAACGAGGAAACCGGCAACTACTACGGGCTTGAGGTCGACATCGCCGAGGAAATGGCCGCGCGCATGGGCTACGGCAACGTCGAGTTCGTCACCGTGACGCCCGACTCGCGCAAGCAGATGCTGCTCGACGGACAGGTCGACTGCCTGGTGGCGTGCTACTCGATCAGCGACTCCCGCCAGGAGAACTTCGACTTCTCACCGACCTACTACGCTGATGCGGCCGTGGTCATGGTGGCGGACAGCTCGCTTGTCCAGGACCTCGACGACATGAAGGGGCTCACCTTCGGCACGATGTCCGGCTCGAACACCTCGCCCCTTTTGGTGCTCAAGCTCATGGACGAGGGCTTCACCTCGGGCGACGCGCTCGACAAGCAAGAGGTCGACGGGGCTGTCGTCACCACCTTCGACAACTTCACGCTGCAGCAGATCTCCAGCTACCAGGAGCTCTCCGACGCGCTTGAGGAGGGCACGGTCGACGCCGCCTGCATGGACGGCTCCATCGCGCAAACCTATATGCAAGACGACCGCCACCTGCTCGACTTCACCATTGCCGAGCAGGAGTACGGCGTGGCCACCCAGAAGGACTCCGCGCTGAGCGCGCAGGTGGCGCAAACGATTCAGGGCATGCTCGACGACGGCACCATTGCCGGTTTGATCGACAAGTGGGACTAGGAAGCAGGGCCTGACATGACGAACCGACTGAAGATCAAGATCGCCGCGCTCATCGCCGTTGCGGCCATTGGCCTGGTGGCGATGGGGGCGCTTTTGACCGGTATGCAAACGGACATGCTGGTCGAGGGCTATCAACAGGAGATGGACCAGGAGGCCGCCGAGCTGCCCACGCTGCTGCAGGAGGCTGCCGACGAAACCGAGCAGAACACCGAGACGTTCGACGCCATTTACCAGTCGAAGGCCGCAAGCGTGGCCTTCATGGCGAACAACAACGCGGGCTTCGAGGCTACCAACGCCAAGATGGCCGAGTACCGCGAGCTTCTGGGCGTGAGCAACGTGCTGGTGGTGAATCGCGCGGGCGACGTGGTGGCGCAGGCGGCCGAGACGCACGCCGACTTCTCGCACGCGCGCTTCAACCAGCTGCGCACCACGTTCAGCACCGGCGAGCCTTCGCCCGCCGTCGACGTCGAGCTGCCCGAACAGAATTGGGACATGCGCTACTATGCGGCGGCCATCGACGACGACACGATGGTGGTCGTCGAGCAGGACCCGACCGAGCTTGACGAGCTGATCGAGGACACGGGCTCGGTGGCGGCCGTGCTCAAGAACATCAGCGTGGGGCAGCACGGCTACGTGTTCGCCGTCTCCGCGCGCGACTATTTGGTCACGTACCATCCCGACGGTATGCTGGTGGGCGCCGACGCCATCGACCGCGGATTGCCGGTCGAAAGTCTCGAGGACGGCACGAGCTCTTGGATCGACTTCGACGGGGAGCGCCTGTACTGCCACGTCGCGCTCGTCGACGACACGTACTACCTGCTCACCGTGCCTGAAAGCGACATGGCCGCGTCGCGCAACATCACCGCGGGCGTGACCTTGTTCGTGTTCTTCGCCGTGATGGTTGCCATCATTTTGTACGGCGTGTTCGTCCTGCATGAGGAGGAGCGCCGCCGCCGCGGGGAAGAGGTTGCCGAGAGCGAGGACGTGGAAGCCGCGCTGGCGGCCGCCGAGGCCGCGGCCGGGCCCGACGCCAACATCGACGCCACCGGCGTGGCGGCGGCGATCGCCCACGACGCCAACGCCCAGGCGAACGCCGCCACGAGCGGCATCACGTTCAACCGCCGCATCGGGCGCAAAGCCGCCGTGCTCTCGCTGGTGGGGCTGATCGCCGTGGTGGGCGTTACGTTCTATATGCAAACGCTGTTCGCGCTTTCGTCGGAGTCGGTCACGAACAACGAGCGCGTCAGCAGCATCGAGCAAACCATGCGCGCCGCCGAGGACCGCGCCGCGGCGCTCACCGACCAGTACAGCGAGCGCTACCTGAGCAAGGCGCGCACGGGCGCCTACATCATCGACCAGAACCCGAGCCTGGCCTCCGACCGCGCCAAGCTGCAGGAGCTGGCCGACGTGCTGCAAATCCAGTACGTGTTCACGTTCGACGCGCAGGGCAATCTGGTCGCCAGCAACTCGACGTTCGTCAACTTCAGCCTGAGCGACGACCCCTCAAGCCAAAGCTACGACTTCCGCAAGCTTTTGCAGGGCGTGTCCGAGGTTGTGCAAGACCCGATGAACGACGAGGTCACCGGCGAGCTGCGCCAGTACATCGGCGTGGCGCTGCACGACGCCGACGGCTTGAACGACGGCTTTTTGCAGATCGGCATTCGCCCCGAGCGTCTGCAGAAGGTGCTTGAGAGCGTGCAGATCGATAAGGTGCTCGACGGCGTGAAGGTGGGCACCGACGGGTTCGCCTTCGCCGTGAACAAGGCCGACAACACGCTGGCGTACTACCCCGACGAGAACCTGGTGGGCAAAAACGTGCTCGACTTAGGTATGACCGAGGGGCAGCTGAAGGACGGCTTCTGCGATTACCTGACCGTGGGCGGTAACCAATACTACGCGTCTTCGGGCGAGACCAACGACTACTACGTGTACGCTGCCGGCTCCGAGGGCGAGCTGATGGCGGAGCGCGGGCCGCTGACGCTGACCGTGGGCGCGGTGGCGCTGGCGTGCTTCGTGGTGATCTTCCTGATGCTGTCGTTTGAGCGCAAGCGCGGCGGCGCGGTGGCTGCGGCGGGTGCTGCCGTGGGCGCGGCGGGCGTTGCCGGCGACGCCGCTGCTGCGGGCGCGGGCGTCGAGCGCATGATCGACGTGGAGATGCCGAGTGGGCGCCGCGCGAAAACCGAGTCGGCGGCCAGCCGTTGGCTCAACAAGTCGCTCAAGTGGAGCGAGAAGTCGGCGGAGCAGAAGACGGTCACCATCGTCGGCGCCCTGGCGGCCGTGTCGGTTGTGATCGTCTGCCTCGCTGTGCTGTTCCAAGACCGCATCTTCGACAACGGCTCCATCTTCTCCTACATCCTCGGCGGCGGCTGGGAGCGCGGCCTCAACATCTTCGCCATTACGGCGGCGCTTATGTCGGCCTGCGTCATTTTGACCGTTGCCGTCGTTATCCAGCAGCTGCTGAACCTGCTGTCGAGCGTGCTCGACGCGCGCGGCGAGACGGTGTGCCGCCTGTTGGGCAGCTTCATCAAGTACGGCTCGATCATCGGCGTGATTTACTACTGCCTGGCGCTTCTGGGCGTCGACACCACCACGCTTTTGGCCAGCGCCGGCATCTTGTCCATCGCCATCTCGCTGGGCGCGAAAGACCTGGTCGCGGACATCTTGAGCGGCCTGTTCATCATCTTCGAGGGCGAGTTCCGCGTGGGCGACATCATCACCCTCAACGGTTGGCGCGGCACGGTGCTCGACATCGGCGTGCGCACCACCAAGGTGCAGGACGGCTCGCAGAACATCAAGGTGGTCCGCAACAGCGAGGTCAGCAACGTGATCAACATGACCAAGCGCACGTCCTACGCCTCCTGCGACGTCGGCATCGAGTACGGCGAGTCGCTTGAGCGCGTGGAGAACATCCTGGAGAAGGAGCTGCCGAACATTCGCAAGCGTCTTCCCGCCATCCTGGACGGCCCGTTCTACAAGGGCGTGGTTTCGCTGGGCGACAACAGCGTGAACATCCGCATCGTGGTGCAGTGCACCGAGAACGACCGCATGCAGCTTGAGCGCGACCTGAACCGCGAGATGAAGCTGTTGTTCGACAAGTACGACGTCAGCATCCCGTTCCCGCAGGTGGTTATCAACAAGCCCACCGTGCACTACGAGGCGACCGAGGCCGAGAAGGCCGCTGCCGACCGCTTCAACGACGAGCAGAAGATCGCCGCCAGCAAGATCGGCAACGACGAGGACGACGACTTCGAAGGCGAAAACGAGCGTCACTAACGACGGGGCGGTCGGCGGGTTGGTGGTTTTGCGCCAACCCGCCTTCGCCTGAGTCGACTCGCGTCAAACCAACGAGGCCCGACAGCCAAAACGGCTGCCGGGCCTTTTAGCGTGTGATGGGGGCGGGTAGCATGACAAGGGGACAGGTCATTTGTCACACGCACCCGCATCCGCGTTCGCCGCCTGGGTGCTTTAGTCGCCGAAGAGCTTGCGCTCCGACACGAGCCCCTCAAGTTTGCCCATTACCCAGTCGATATGACGCTTGACCTGCGGTTTGTCGAGGTTTGCGGCAAACCACGTTACGTAGGAGCTGATCGAGGCGAGCAGCTCCTCCATCGAGGCGATGTCGTCGTTTGCGCTCGCGGTGTTTTCGCCGCCCGCCTCGCTCGCGCGTGCGAGGATGTACTGCTTGTACGTGCCGTAGAGCTCGCCGCGCGTTTGCACATCGAACTTTGGCGCGTGTTCGCACAGCCACCCGCGCAGGGCGGCGTCTTGGTAAAGGTTGTCCTCGTCGTGGGGAAACGCCTTCTCCACGGGGCTCCAATACTGCTCGAACAGGCGCTGCTGCTCGCCGCGCCCATGGCGCTCAAGCAGCAGGTTGCGCAGAAGGTCGGCAGTCGAAAGCGACATGCCGCGCGCGTTCAGCGTCTCGAACACGAGCTGCGGTTTGTCGCCGGGCTCGAGCTCGACGGCTATGGCCTCCAGGTTGTGCAGGCCGCGCACGAGTGCGTTCACGTTGAAGTCGGGCTCGGCAAGGCGCTCGGCGAAGTAGTTCACGTTCTCGGCGAGGAAGCGGGAGAGGTCGTCGCCCTCGGGAAGCGGCGCGCCCTCGAGGATGGCGCGGTACGTGGCCCGATCGGCGCGCGAGAGTATGAGCTTCGGCTCGCGCACGCCGTCGCGCTCGACGAACAGATAGGCGCGGTCGATGTCGTCGGCAGTTAGGATTGCGTCGGCGGCATCGACGGTCGCGGCAACCTCGGCGAGGCTGCCCGCGCCGCCCGCCGCCGCCTCCGTCTGCGCAAGGCGGTTGCGCAGGGCGACTAGCAGAAGCGAAAGCGTGGCGGTGCGCTGCTGCCCGTCGATCAGGGAAAACGTGCGCGCCTCGTCAGGCGCGTCCTCGGGCAGGTACAAAACCGCCCCCACAAAGTGTGTCTGGTCGGCCTCTCCTGCGCGCATCGCGTCGTTCAGAAGCGCCTCGCATTGGCGGCGCGTCCATGCGTACACGCGCTGGTAAACGGGGATCGCGAACTGCGCGTTTTCCTTCGCCATCACGTCGAGAATATGCGTTTGCTCGGTTTTCATCGTGTGCTCCTTATGCCGCATCGACCTGCGGTTGCGCCGTTCGCGCCGCGTCTGCGGCTCTGCGGGCAACCGCGTCGGTCAATCGCTGCCCTACCAGTTCTCGTTGGCTTCTTCCATTTGCTTCTTCCAGCGCGCCGCCGCCTCGGGATGGTCGGGCGGGCGCAACGGGTAGTTCGCGGTGAGCGTGGCGGCGCCGTTGACCGCCCAGTCGCACGACGACTTGAACTTCTTAACGGCGTGGAAGCGGTAGCTTTCCGCCCACATCAGGCAAAACCCACGCAGCTCGACGAGCAGACTTTCCTTGGTGGCTGCGAAGTTGTCCTCGTAGTAGCGCTTGAACGAACTGTACGCGCGCCCCGCCCCGAGCACGCGCGCGCCCTTGAGGCGCACGGTCAGCCAACCCTTGATGGCGCTGTTCAGCCGCAGTGAGCCGGGGTCGGGCGCGAACAGCTGCTCGATGACGTGCCAATACTCGTCGTAGAGCCGCGTTTGCTCGGCGCGGCTTTCCTCCAAAAGCAGGTAGTTGCGCACCATGTCGGCCACGGTGAGGGGCACGCCCTTCGAGTTCAGCCCCTCGAAGATGGTTTGCGCCTGTCGAGTGCTCGCGACCTCGACCTCGATGACGAACAGCCGCGCGAGACTGCGCCGAAACGCCGGGGCGTCGAAGTTTTCCGCAGTCATTTTCTCGCTGAAGAAGCCCAGGTTGCGCACGATGTTTTCGGACGCGTGCGCGGGGAGGGGCGCATCCGTGAGGACGGCTTGCAGGGTATCGTCGTCGTCGGGGGAAAGCGTGAGGTGCGGAAGGCGCGGCAGCGCGTCGACGGGCTCTCCGCTGTGTTTGAGGCGCCGCGTCAGTGCGACGAGCATGAGCGTGAGCGTGGTCAGGCGCTGCTGCCCGTCGATGATCTCGATGCGGATGTCGCGGTCGCTTGCGCTTGCGGCGTTGTGCGTGCTGTCGCCGTTTTCCCCGCCCTTCGCGCACACGAGTACGCCCATGAAGTGGTCGCGGTCGTCGCGTGCGGCGCGCATGATGTCGAGCCACAGCTCCTCGCACTGGCTTTCGCTCCACGAGTATTTGCGCTGGTAGGCGGGAATAACGAAGTGCGCGTTTCCCTGCTCGACGAATTCCAGAAAGCCGATTTGCTTGGTTTGCATGAAAGCTGCCCTCCTTCTCGACGGCTTCATTCTAAAAATTTCGCTGTGGTACTTGAAGTAGTCGGCGAATTATTAAGCGACTCAAGTTGTTTTGAGCGATGTCCAACCGCGACAAGGGGACAGGTCGTTTGTCATATTGCGGTGATCGTTTGTTCCCTTGCGTTTTGCCAATATGACAAACGACCTGTCCCCGTGTCACATCCCCTTGTCACACAACAAGTATTTTATTTTCAACACTTGTCGATTATCGTAGAATGGAGATAGGGGGATTGCAACCGTCAGGCAGCGTGGCTTGTCGGATGATCGACGAAACGCGGATTGTGTTGCGCAACGGATGCGCGGATGGACGCAGAGGGCGGGGTGAGCGGGGGCGAACACGACTATGTCTCCCGCGTTCACCCGCCCCGCGCCGCATCGAAAGGAGTCGGCTTCATGGAAAGAAGGCATCGCGAGGACAGGCGCACGGCGTACACGAAGCGCGTCATCAAGGAGGCGCTGTTCGAGTTGATCGACGAGAAAGGGTCGTTCGCCGCCGTCAACGTGACCGACGTGTGCTCGCGCGCCGACGTGAACCGCAGCACGTTCTACCTGCACTACGAGGACAAATTCGCCCTGCTGCGCGAGCTTGTGGACGAGGCGCTTGCCGCCGACCCCGCTGTGGCGGGCGCGGCCGACCTGCCGCCGTGCCAGCGCCTCCCCTCCGACGAACGTATGCAGCGCCTTTTCCGCGAGCCCGACCTGGCGCCGGTCATCGCCGCGTGCGTGCTCGACGCCAACCGCGACGAGGCGGTGCCGCACCTGATGGAGAGCTGCGGCGTCGACGCCGACGAGGCGATATGCCTGTTCACGTTCATGGTGAACGGTAGCTTGGCGGTGAACCAAGCTTTGGGGTGGAAAGACGGCGAGCTGTGGGAGAAGACGCGCGCCTGCATCGCCGCGTTCTCGCGCGGCGGCCTCGAGGCGCTCGCCGCGCGGAAGTGAATTCAATTTCACTTCCGCAATGAAATCTTTAACGGAAGTGAAAACACTTTCACTTCCGTTAACGTGCGCTGTCGCGGTACTTGAAGAGGCTTCGTCCCTCGAGGGTATTCGCCGGCTAGCCGCGCGATAGCGTTGCGGTGGCTTGCGAGGGGGCGTGTGACAAACGACCTGTCCCCTTGTCACGTGGAGTGTGCCGTTGGTCTCCTGAAACAGTGGCGCAAAGCGGCGTGTTATAGGAAAATACGATGGCACACGTGCGGCGCTTTAGTTGAATAAACCTATTGAATTACTAGACTTTTAGCGTCATACTGGTAACAGGCAAAGCAAGAAAAGGGAAGAGGGTTGTGGCCGGCGCGCGCCTGGCGCGAAATGCGCAGACGAGGGCGCAAGCGTGGACGCAGGCGCGTGGCGGTGGCAACCCTTGCCATCACAAAGGAGAGGACGAAAGGAAAATGTCGGATGCGGTTTTGCCGGCGGTTGTGACGCTGGTGATCTTCGTGGCCCTGCTTTTGGGGCTCAAGTTTTTGAACGTGAAGGGCAAGTCGTTCACGTTCCGCGTGTTTACGGCGCTCGGCGCGGGCATCGTGCTGGGCATCGGTATGCAGATGGCGCTCGGGCGCGGCTCGGAGGCCGCCACGTTGGCGCTCGACTGGATGGCCATCGTGGGCACGGGCTACGTGTCGCTGCTGAAAATGCTCGTGATGCCGCTTGTGTTCGTGTCCATCGTGGGCGCATTCACCCGCTCGGGCGTCACCAACAACTTCGGCAAGATCAGCGGCATTGTGCTGGCGGTCCTGTTGGTGACGGTCGCTATCGCGGCGCTCATCGGTTGGGGCTCGGTGGTGACGTTCGATTTGGCGGGCGCAAGCTTCACGCAGGCGGCCGACGCAGACAAGATGGCGTCGCTTGAGGCAAGCCAGGCGAAAACCGAGGACCTCACCATTCCGCAGAACATCTTGGCGTTCATCCCCACCAACTTCTTCGCCGATCTGGCGGGCACGCGCGCCACGTCCACCATCGCGGTGGTCATTTTCGCGGCGTTCCTCGGCGTGGCGTACCTGAAGCTGCGCGCCATGAAGACGGAGGACTCCGAGCGCCAGGCCGACTTCTTCGCCAACCTCATCGACTCGCTGTACGGCATCGTTATGCGCGTGGTGCGCATCGTCATAGGCTTGACCCCCTACGGCGTGCTGGCGCTTATTGCGAAGGTGCTGGCCACGAGCGATTATGTGGCCATTCTCGACCTGTCGAAGTTCGTGATCGCGTCGTACGTGGCGCTGCTGCTGGTGCTGGTGGTGCACGCGCTGGTGTTGCTCGGTAACCGCGTGAACCCGCTTGTGTACTTCCGCAAGGTGGCGGGCGTGCTCGGGTTCGCGTTCGTGTCGCGCACGAGCGCGGGCGCGCTGCCGCTCAACATCGAGACGCAGCAGCACGCGCTGGGCGTCGACGCGGCCTCCGCTAATCTTTCGGGTTCGTTTGGCCTGTCCATCGGGCAAAACGGCTGCGCAGGCATCTATCCCGCCATGCTGGCGACCATCATCGCGCCGACGGTGGGCATCAACGTGTGCGACCCGATGTTCGTGATCACGCTGGTGGCCACGGTGGTTATCAGCTCCTTCGGCGTGGCCGGCGTGGGCGGCGGCGCGACGTTCGCCTCGCTCATCGTGTTGGGAACGCTGGGGCTGCCTATCGAGATCTCGGCGATTCTGGCGTCGGTCGAGCCGCTCATCGACATGGGCCGCACCGCCGTGAACGTGAGCGACGCGATGGTGGCGGGTGTGACGGCCTCCAACGCGACCGGCCAGCTCGACCGCGAGGTGCTCAACGACAAGAATGCCGTGGTGAGCTCCGACTTTTTGGAGAAGAAGGAAGCCGCGTAGGGCGCAGACGCTTCTAGCCGGCGCGTGCGCGAGGCGCGTATGCGCAAGGTTTGGAGGCTGCGGTGCGGCGGACGCGAGGGGCGCAGCGACGTGTGGTCGCTGCGCCCCTTTTGCTATTGCCGTGCCTTTCGCGCGATCTCGCTTGCGGCCCACACCGCGCTCATGCCGACGGCGATGGCGAGCGCGAAACTCAGCGTGAGCAGGGCGAAGTCGCCGCACGTTGCCCAGTCGGCGCGCACGGCGTAGTCCATCGTGTAGAACAGCCCGCGCCCAGGGATGAGCGGGATCATCGTGATGATGAAGAACACGGCGCTCGGCACGCGATAGTGCCGAGCGAGCCCCTCCGCGAACAGCGCCGCGAACGCCGCCGCCACGAGGCAGGGGAGGAAGATCCCTTCAAGGAACTGCCCGCAGACCAGGTAGATGCCCCAGCTGAGCACGCCGCCTGCGGCCGCGGGCAAAATCAGGCGCTCGCGCAGGTTGAACAGAAGCGCGAACCCCGCCGAGGCGGGCAGCGACACCGCCACCTGCACGAGCGCGAACCCGCGCGCGTCGAGCCCGGCGATGAACGTGCCGGTGTCGGCGGGCGGCGCGGCTCCCGCAGCCCCCGTGACAAAAAGCGCCGCCATGAACCCGAGCGCCAGCGCACACGCCCAAAGCAAGCTTTCGACCAGGCGCATCACGCCGGCAATGGTGTCGCCGGCGAGCATGTCGCGCGCGGCGTTGGTCATGGCGATGCCGGGAATGAGCAGCATGATGTCGCCGATCATCACCATGTCCACGTGCACGTCGGGCACGAAAACCGCCACGCCTCCGATGCCGATTCCTGCGATGAGCGCGGCGACGAAGTTGAACACGATGTTGTTGGGTGAAAGCGGCTTGAGTTTCTCCATGAGCAGGCAAATGAGCAGGGCGAACAACGCCGAAACCGCGCCGTCGACGAGCGTTCCGCCGAAAAACACCGCGAAGCTGCCCGCCGCGAGCACCCCGCCTGCGTAAAGCGCCGCGCGCGGGAAGGGCTCGGCGTCAAGGCGCGCGAGCTCGGCGGCGAGCTCTGCGGGCGGCAGGGGCTTTTCGCACGCGGCGCGCGCGAGGGCGTTGAGCTTTTCGAGCTTGGCGAAGTTGGTGTCGCCCTTCGTGTCGACGCGGCGCGTGCTCGTGAGCTCGGCGCCGTCGGCAAGCGTCATGGTGGCCACGACCACCGCCGTGATCACGAACACGTTCATGCGCCGCGCGCCGTACGCCCGCCCCACGCGCGCCAAGGTGCGCTCGACCAGGTTTACGTCGGCGCCTGCCACGAGCATCATCTCGCCCATGTCGAGCAAAACCGGCAACACCTGCGCGGTGTCGAGCGCGGCTGCTGGCGCGGCTGCGGGCATGGTCGGTGAT
This sequence comes from Eggerthellaceae bacterium, assembly GCA_030524475.1. Classification (GTDB taxonomy): domain Bacteria; phylum Actinomycetota; class Coriobacteriia; order Coriobacteriales; family Eggerthellaceae; genus CAAEEV01. The sequence continues at coordinate 10,666 of JAUNGO010000002.1, read as the reverse complement.
GTAGCTTCAGGCATGGTTGCGGGCATAACTTCAGGCATGGCTACGGGCGCATCAGGACTATCTTCTCCCGGTAGGGAGTGATCTCCTGTTCGATGCGGTCGAAGCACTCAAGGATGTTGATCCCCTGCGGGCACGCCTCCTCGCACGCACCGCAGCGAATGCACGCGTTGGGCAGGTTCTTGCCGCCGTTGAAGCGCACGACGAACCCCAGCTGGTAGCTGGCGGCGCGGGCGTCGCCGAAGTTGATGTAGTAGTTGAGCGCCGTGAGCGAGCCCGAGATTCCCACTCCCTGCGGGCACACCTTCGCGCAGTAGTCGCATCCCGTGCAGGGCACGGTGCCGCTTTCGCTCATGGCAACCTGCGCGCGCTCGATAGCGGCGCGCTCGGCGGGGCCGAGCGGCTCGAAGTCGGCGAACGCGCGGCAGTTGTCTTCCACCTGCTCAAGCGTGTTCATGCCGGAAAGCGTGCAGATCACGCCGTCGGCGCTTGCGGCGAAGCGCAGCGCGGCGGTTGCGTAGGAGTCGTTCGGCAGGGCCTCGTCGAGGATGTCGCGCACCGCTTGCGGCGGCTCGGCAAGCAGGCCGCCTTTGACCGGCTCCATCGTGATGACGGGAATGCCGTGGGCACGCGCCACCTCGACGCATTCGCGCTCACGGAAGGCGGGGCTGTCCCAGTCGAGGTAGTTCACCTGCAGCTGTATGACCTCGGCTTCGGGGTAGGCGGCGATGAACCCTTCGAGTTCCTCGGGCGTGCAGTGGGCGGAAAACCCGATGTGCTTCGCCAGCCCGCGCTCCTTCACCGACTTCACGAACTCCCACGCGCCGAACTCCTCGAAGCTGGCGGTGCGCTTGCCGCCGAGGTTGTGCATCAGGTACACGTCGAGGTAGTCGACGTCGAGGTTCTCGAGGGTTTCCTGCAGCTGCCGCTCGAGGTCGTCTGCGCAGGTGCAGTGCGTCCAGGTGACGCACTTCGACGCAATGACGAAGCTGTCGCGCGGGTGCCGTGCCACGAGCACCTTGCCAAGCGTTGATTCGCTGTTGGGATAGGCCCAGGCGGTGTCGAAGTACGTGCCGCCCGCCTCCAGGAACCGGTCGACCATGCGCGCCGTGTAGTCGAGATCGATCGTGTCGGTCTCGCGCCCCTTAAAGCGCATACAGCCGAACCCCAGCTTGCTGATCTTGCTCGTGTCGAGTGCCATGCGTCCTCCTCATCCGTCGGGCTTGCCGCCTTTGCTTGTCGTTCCGCGCGCCTGCCGCGCCCACGCTAGCCTACGAACAGGCGGGTTCCCCGTTTTCTCGTCCGCCGTGATGCGTATTGTACTTCACTCGGGCTTCGGCGGGGGCGGGATGCGCGCATGGCGAGCGGGGCATGAAGCAAAGCGGGCCTTTGGGCGTCCGGGCGCATGGTTTTCTGGTGATTGTGCCGATATGGAAGTTCGCGGGGCGCGGGTGCGGGGGAGTGCTTATAATGGATGCGCTTTCGGCTTTTCGCCGCTACTCAAAAAGACAACGAAACGCACACGCTTTACACGAACAAGAGGTTGGCTTTCATGGGTTCTCGCTCTGAGGAATATTACGGGTCAAACACCAGACGACATGCGGAAACGGCTCCGACGAACGCCGCGGGCTCGCGTCCGGGCGGCTCGCGCGGCACGGTTACGTCGCGCCCGTCGCGCGACAGCATTCTGCAGTCCTACGCCGCGCAAGATGCGGAACGCGCGCGCAACGCCCGCATGTACTCGCAAGCGGTGTCTCAGGTGTACCAGGAGAACTCGTCGCGCGCGAACGACCGCGCCGCCCAGCGCGCCCAGCTTGAGCAGCGCCGCCGCGAGCGGGAGGCCGAGTTGGCGGTGCAGCGCGCGGCCTTGGAGGCGAGCCGCGCCGCCGAGCGCGAAGCCGACGCGCGTCGCGGCGGGGCTGCGGCGGGAGCGTCGGGGCAGGGGGGCGTGCCTGTGCGCCCGCGCGTGCGCGTGGTGCCGCCGTTGTCGTCGCAGGAAAGCTACGATCGCACGCGCTCCTCGATGGAAAGCTACGAGCGCGCCCGCGCCTCGCGCGACGCGTTGTCGGCTTCGCGGGCGGGCCGGTCGACGAACCGCGAGGTCATCGACGCGCGCGGCAGCATCGATTCGCGGGCGTTTAACGAGCAAGGCGAGCTGGTGGGCTACACGACCGACGAGCGCGACAAGCCGCGCGCGGCGGTCGACGACAGCTTCACGCAAACGCGCTGGCATTCGCGCGCAGGCCAGGGGTTTTCCGACGTGCCCGACAGCGGCGCGCGACGCAGGGGCGGCGCGGCGCCGCGCGGCGAGGGCGTGGGCTTCTCGGGCGGCGTGATGAGCGGCCGTGCGCAGTACGCCGCGCCGAAAGGCGGCATCCGCGGCGCGTTCGCCTCGCTGCCGCTTTTCGTGAAGATCGCCATTCCCGTGATCGTCGCGCTGGTTATTGTGCTGGTGGTGCTGGTCACGCGGTAGCGGTATCGGGTGTGCGGCATCCGCGGGCGCGTGCCGCGTGGTATCTGCCGCGTGTGCGAAGCGCGGCGGGCGGCGTCAAGCCACGCTACGATGCGTTCCCTCTGTCCACCGAGTAGGTGCGGTCGGCCATGCGCGCGGTGCTGGCCCGGTGGCTCACGAGCACGATGGTCTTGCCCGCGCGGTGGTCGGACAGCGCGCCGAGCACCGCCGCCTCCGAAAGCGCGTCGAGGTTCGACGTCGGCTCGTCGAGCAGCACGAGCGGCGCGTCGTGCAGAAACACGCGCGCGAGCCCCAGGCGTTGGCGCTCACCGCCCGAAAGCATGCTGCCGAGCTCGCCCACAGGCGTGTTAAGCCCCTTCGGCAAGCGCTCGATCAAGTCGGAAAGCGCGGCTTTTCGTAAGGCTTCTGCCAGTTCCGCGTCGGTGGCGTCGGGCTTCGCCAAGGTCAGGTTGTCGCGAATGGTGCCGCAGAACAGGTGCGTCTCCTGCGTCATGAACGCCTCGGCGCGGCGCAGCGAAGCCGTGTTCACGCGGCGTATGTCGGCACCCGATATGTCCACCACGCCGCGGGTGGGGTCCCAAAAGCGCATGAGCAGCTTCAGAAGCGTCGATTTGCCTGCGCCGCTGCGGCCGGTGATCTGCACCACCTCGCCGGGCTTGATGTCGAGGCTCACGTTTTCGAGCACGGGCGCGTTTTCCGCCGTGGTGCGTGTGTGCGCGCCGCCGTCCGCCGTGTAGCCGCCCGCGCTGCTCGCGCCGCCGCCCGCAGCCGCGCCTGCGCCGCGCCTGCCGCCGCCCGCCGTGCTGTAGGCGAAGTCGACGCGGTGAGCGCCCACGCCCGTGAACGCCTCCAGGTCAAGCCCGCCTTCCACCTCGTCGGTTTGAGGCTTCTCGTCGAGGACGTCGAGCACGCGCGCGCCTGCGGCAAGCGTTTGCTGCAGGGTTGACCCGAGGTTCGCCACCGCGATGACCGGCCCGAACGACGACATGAGCGCCGCGGTGGCAAGCGCCGCCTGCCCAAAGCCAATAGCGCCTATGCTCACCAAATGCGCCGACGCGGCGAGCATCGCCATGTCGAACGCCATGACCACCGCTCCCGTGAGCGCCATGAAAAACGCGGTTTTTCCCTTGAGGCGCGCCTCGGCGGCGGCAAGCTCGTCCATCGAGGCGGCCAGGTCGCGCGCGCGGTCGGCGGCGCGGCCGTACTGCAGCGTCTCGCGCAGGCCGCGCAGCGAGTCGAGCACGAACGTGTTCATGTCGCCGATTCGGTCGCGCACGTCGCGCCCGCCCGTGCCGCTTGCCGCGTGGGCAACGGCGGGCATCGCAATGCCCACGGTTGCGTAGGCCGCAAGCGCCAACACGCCGAGCATCGCGGACTGCGCGCCGATGAACGCCGCCATGATGAGCGAGGTGGCAAGCGCGATGGCGGCAGGCGAGAGCGTGTGCGCGTAGAACACCTCCAAAAGCTCAATGTCGGAGGTGGCCATCGACACGAGGTTGCCCTTGTCCTTCCCCTCAAGCTTCGCGGGCGCAAGCCGGCGCAGCGCGCCGAACACGCGGTCGCGCACCAGCGCTAGGATGCGAAACGCCAGGTAGTGGTTGCACAGCTGCTCGCCGTAGCGCAAAGGCCCGCGCACGATGCCGCAGACGGCCACGAGCACGCACACGGTCGCCGAGGTAAGCCCCACGTGAGCGCCCGCGAGATCGAGCAAGCCGAAGGTGGCGAACACCGTGAGGAAGATGGCGGCCAAAAACCCGACGACGCCGAGCGCGATGGCGAGCGCCATGACCGGCAGAAGCGGGCGCGTGAGCTTCACGAGGCGACCCATGATCGAGAACGCCGAGCGCTTCTTCGGCGGGCGCGCAGGCTGCGGGACGTTCGTGGGTTGCGGGGCGCTCGTGGGCTGCGAAGCGCTTGCAGGTCGCGGGGCGCTCGCGGGCTGCTCGACGCTCGCAGCATGCGCGGGCGCGCTTTCCGCACAAGCCGCGGCCTTTGCGTCTGCAAAAGCCTCGCGCGCGCCCGTATCCGCGGGCGTCTTCGCCCCTGCCCCTGCTTCCGCTTCCGCATCGGCGTTCCGCTCCACGCGCTGCTCGAGCACGTCTTGCGCCGCCCACATGCGCGCGTAGGAGCCGTTTGCCTGCACCAGATCGACGTGCGCCGCCGCCTCGACTATGCGCCCGTTCTCGAATACGTAGATGCGGTCGGCCTGCGCGATGGCGCGCAGGCGGTGCGACACCATGATCACCGTGTGGTCGCGCGCAAGCTCGCGGACGAGCGCGCAGATGGCGTCCTCGCTTTGCGCGTCGATGTTCGAGGTGGCCTCGTCGAGCACGTATATCGGCGCGTCGTGCAGAAGCGCGCGGGCCATCGCGAGGCGCTGCCGCTGCCCGCCCGACAGATTTGCGCCCGCCGCCGCCACCGGCGCGTCGAGCCCGCCCGCCGCGCGCACGAACGCGTCGAGGCGCGCACGGCGCAGGGCGTCCCACAGCGTCTCGTCGGAGGCGCTCGGCTTCGCCATCAGCAAGTTTGAGCGCACCGTGCCTTTGAACAGGTAGCTGTCGTGCGCGACCGTCACCACCGTGTCGCGCAGCGACGCCGCCGACACCTCGCGCACGTCGACGCCGCCGATCTCCACGCTTCCGGTGAAGTTCGCGTTTGCGCCCGCTAGCACGCCCGCAAGCGTCGACTTTCCCGACCCGCTCTCGCCGGCGATGCCGATGAACGACCCGCGCGGCGCATCGAAGTTGACGCCCGCGAGCACCGTGCGCTTCCCGTCGTAGGAGTACCCCACGCCGCGCATGGTCACCCCCGCGTCGGCGGGGTTTACGGTGCGCGCGCCGCGCGCGGGCTCGGGCGCGTCGAGGATGGCGAACATTTTCTCAGCCGCCGCCATGCCGTTCATGGCCGTATGGAAAAACGACCCGAGCGTGCGCAGCGGAATGAAGAACTCGGCGGACAGAAACACCACGGTGAACGCGCCCGCAAACGAGACGGCGCCGCCCGCCAGCTGGAACAGCACCACGACGATGCCGACGGCCGTGCCGCCGAATGCGAACAGGTCCATGACGGTGATCGAGTTCAGCTGCATCTTGAGCAGGTTCATGGTGGCGCGGCGGAAACCTTCCGCCTCGGCGTTCATGGCGGCGTGGCGCGCCTCGTCGGCTTGGTAGATTTTCAACGTGGTGAGCCCCTGGATGCTCTCGAGGAACATCTCGCCCAAATCGGTGTAGGACCCCCAATACTTCCGCATGGTGCGCTTGGCGATTTTCTGCACCGCCATGATGGACACGGGGATGAACGGCACGCAAACGAGCAGCGCCAGCGCGGCGGGAAGGCTTACGGGCGCGAGCGCCGCGAACAGCGTGAGCGGGGCGAGCACGGCGTAGAACAGCTGCGGAAGGTACTGCCCGAAGTAGCTTTCGAGCTGCTCGGTGCCCTCGACGCACACCTGCGTGGCCTCGGCGGTTGCCACCGACTCACGGTAGGCGGGCCCTAAGCGCACGAGCTTGTCGTAGACGCGCGTGCGGACGGCGCGCTTGGCGGCTGCGGCCGACTTCTGGCCCGCGATTTGCGCCAGCGTTTGGCACGTCATGCGCACGACGACGGCAAAGGCTGCGGCTGCGAGCAGGTTTGCCGTGCCCTGCGCGGTTGCGTTGCCGAGGTAAACGTCCTGCAAGAACGTGCCGATCAGGAAAAACAGCGCCACGTTGGCGACGAGCGCCGCCCACTGCAGCACCACGTCGAGCGCGATGAACGCGCGCGCCTGCGGAACCAGCGCCAAAAGCCGCTTGTCAAACATCGAAGCCCCCTCCATGAAATTCGGTAAAAGAAGTGCGCTTTGCTACGCGCGCTCCGTCTTCACCACGAAACCGAAGTACACCAGATGCGCGAGCCACACCGCCGCCACCACGGCACGCCCGACGGGCACGTTGCTCATGAGCGCAAACGAGACGCCGAGCAGCACGGTTACGGGAGTGATGATCTTGAGCTTGGCGGAGGCGGTCATCGCGCGCTTGGTCACGTAGCCTTCAAGCACGCTTCGGTACAGCTTTGTGCTGCGGAACCAGTCGTTGACGCGTTGGGAGCTGCGCGCGAAGCAAAACGCCGCGAGCAGCATGAACGGGGTGGTCGGCAGAATGGGCAGCGCCACGCCGACGGCTCCCAGCCCAAAGCATGCGAACCCTGCCGCCGCCCACAGCTTCGCGCGAACCTTGCGCGAGGAAGAGGCAGGGGCGGAGGCGTGGGCGTGCGTTGCGCTTGCGGTTGAGGCCTCCGAGAACAGGGCGGTTTGGCGGGCGGTGAGGGTGTCTGCTTCTTGCATGAGCGTCTCTTTCTTCTGCGTTCGTGCGGTTGGCAGGGAAGTTTCCTGCGTTTAACTCGCTCGCATTGTACGGAAAGGGACGAAAAAAGTAAAGTGTGGAAAACTTAAAGAATGTGGTCGACGCAGCATGACGTCGGCACGGCATGTCGGGCGCCATGCCGCGTTTGCGGTGGACCGGCGAAGCTCCTTTACGCCGCGCTGAACGACCAAAGGGCGGCGCACTGGCCGAGCACGAGCTCGGGGCTCCAGGTAACGGCGCTGCGCTCGGGGCTGTTGGGGTCGTGCACGATGTAGTTGCCCGCCTCGTCGACCCCGGCGATCACGATGAGGTGTCCCGTTGTGGTGAAGTCGCCGGGCCGCATGCTTGCGATGAGGGGGTGCCCGGCGGCCAGCTCGTCCGCCACGGCGCTTGTGCTCGCCGCCACGTCGCGCCCGATAAGCCCCAGCTTCGCCGCGCCGTCGGTGAACAGCTCCCAGCTGGTGCCTTCCGACTTGACCGCATAGCCCGAAAGCTGCGAAAACGCGCTCATCGACGCGGGATCGCGGTCGGTTTTGCCCGTGAGCGCCACGTAAACCATCGACAGACAGGTTGGCCCGCAGCCGTTTTCCGCCACCGTGCCGCCGCAATACTCGGCGCGCGCCCAGGCGGGATCGGTTTGGAAGAGGAACGGGACCTCGCCGCGTTTCCAGGCGCTTTTCGGCGTGGAGGAAGGCGCGTCGGCCTGGGTAGAGCTGCCGAGTTCGCCCATGAGCACGTTCGCCACGCCGAGCGCGCCGGCAACGGCCACCACGGCAAGCGCGATTGCGGCCACCATGCACACGACGCGCGTGGTCGGTCGATGGCGGTTGACGTGCGTGCGGGCGGCGCGTTTCGCCGAGTACGCCGTGCGCTCGAAGGGGCGCGGGGCGGGGAAGGGGTCTTCCGCCGCGTAGACGATGCGCCCTGCCTGTCGATGTGCGTACATGATGGTGGTTTCGTCCATGATGGCCTCCTTGTTTCGGATTGCTCCATACCCTACGCGCGTCGCCTTGCGCCGGCGTTGCGCGCGTCTTACGGTTTCGTCACGGTTGACAAGGGGACAGGTCGTTTGCCGCATTGGCGAGGCGCGGGGAACCGGGCAGTCTTTCGCAACGTGACAAACGACCTGTCCCCTTGTCATACGCTCGCCGGCAACGCCTATGATGCGCGCAGGCGGGCTTAACCTTCCCATAGCGATTCTTTAGGATTTCCTGAACGCGCCTTAACTTTTCTTAAGGGCTGCGGAATGGAGGCGCTGCCGCGCACGCGCGCTCGCCGTGCTGCTACTATGGGCACATGGACGATTGCGCAAACGGTTGCGGCGCCGCGAAAAAGCCGCATATCCTCGTGTGCGACGACGAGGTGGCCATCGCCGATCTGGTCGCGAGCCTGCTTGAGCGGGAGGGCATGGACGCGTGCGCGTGCTACAGCGCTGCCGCAGCGCTCGAACAGTTTGCGGAAGAGCGCTTCGACCTGGCTATTCTCGACGTCATGATGCCGGAGATGGACGGGTTTGAGCTGTGTTGCCGCCTGCGCGCCCAAACCGACGCGCCCATCATGTTTCTCACGGCGCGCGACGAGGAGGCCGACTCCGTGGTGGGCTTCACCTTAGGCGCCGACGACTACGTGACCAAGCCCTTCAAGCCGCGCGAGCTGGTGGCGCGCGTGAAGGCGCGGCTGCGGCGCGCGCACGCGGGCGACGCCGCGCGCTCGACGCAGGAGGCGTGCGCAAGGGGCGATCTCCTGCGCGTCCACGGCATCGAGGTGGACGCGCGCGCCCACAAGGCGCTGCTCTACGGCGAGGCGCTTCCCCTCACGCCGAAGGAGTTCGCCATTCTGCACCTTCTGGCGCAGCGCGCCGGCACGCCCGTGCCCGCGCGCGACATTTTCGAGACGGTGTGGGGCGAGCGCTACGACAACGCCGCCGCCAACACCGTTATGGTGCATATGCGCCATCTGCGCCAGAAGCTTGCCGCCGTCGATTCCGCCACGACGTTCATCGAGACGGCGTGGGGCGTGGGCTATAAACTGGTGCGCGGGGAAGGGGACGCGCGATGACGCTGGTGCGTGGCGAACAGGCGCATGGAGAACAGGCTCGCGGCGGTCGACCCGACGACAAGCGGGCGCAAAGCCGGCAGGCGCGCGTGCTCAGGTTCAAGATGGGCGTGCGCTTAGGCACGCAGCTTTTGGCGTATTGCGCGGTGTTTGCGCTGGTGGCGGTGGTGTTTGAGGCGTTCGTCTCCGACAACGTGGGCAACTGGGTGGCCGACCGCACGTCAACGTGGGCAGAATACTCCGACGCGGAACTGGGAACCGTCGAGGGCATCGATTGGGACCACGCGCAGATGCTTCCCGTCTTGATTGACGACGACGGCACGGTTGCCCGATGGAGCGTGCGCGATTTGAGCGTCTACGACGCGGTCAAGCAGCTGAAGATTCCTGTGGCAGCATGCCTGTTTTTCATGGGCGCGGCCGTCATCATGTTCGCCAACCTGAACCGCTCGCTGCGCTACTTCGACGAGCTTTCGGGCGCGGTGACCGAGGTCATGCGCAATCGGGAAGAGCCGGTGCGCTTGAGCGACGACTTGTCCATCGTTCAGGGCGAGCTCAACGCCGTGCGCGAGGCGTCGCTTTCCGACGAGCGCGCCGCCGTGGCCGCCGAGCGCCGCAAAAACGAGTTGGTGGCCTACCTGGCGCACGACATCAAGACGCCGCTCACCTCGGTGATGGGGTATTTGGCGCTGCTTGACGAGGCGCCCGACCTGCCCGAGGACGTGCGGCGGCGCTACACGCGCATCGCCGTGGACAAGGCGGAGCGGCTCGAAGGGCTTATCGACGAGTTCTTCGAGATCACGCGCTACAACTTGCAGGCTATCCCCATCGAGCGCGCCGACGTGGACGTGCGGCTGTTTTGCGAGCAGGTGGCCGACGCGTTCTACCCCGACGCGCAGGCGCGCGGCGTGAAGATCGCGGTCGAGGCGCCTGAGGACCAGCAGTTCTTCGTCGATCCCGACAAACTCTCGCGCGCGGTGGGCAACATGGTTCGCAACGCGGTGGCGTATGCCGACGCGGGCACGACTATCGACGTTCGGGCGCGGCGCAGCGAGGTGACGGGCGCGTGGCTGCTTGAGGTGGAAAACACCGGGCGCGAGATTTCGGAGGCGCACCTGCAAAGCATCTTCGACAAGTTTTACCGCGAAGAGGGCGCGCGCACCACGCGCGCGGGCGGCGCGGGGTTGGGGCTTGCGATTGCGAAGGAGATCGTGATCGCCCACGGCGGCGGCATTCGCGCCGAGAGCCGCGAAGGGAAGACGCGGTTCACCATAGCGCTGCTGTAGCGGGTGCGCCGCGCCGCGAGCCTTCGTTTGCGGCGTGTGTTTGTGGTCGCGCCGCGCCACGGGAGGCCGCGCTGCGGGATGCGCCGCGCCGTGCTGCTCCGCGGGAGGGCGCGCTGCAAATAGAAACTGTCGCGGGGTAAACAATAGTTGTCTCCGATACGCCTCATTGCGTTATACGCTTCTGTATGCGGCGTAAAGAACTCCGTTTCATACTTTTTGTATGAGGGCGCGCAGACCGATTCAAGGCGAAATGTCGGATGCGCCACGGTCTTTCTGACGATACCGTATATGCTGCTAGGCGTTGCGGGCGCGGATTATTTTGCGCCTGCGAAGCGCGTGAAGTCTCGAAAGGAGAACGAACTATGTGTTTTAGACCAGCAGACGCATCGGGCGGCCCTACCGTGTGCCCCTCGTGCGGCAAAGCGATTCAAGCAATGGGCGGCATGGTGATTAAGTCCTGCCCGTTCTGCAAAGCCGACCTTTCGGCGGCGGGCGGCGCGCCGGCTCCCGGCGCTCCT
>JAUNGO010000039.1 GCA_030524475.1 Eggerthellaceae bacterium | reverse complement strand
CATCCCCCACCGCACCCGACCTCCCCGCATCCCCCACCGTGGCCGACGCCATGAACCCTCACGCCGCGCAGGTTCCCGTCAGCGCCTCGATGCGCGAAGTGGTGGCGCTCATGGCCGAAACCGAGACGTCGGGCGTGGCAGTCGTGGCAGACGACGGCACGCTTGCGGGCTTCGTGTCCGACGGCGACGTGGCGCGCTACCTCGGGCGCAACAACATGGAGTTCACCTCAAGCAACCTCGGTGTCGCCAACTTCCGCGACGACGACACCCTGCGCGAAAAGCTTGCCGAACTCGCCGAGCTTAACGTGATGCGCATCGCCGTGGAGCGCGTGGTGTCGGTCGAGCAGGACGTGGCGCTCGACGACGCCTGCACCATGCTGGCCAAGCGTAAGATTAAGAAGATGCCCGTCACCTGCGACGGACGCGTGGTGGGCTCCATCAGCCGCCGCAACGTCATGCGCTACCTCATGCGGGAAATGGGGAAATAGCGGGGGCTACGCGCGAAACACGATCTCGCCGGTTTTTGGGTCCATCGACTCGATGACGGCGAGCGACTGCAGGTTGTAGCCGCGCTCGCGCAGCGCGTCGCCGCCGCCCTGGAAGCCCTTCTCGATGGCGATGCCGATGCCCTCGACGGTGGCGCCCGCGTTCTCGCAGATCTCGATAAGCCCGTTCAAGGCGCACCCGTTCGCCAAAAAGTCGTCGATGATCAGCACATGGTCGTCCTCGCCGATGTAGCGCGTCGACACGATCACGTCGAACACCTTGCCGTGCGTGAACGATTGGATGCGCGTGGCGTACACCGTGCCGTCGAGGTTGATGCTCTGCGACTTCTTCGCGAACACCACCGGCACGCCGAAGCATCGGGCCGCTATCGCCGCGATGCCGATGCCCGACGCCTCGATGGTCAGAATCTTGTTGATCGGCCGGTCCGAGAACAGCCTCCACCATTCGCGCGCCATGGCGTCGAACAGCGCCACGTCCATTTGGTGGTTCAAAAACGCGTCGACCTTCAAAACGTCGGCGCTTTTCACCACGCCGTCGCGTCGGATGCGATCCTCCAGCAGCTGCATATCCCCACTCCCTTACATAAGGCGCACTAGAGACCCATATGCATCAGTTTAGCGAAAAGCGCGGCGCAAAAGCAGCAGAAGATGCAGATTGTCGCACTCGCGCCGCGGCGGGAAACGAGTTATAATCACTTTCTCGATGCGCCTGCGCGCATCCAAGCAGTTCGGGTCCGATATCCTGCTTGTAAAACCTAAAACCAAAGGAGCATTGAAAATGTTGCGAGGAGTTCTCGCTGATTACAAGGTCTTGCTGCGCAGCGTGCCCGCGCCGACCGTCACGCTGTTCGTCGTGAGCGTCATCGTCATGAACCTCATGGCGAACAAAGAGCTGATCAACACCCCCTACCTGGCGCTCGACTGCGGGTTCGCCTTGAGCTGGGTGTCGTTTCTGTGCATGGACATGATCTGCAAGCGCTTCGGCGCGCGCGCCTCGATCGAGATATCGCTGTTGGCGCTCGGCGCGAACCTCGCCGTGTGTGCGCTGTTGGCGCTTCTCTGCATGACGCCCGGCATGTGGGGGGCCTATTACGACACTGCGTCAACGCAGGTCAACGATGCCCTGAACGCCACCATCGGCGGCACATGGTACGTCGTTTTGGGCAGCTCTTGCGCCATGCTGTGCTCATCGGTCGTCAACTCGCTTTTAAACCAGGCCATTGGGGCGCTGACGAAGAAGGACACGTTCGGCGCCTTCGCGCTGCGCTCCTACGTGTCGACTGGCCTTGCCCAGTTCGTCGACAACCTCGTGTTCGCGCTGATGGTGTCTCATGTGTTCTTCGGGTGGAGCATGGTGCAGGTGCTCGCGTGCTCGCTGACCGGTGCTGTGGCGGAGTTGCTGTGCGAGGTTCTTTTGAGTCCCGTTGGCTATAAGGTCGTGCGCGGTTGGGAGCGCGAGAATGTGGGCGCAGCCTACCTCAGGCGCCAAAAGGAAAGCGTGCAGCGATGAAGGTCCTGATCACAGGTTCATCGAGCGGCATAGGGCGCGCGACGGCCGAACTGTTTCTGGCGCGCGAACATCACGTAGTCGGCCTCGACGTGAAGCCCGCCGGCATCTCCCATCACGCATATGAGCACGTTGTCGCCGACGTGTGCCGCCCCGAGGACTTCCCCCGCGACCTTTCCCCCGAGGTGATCGTGAACAACGCCGGCGTGCAGGGCTCCCCCGACGACCTTCGCGTAAACCTGCAGGGCACCATCAACGTCACCGAGGCGTACGCGTTTCGCGACGGCTCGCCCGCGCCCGCGATCCGCGCGGTGGTGAACGTCGGGTCGGCCAGCGCGCACACCGGGTCCGAGTTTCCCGTGTACGCCGCTTCAAAAGGCGGCGTGTTGACGTACACGAAAAACGTCGCGAACCGCTTGGCGCCCCAAGCTACGTGCAACAGCATAGACCCCGGCGGCGTGCTTACCGACCTCAACCGTTGCGTCATGGACGACGAAGCGCTGTGGACGCGCATCATGGAGCTCACGCCGCTTCGCCGCTGGGCAACGCCCGAAGAGATCGCCGAGTGGATTTACTTCGTGGCGGTAACGAACCGCTTTATGACCGGGCAAAACTTGTTGATAGACGGCGGGGAGGCGGGGCGCAGCGAATTCGTGTGGCCCGCATAGCGAAAGCGGAATGCGTCGCAGCCGCGCGCGCCGTCAGCCGCACCAATCGGGAGCGTACCTCAAGCACGTATGCCGTCAGCCTCGGTAGATCGCGCAGTTGTTCGGCGTCTCGTACACGTCGACCTGCGCCGTCGGCAAGCCACGCTCGCGCAGGCGGTCGAAAAACCAACGCGCCAAGTTCTCGGCCGTCGTGCGGAAGGGCATGATCGACAGCGTGAAGCCCTCGCGCTCCAAACACGCCAGCGTGTCGGGCGCAAGCGAGCCGTCCTCCACGATGAACGTGTGGTCGAGCTCCTCGGTCAGCTCGCGCAACGCGCGCTTGAACACGCCGAAGTCGACCACCATGTCTTTGCACGTGCCCGCCTTCTGCAACTCGTCCTGCTCGAGATAGGCCACCACGCGCCACCTGTGCCCGTGCAGGTTCTCGCATTTGCCGTAGTAGTCCGTCAAGAAATGCGCAGCGTCGAAGCTGCTCTCTGTTTTTAATCCATACATAACAGTTCCCACTCGAATGCCGTTCGCGGCGTCGGCAGAGGCTCTGCTCGCTTCGACAAAGCCAAGCAGCCTACTTCCCCAGCTTCGCCTGGATAACGCGTATCTCGTTGTTCGCGCGCACGTAGTCGCGCGCGCCGTAGCCCGCAACGCCGGCGAGCACCAGCGCCATGATGTAGAACGCCGCGTTCACGAACATATCGGAGGCCAACTCGACGCCTGCCTGCACGCCCGCCTCCTTTATCGCCGTCACCACCACGAAAATCACGACGGCGACGATCACGCGGATAAGCCCGCTGCGCTTTTTCAGCTCCAACTCCTCGAGGTTGGCCATCATGCGCTGTTTCTTCTTCACGCCCTTGCTCATGCCGCGCGTTTCCTTCCCTCTCGTCGCGCGCCCCGAAAAGCGCGCTTTCGCGTTCTGTGTCAGTATAGTCGAGTTCCGCAAAAGAAAACCTCCCCCGCGCACACGCGAAGGAGGTTTCCACAGGTTTTAGGCTGCAGCTTGCACAGCCGAGAAGCGCCGATCCGCAGTCACTATGCCGTTGCGGGTGCTTCCTTTGCGCCTTCGGCGGCTTTCGCCGGCGCAGCAGCCGTCTTGTCGGTGAGCTCGGCCTCAAAGCCCAAGTGCTCCAGCGAGCGCAGGGCGTTTTGCTTGTGGACCTCGCGCAGCGGCGTGCGCCCGAACTTCCAATTGTAGATGAAGAAGGTGAACAGCGCCGTCACGGCCAGGCCAGTCACCGCCAGCGCGAACGAGCCCAGATGCAGAAGCGCGGTGTCGACGTGGCCCATGAACAGGTCGAGGCCCACGTTGTACATATTGTAGCCGCCCACGGTGATCATGACGGAGAAGCCCTCGCCCGAGAAGTTGGCGAGCGCCGCGGAAAGGCCGCACGGCGCGAAGATGCAGCCACACATCCATGCCGTGATCAGGATGTGCAGGTGGTTCACCTTCGGGGTGATCTTCTGCACGATAATGTAGAGCAGCTGGAAAAGCGCGGCCAGAATGCCGCCCACCACGAACGCCCAGAAGAAGAGCATGCCGCCCGTGGTCTTCTCCGCCACGAAAAGGGGGTTCTCGTTCAAACCGAGTGCGCCGCACGCATACCCGATGGCGATGCAGATGGCGGCGAACAGCAGGTTGAACCACACGACGAACCACACGCAGTTCCACACGCACTTGCCGAACGTCTCGTTGCTTTTCGTCCACGGGCCCACGGCCTTCATACCCACGGCCATAGCGAAACCGGAGAACGGCAGAAGCGCGCCGAAGTCGCCCCACTCCTCAACGTATTGGTACACGGCGAAGCCACCGAGCACACATCCGATGACGCCCATCGACACCAGCGTGGCGCCGCCCATGAAGAAGCTCATCGGCGTGTCGGCAAGCGCCATCTGCCAAAACGACAGGATGGCCTGCGCGATCAACGCGAACAGGCCGCCGATGAAAAATGCGTAAACGATTGACTTGTACGGCTTCACGATCATCCCCTAACGTAGTAGCCCAAACATGCAAAAGCCCGCGGCGCGCCTCGTGCAACGTCGTAGGCTTTACTGACTCAGCGGCCGTCTCGTCCTCAGCCCCTGAGCAATAGGCAGCAGAATACCTGAAAGAGGGGATAGCACCTCAACCCTTGGGTTTGATTAGCGCGGTTGAAAGGGTGGAAATAAAGGACGAGGGCTGGAACTTTCCCAGTTCCAGCCCTCGTCCGTCGCAGCGTTGCGAATGCGAATATGGACGAACGCCGCAGGTCGCCGTAACGCCAGCGAGAAGCGCTCCGACGCCCCAGATTGCCCCGCCTTTGGGCCAAGCGGCCTTTGTGCCGCGCCGACCCAAAACAAGGGGCAAGATGGGGTGCCGGAGCGCTTCGCAGCGTCGAGCAGTTCCGTTCGCCCCGTTAGGGCGAACGGAACAATCTGCTAGTTGCCTGCCGAGCGTGCGGCCTCGTGGGCGGCGATGAGCTTCTGCGTCACGTCGCGCGGCGCCTCTTCGTAGCCCTCAAGCGTCAGCACGTAGGAACCCGACCCGCGCGTGAGCGAGCGCAGCTCCTTGGTGTAGTTGATCACCTCGGCGTAGGGCACGCGCACCTTGATGACCGTCTCGCCCGCCTCACCCGCGTCGGTGCCGATAATGCGCCCGCGACGCGTGGAGATGTCGCCCATGATGGTGCCGGCGTATTCCTCGCCCACCGTGACGTCAAGCGTGGCCATCGGCTCCAGGATAACCGGGTCGGCCTTCTCGCACGCCGCGCGGAAGCCGATGCGCGCCGCCGTCTTGAACGCCATCTCGTTGGAGTCGACGGAGTGGTACGAGCCGTCGAACACCGCACACTTGATGTCGACCATCGGGTAACCCGCCAAAAAGCCTTCCTTCATGGCCTCCTGCACGCCCTTGTCGACCGCCGGGATAAGACCGTTCGGAATAGCACCGCCCTTGATCTCGTCGACGAACTCGTAGCCCGCGCCGGGGTTCGGCGACAAGCGCAGCCAGCAGTCGCCGAACTGGCCGGCGCCGCCCGTTTGCTTCTTGTGGCGACCCTGCGCCTCGGCGGTCTTGCGAATGGTCTCGCGATACGGCACGCGCACGGGAACAAGGCGCGCCTCAACGCCGCTTTGCTCCTTCAAGCGTGCGAGCAGCATGTCGACCTGCGTGTCGCCCATCGCGGTGAGCACAGTTTGGTGCGTCTCCTCGTTGCGCGAGATGCGTATGGTGGGATCGGCCTCAGCGGCGCGCGCAAGGAAGGTGCCCAGCTTGTCCTCTTCCTTCTTGTTCACGGCCTCGACGGCAACCGGGTACTGCGGCGTGGGCAGCGGCAGCGGCTGGATAGCGATGTCGCCGCCAACCGAGAGCGTGTCGCCCGAGCGCGTCTCGGCGAGCTTCGGCACCACGATGATGTCGCCCGCCTTCGCGCTCTTCACGTCCATGGGCTCTTTGCCCATCATCACCTGCAGCTTACCCAAACGCTCCTTCTTGCCCGTGCGCGAGTTGATGAGCTCAAGCCCCGGCTCCAGGTAGCCCGACAGCACTTTCAGGAAGCTCAAGCGGCCCACAAACGGGTCGGACACGGTTTTGAACACGAACGCCGAGGGGCGCTTCGTCTCGTCGATGGGCACGGTCACGCCGTCGGCCATCTGGAAGCGGCCGTGGCTGCGCGGATGCGGGAAGTAGGTGCAGATGTCCTCCATGAGCCCCTGCACGCCCTGCATAATGATGGTCGAGCCCACGAACACCGGCACGAAGATCTCCTGCGCGATGGCCTTGTCAAGCAGCGACTCGAGCTCGGCCTGCGTGAGCTGCTCCTCGCCGTCGAGGTACTTCATCATAAGCTCGTCGTCGGCCTCCGCCACCAAATCGCACAGCTTGTCGCGGGCGGCCTGCGCCACCTCGGCGTACTCCTCGGGAATCTCGCCGACGGTTTCCTCGGTGCCGGACGCGTCGTGGTAGCGCGCCTTCATGCGCAGAATGTCGATCACGCCGTGGAAGTCCTTGTCAACGCCCATCGGGATGGTGACGGCCGCCAAGCGCGTGCCGAAGCGCGCGTGGAGGGTGGCCATCGCGGTGTCGAAGTTGGCGTTCTCGCGGTCGATGTGGTTGATGTAGACGGCTCGCGACAAGCGCATGTTCTCGGCCTCGCGC
This sequence comes from Eggerthellaceae bacterium, assembly GCA_030524475.1. Taxonomy (GTDB): domain Bacteria; phylum Actinomycetota; class Coriobacteriia; order Coriobacteriales; family Eggerthellaceae; genus CAAEEV01. Next base: position 19,501 of record JAUNGO010000039.1, on the reverse strand, counting down.
CACAGCTTGGTGGTCATAACCTGCGGTCCGGCAACGGCGTCAACCATGAACAGCGCCATCTCGGCCGCCTGCATCGTCGCCAACGTGTCGCCGATGAAGTCGGGGTGGCCCGAGGTGTCGAGCACGTTGATCTTGTAGTCTTTGTACGGAACCGGAGCGATAGAGGTGGAAATGGTGAACTTGCGCTTGATTTCCTCGGGATCGTAGTCGAGGTAAGACTTTCCGTCGTGCGTTGTTCCCATGCGGGGCGTTTTGCCGGAGACGTAGAGCATGGCCTCAGCGAGTGAGGTCTTGCCTGCGCCGTCCTGCCCTACAAGCACAATGTTGCGCACGTGTTCGGTAGCGGGAGCTGCCATTTTGACCACCAACTTTCGTGTTTTGCGGTTCTCACCTTGACCGTATAAGGCGCGAACCGCTCGAGCCTTAACACAGACAAAACTTGAAGCAGTGCATCGACCGACCTGTGTACGCCAGCCGATGCAACTCAGTTTAGCGCAACTTCCCCGCCAAATTACCCGCAGATGCAAGGTTGTTGGGCTGATCGCCCCCGATAACGCTTCGCAGCCGACGCTTCTCTCGCGGATGCGCAAAAAGATGCCAAATGGCGCGTGACGCCGACTTGCGATGCGATATAGTAGATGGTTCACCACTTTCAGCCCTTGCGGCTTCGGCGGCTTTCGTGCGAAATCTCGGGGTTGGGAGAGGCTTATGGGCAAGCGGCGCGCTTTTCAGGTTCGGTTTCAGGTCGAAAAGGGAAAGAATGGGCGGGCGAATGCGCACGACTGTCGCACGTGCAAACAACGCATAGGCGCACGGCGCGCCTTGGGATTCGCCCTGGTTATCGGTTTTTTCGGCTATGCCGCCGGCCTTTTGAACCCGTACGTGTTCTATCGAAGCCCCGTCGGCATGACGGCCGGCGCGCTCGTTTTGGAGGGGGCCGTAGGGCTGTTCATGGTGACGTTCGTGATAAGCCCGCCTTCCGCGCCTTCCGAGCCCGGCGGCAAGCCCGAATCGAGAGTGGTGTCGGCGTCTACGCCTTTGGCGAACGTCGCAGCGTCGGCTTCTACAAGCACGCCCGCGCCCGAAATCGACGGCGAACGCGCAGAAACACCCGCTTTCGAGCCCAACCCGCAGGTCGAAAACGCCTTCTGCAGCTTACGTGCGCAAGTCGGCAACGACCTCGCGAGGCACGGTCTCACGTCGCGCGAGATCGCCGTCGCAAGCCGCCTTGCCTGCGGCAACACCTACCGCGCCGTCGGCGAGGAACTTCGCCTGACGGAAAGCACCGTCAAGTTCCACGCAAAGAACGCCTACGCGAAAACAGGCGTCAAGTCCAAACAAGAGCTCATGCAGCTTTTGCGCCGCGACGGGCTTTAAGCGGCGAACCGGGGAAGGGGGCGAACGCGGAGCGGGCGAACGCGGGGACGTAGCCCTGCTCACTGAACCAGTGGAACGCGGGAACGTGTTCGCCCCCTCCCCCGCGTTCGCCCGCCCCCCGTATTCTTCCCCGCGCACAAAAAAGCCGACCGGCTTCGAGCGCCGGTCGGCAACGTTTCGCGAGAAGCCTAAAGCTCGGCGATGATGCGCGCCGCGCGCGTGGACACTTCCGCCTTCGCGCGCTCAACGTCGACGGTGGCGAAGTCGCCGTCGCGGTAGATCACCTTGCCGTCGCACATGGTGAGCACCACGTCGGACCCGGCACCCGCGAACACCACGTTGTACAGCGCGTCGGTCATGGGGCACCACTGCGGGCCCGTCACGTCGAGCACGCACAAGTCGGCCGCAAAGCCTTCCTTCACCAGGCCGCAGTCCTTGCGCCCCTGCGCCAGCATACCCGCGCGCGTGGCGGCGCGCAGCACCTGCTGGGGCGTAATGATGGCCGGGTCGTTCGCGTAGCCCTTGTAGATGAGGCCCATGAGGTACATATCCGAGAACATATCATGGTTGTTGTTCGACGCCATGCCGTCGGTGCCAAGCGCCACGTTCACGCCCGCGTCGAGCATCTTCGCCACAGGCGCGTACCCGCTGCCGAGCTTCATGTTCGACGCCGGGTTGTTCACCGCCGTCACGCCGCGCTTGACCATGATACGTATGTCGGCGTCGTCGACCCACACGCAGTGCGCCGCCGTCAGGGGCACATCGAGCACGCCGATGCTCTCGAAGTATTGAAGCGGCGTCATGCCGTCGTGGCGCTGCTTGCACTCCTCGTGCTCGGATTTCGTCTCGGAAAGGTGCAGATGGATGGGCAGCCCCGCCTCCTTCGCCGCGGCGGCGATGTCGGCGCAGGTCACGGGGTTGGACGTGTATTCCGCGTGGATGCTGTAGTCGATGCGGATGCGCCCGTCGGCCGCGCCGTGGAAGCGCTTGGCAAAGTCGGCCATTTTCGCGCAGGTAGGGTACTCGGCAAACGGCTTGGGCTCGAAGTACATCTCGCACTCGCACAGGTTCGCCTTCATGCCCGCCTCGGTGACGGCCTGCGCGCGCTCGGGCGTGGCGTAGTACATATCCGAGAAGCTCACCACGCCGTAGCGCGCCATCTCGGCGCAGGAAAGCACAGTGCCCCAGTACATATCCTCGGGCGTGAGCTTCCCCTCAAACGGCCAGCACTTCTCGCTGAGCCAGCGCTGCAGCGGCAGATTCTCGGCATAGCCGCGCAGAAGCGTCATGGGCGCATGCGCGTGCGCGTTCACGAGCGCCGGCATGAGCAGGCGGCCCGTTCCGTCGTAGGTTTCGCCGTACGCCGCCGCGTCGGCCGGAGCCTCGGCGCCAATGTAGGCGATGCGCCCGTCCTTCACGCCCACCCATTGGTTTGCCTGGTACTCGAAGTTCTCGTCGATGATGCCGATATGCTCGAAAAGCATGTGCCGTCCTTTCCTTCGCGCGCGCTGCCCTGCCGACAAAACGCCCCGCTCCTCGTTGTGCCTTAGCGGAATCATTATAAGACTGTATCTAGTATAAGAATGCGGCATCGGGCAAATTGCACACAAGCCTACTTCCCCAATGCTCTAACGGGAATCACGTAGATGCCGGGCTCGACCTGACGCGCATATTCGCCATTGCCAGTAACAACCGCCATGAACGTCGGCTCGTCGACCTGCGCTTGGGAGTTCTTGAGCAGCTTAGCGCGCAAGCGCTTCAAACTCGCCACGCCGTCCGCCACCTTGTCTTCGCTCACCTTGACCTCAATGGCAGCCCATCGCCCATCGGCAAGTTGGACAATCGCGTCAACTTCAAGGCCGGAATCGTCCCGATAGTAGCGCACGGGATGCTCGTCAATCGAATCGAGCGCCTCCGTGTACACAAGCAAGTCGCGCATAACAAGGTTTTCGAGCACCAAACCGAACGTTTGCCAATCGGACAGACAGCTTTGCGGCGACAGCCCAAGCATAGCCACCGCCAGCGAGGGATCAGTCAAATAGCGCTTCGGCTTAGTGGCAAACCGCTTTCGGGAGCGAGCAGGCGGAACCCAACCTGGAATCTCCTCGACGAGATACATGGACTTAAGCAGGGAAAGGTAAAGCGCCGCCTTCTCCACGTCCATGAAGGACTCAGGGGTATCCTCAGCCCCATACATATCCGCAACGATGGTTTTGTACGTGGTCGCCTGACCGAGATTGCGCGCAATCGACCCGACCATTCTGCGAGCCACGTCACCGTCAAAACCAAGGCTCGGCACGCTTTCCGAGAAAATCCTGCGCAAATAGTCGCGCGCGATGAGCTGCGCATCGGAAACGGGAAGATCGACCGCCTCTGGCCAGCCGCCTTTGCAGGCGGCCTCCACAAGCCCAAACGTGTCCTTGTCAACTTTGCACGGCTCGAAAACTCCCTCGAACAGCCCCTCAAGCGACACACGCCCACACGACTGACCCGATTCCAAAAGGCTCATCGTGCGCATGCGAACACGTCCAATGCGACCCGCCCCGCTGTGCAACGGTCTTTCGGTTCCCTCCCCAAAAGGCGTTGAAGAGCCCGTGAGCACAAAAGCCCCGCGCACTGCCCGAGAGCGATCAACCTCATGGCGCACGACATCTCGAATGGAGGGAACCAGCTGCCACTCGTCAATGACGTGGGGGCGCTCGCCAAGAAGCATCATCGAGGGGTCGGCTTTTGCGAGTTCTATGTTCTCGTCGACGTAGCTTACCGACGAGCCGTGTTGAAGCGCCGCCCACGTCTTGCCGCACCATTTGGCGCCCGCAATCTCAATCGCTCCGAAAATGCGGAGGTAGCGCTCAATTTGCGCATCGACCACGCGGGGAATATAACCTTGCGGCTTTTCATAGACACCCATCCTCGGCCTCTTCTGCACTTCTTCCTAGATTTCCGAAGCATTTTTACCGTAAAATCCGAATAAATACTGGGGTATTTTCCGAATTTGCAAGATAAAAAAGAAGCGGACTCGAACGAATCCGCCTCTATAAAATTTGGTGGAGCATAGGGGGATCGAACCCCTGACCTCATGGCTGCCAGCCATGCGCTCTCCCAGCTGAGCTAATGCCCCGAAAAAGTGCGAGGAATATATTAGCACAACCGCCTTCTTTGACAAGAAGTTTTTTGGGGAATTTTCTTGGGCGCTTTCGTTGCGCGCCCCCGCGTCGTACGTCGACGCTGCACGCGATCCGTGCGCGCCCCGCACGCCCACAGCGCTCGCCCGTGCCGCACGCCCCCGCGCACACCGCTACGCAGGGTTCGCAATCGCCACGGGACGCCCTTTGTTGGCGCAGTACGCCTCCCACGTTTGCGGCCGCTCGCGCTTCATGCGCGCGAGGGCCTTCGCCACCGAGGTACGGTCGTGGTTCAAAAGCGTCGCAAGCTGCTGCTGGGTAAGGTAAGCTCGTTGCTGCGTCAGGTACAGCACAAGGTATGACACACTCAGATACACCGAATGCGCACGCATGATGGAAGTCATCATGCAGCCGTCCTCCATGATACGCAACGCCGAGAGCATCATGGCGTGGGCAAACTCCACGCTTTCGCCGAACAGCCGACGAACCACCTGATGGTCGAAGCAGGCAACGCAGCAATCGGTTAGGTACTCCATACTGTTATACCCGTACTCCTCGGTACCGCCCGACTCACGAAACGCCACGTTGGTTGAAAGCACGCGCCCCGGCACGCCCAAGTAGCACGTAGGAACTTCGTCGGAGTAGCCCAGCACGTCTTCTCCCACGTGCCCCGATATAAACACGATGCCGTCGATCACCAGCGACGCCCGCCGCTCGAAATCCTCGTACATTTGAATCGAGCCCGCCTTCACCAATCGGCGGTGGCATTGGGCGCACAGCTGCGCCCGCACCTCTTCGCCCAGCGACGCACAAAACGCGTTTTCCTCGCAGTTCGCCATTTTCACCTCGCCCCCTCGCACGCCTTCGCTCCCCCATGAAGCCCTCAAGGCCGTTGCGCTTCCCTTTGTGCCGATTCGACCACACCCCAATGTGGCTAAACCAACATTTTCCACGAAGCATAGCACACCTCAACGCGTCGCAGCGCTCACTATAATCGCCCGCAGACCGTTCTATCGTAGCCGACGAGAGGAGAATCGCGATGGACGTGAAGTTGAGGGAGAACGAAGCTGGCGCTGAGTGGGTCTACGTGCCGTGCTGGCACAACTGCGGCGGGCGCTGCAAGGTTGGCGCCCTGGTGCGCGACGGGAAGATCCTGCGCATGAAAACCGACGACACGCACGAGGACACGTGGGAACGCCCGCAGATGCGCTCGTGCCCGATGGGGCACGCCATGCGCCAGCAGGTGTTGGGGCCCGACCGCCTGAAGTACCCCATGAAACGCAAGCACTGGACGCCCGAGGACCCGCACCGCGAGCTGCGCGGGCGCGACGAGTGGGAGCGCATCAGCTGGGACGAGGCGCTTGACTATCTGGCCGACCAGCTGAAAACCGCGAAAGTCGAGGCCAGCAACGAGTCCATCCTCTACATGAACATGATCAACCTCGAAGGCTACATGGGCCAAGTGCTGGCGGCGTGGGGCGGTTACTTCGACTGCTGCGGCACGCAGTCGACCGGCACGTTCGGCTTCGCCAACCCGCAGTTCGGCTTCGGCGAGCTGTTTGGCAGCGCGAACGACCGCATGGACTTGGAGAACTCCGACTACATCGTGCTCATGGGGCACAACGCCGCCTGGTGCGCGTTCGGCCAGGCCGCCGTGTACCTCAAGCACGCCAAGGAGCACGGCAGCAAGTTCGTGTTCGTGGGACCTGAGTACTCCATCACCGCCGGGTTCACCAACGCGCTGTGGATTCCCGTGCGCCCCGGCACCGACACCGCGCTTTTGCTGGGCGTGGCGTACTCCATGATCACGCGCGACGAGGACGGCAGCCTCATCGACTGGGACTTCCTCAACCGCTGCACGGTGGGCTTCGACGCCGAGCACATACCCGCCGACGCCTCCACCTCCGAAAGCTTCCGCGACTACGTGCTGGGCATCTCGGACGGCGTTCCGAAAACGCAGGAATGGGCCAGCGAGATTTGCGGCACGCCCGTGGATCTCATCGACCGCTTCGCCGACATCAACAGCTGCAAAAACCGCGTGTCGTTCCACTCGAACTCGGCACCCGCGCGCTGCAAGGGCTCGGAGAACTACCCGCAGATGCTGATGACCATCGCCGCGATGGGCGGGCATTTCGGCACGCCCGGAAACGCATGTGCCAACGACCAATACTACGGCGCCATGAACAGCGGCATGTTGGTGCACGTGCCCTACAGCGGCACGCCCGTGCGCTTCACCAACGCGAACAACCCCGTGAAGAAGTGCGTGTCGCTCGACCTTATTTGGGACGCCATCGTAGACGGCGAGTATTGGGACGCCGGCAACAACTTCCCCGGGTGCGAAGTGCACGCGCCTGTGCGCGAGACGTGCGACATCCGCGTTCTCATCTCCGAGGCGAACAACTTCTTGGCCTCGCAGGCGAACTCCAACCGCGGCATCGAGGCGTTCCGCAAGGTAGGCTTCGTGTTCGCGTCGGCCTACTACATGAAGGTGGACGCGCAGTACGCCGACGTGGTGGTGCCCGTGTGCACGCGCTGGGAGAACGACCAGGCGCACCTGTACGTGGGCACGAACATGAAGGACAAGGAATGCTCGCTGGCCTCGCGCGCGCCGCTGCCGCGCTTGGGGGAAAGCCGCAGCGACCGCGAGGTGGCTGCCGGTATAGCCGAGCGATTGGGACTTGACTACGAGGCTCTGAACCCGAAGTCCGACAAGCAATGCTGGTTCGAGCAGCTGACGCAAACGGTGGTTATGCGGCCCGAGGGCCCCATGCCCGTGGCCGAGGTGACCGAGGCCGATTTGGCGAAATACGGCGTGGAAGGCGAGGTGCAGCCCGGCATCATGTCTTTCGAGCAGTACCTGGAAGAGGGCGGCTACCGCCAGGAGCGCTCCTACGACGACCCGTGGGCAAACCCAGCGGCGCAGCCGTTCGCCGCGTTCGTGGCCGACCCGGAAGGCGCGCCTTTGGCGTCCACCGTCTCCGGCAAGTTCGAAATTTACTGCCAGGCGAAGTCCGACTGGTACGACATGGTGAATGGGTACGCCAACGGCGGCGAAGGCGTGGCCGACTACGTGCGGGTGTCGCCTTTGCCGAAGTACCTCGACGGCCCCGAGACGTACAAGGCGTCGTTTGCAGACTGGGAAACCAAAACGCCGGGCGCCTACCCCGTGCAGATGACGCACGTGCACTACCTGCGCCGCGCCCACACCGACTGCGACAACCTGCCGTGGCTGCGCGAGGCGCTGCAAAACCCGGTGTTCATCAACAAGGACGACGCGGCGGCACGCGGCATCAAGACGGGCGATACGGTGCGCGTGTTCAACGACCGCGGCGCGTTTTTACGCCCCGCCAGCGTGACGCGCACGGTGATGCCGGGCGTCATCATGGTGCCTCACGGCGCCTCCGCGCGCATCGACGAGGAAACCGGGCTCGACCTTTCCGGCGCCGACAACATCCTCACCTGCTCGAACCGCACGACCACGCCGTTTTTGAACTCGTGGAACTCAAACCTCGTGCAATACGAAAAGTACGACGGCCCCGTGAAGCTGCCGCGCGACTGCGAGATGGAGCAAATCATTCCGCTGACCGACGACGCGACGACCGCGGCCGCCGAGTAGCCCCGTCGGCCGCAAACGGATAGCCGAGAAGAAAGGACGAGCCGAAAATGGCGAACTTTGGATTCTATTTCGATGCGGAAAGCTGCATCGCGTGCCACACCTGCCAAGTGGCCTGCAAAGACGTGCATAACCTGCCCGTGGGCACGAACTACCGCGAGGTGCGCTCGTTTTGCACGGGGAGCGGTTTTGAGCCGCGCATCTACCACGTGTCGCTGAGCATGCCGGGGTGCGACCTGTGCTCCGATTTGCGCGCGTGCGGCGAGCAGGCGGCCTGCGTGGTGTCGTGCCCGATGCGTTGCCTCGAGTTCGGCGACATCGACGAGCTGCGCCGCGCACACGCCGGCGAGCCGTTGGCCGACGGCTGCGCCGCCGCGCCAAACAGCGCGATGAGCAACAAGAACTTCATCATGCGCGTGAAAGACTGCATGGCTGACGAGGACTTCGACGAGTACATCGTGTAGGCGCAACGGCTTGCAAGGGGGACGGGTCGTTGGCGCGACGTCGCCCCTTCGTCGGCGCGCGAAACCGACGAAGGGGCGAGTTTTCGCCGCGTTCCAACGCCCTTTCCGCCCTACCGCCTTGCCACAAAGCGAGATGAGCTGAGGACAAATCCTCAACAATCGGTTGAAGAGTGCGCAACCCGCCTTCTCCCCTCTTTCACCTGATAAACTGAGCGGCAACGCATGCGCCGGCGTGGCGCGGCCAGAGGAGAGGACTCCCATGAAGCTCAGAATTGCATCCAAGCTGCTCAGCGTGCACGACAAGATCCACATCACCGACGAGTACGACAACCCACTGTACGAGGTGCACACCAACGCCATCACGATGACCGACAAAACGCACATCAAGACGCCCGACGGAACCGAGGTGGCGTATTGCCACGCCAAGCTGTTCTCGCCGATGCACCACACGTGCTACGTCGAGATGGTCGACGGCACCGCGTTCGAGATGTCGCGCGAGTGGACGCACGCGACCGACATCATCGACATCGAGGGGCTTGGTTGGCAACTGCGCGGCGAGCACATGATCACGCTGAACTTCGACCTCACCGACGCGGAGGGCAACGTGCTGGCCGCCGCGCACAACGACCTCGTGTCGCTGCGCGACGTGTTCGAGGTCGAGGTGTACGACGAGGAGGACGTCGACATCATCGCCGCCATCTTCGTGATGTTCAAGCACATGGTGGAGCAGCGCCGCAAGAGCGCCTCGGATACCAAACCGATCGCCACCCCCGAGGCGTCGGCATAGGGCGACGGACTACTTCACCCAGCGATACGTGGTGGCGCGGCCGGCGCCCAGCTTTTCCACTAAGCCGTCCTTGACCATGCGGCCCAGCTCTGCCTCCACGGTCGCCTCGCTCACGTCGGGCAATGCCGCGCGAACGTCCCGCTTGGCCACAGGCGCCCCCGCGCCGCGCACAAACAGCTTCACGCGCTCCGACTTCCCCGCGCCCGACCCCCCACTCACCTCAAGCGCCCGGAACAGGCGCTCATACGCCTCGTGAACCACGTTGAGCCAGTACAGCACGTAGGGGGCGTAGTCGTTCCGCCCAACGTCCCACCCCTCAACGCAGGCGTTGAGGGCGTCGTAGTACGCCATGCCCGATTCCTCGATAATCCGGTCGACGCTCATGTAGCGAAACACGTCGAACCCCGCCTTTTCGAGCAGCAGGTTGGCGAAAAGACGCGCTATGCGCCCGTTGCCCTCGTCAAACGGACGAATGGCCAGAAAATCAACAGTGAACACCGCGCTTAAGATGAGGGGGCTGCAGGAACTTGCCAAAAACGCGTCCGCCAAGCCGTCGCATGCGCCGCCGAGCACCAACGGCGTTTCGAACGCCGTGATAGGACTCGCGGGCATGGCCTGCGGATGCCCGTCTACCTGCACATATATATAGTCCTTCTTGCGATAGCGACTCTTGCGCCCCAAATTGCGATGCCCGTACAGCGTCTCGTACAGCTTGAGAACCGTCGCGGTGGAAAGGGAAAGCGTCTCACCGGAGGCCCCCTGTTCGCAGGCAAGGCGCGAAGCGTCGCCGTCGCAATTTTCACCCACGGCACATTCCCCGTCGCGCTGCGCACCGCCCTCCACCAGCGCAAGCGCCCGCGCGTACCCCGCGATCTGCGATTCCGCGTCGCTTGCGGGCTGCGCCCCCTCCACAATCTCCCGCACGCGGTCGGCGGGCGTGTAAAACCCCTCGATGCGCATCGAGGAATTCACGTTGTCGAAGCGGGCCTCGCGCCGCAGCGCCTCGAGCGCGCCGGCGTTCGACTCCCTGACGGCGTTGAACTTGCCCCGGTCCTCATAAAGCCGCACGTTCGCCGTGCCCACCTTGCCGTCGAACAGCCCCTGGGGAAGATGGCGGTAATCGAATGTGCGCATGGGGAACCTCGATTCGAACTAGGCAGATACGCCGCTCTTTTCTGCCTAATAATACGCCGCAATGCGGCACAAACGAACAAGTGGTCGCGCCAAAATCGGCGACGGCGCGTTTTTTCTGCCGAACGCGTGGTTTACTTGACCCAAGCGCTTTACGGCCGAACCCGGAAGAAAGGAGGATTCCATGGCTCAACAGCTGGTCGTGGATCCGAAGAAGTGCGTGAGCTGCCGCACGTGCGAGCTGGTGTGCTCGTTCAAGCACAACGAGGAGTTCAACCCTCGCCTCTCGAACGTGAGCGTGTTCCACTACGAAGACGCCGCCATCACGGTTCCCATCATGTGTCTGCAGTGCGACGAGGCGTCGTGCGCCGCCATTTGCCCCACCGGGGCTTTGCGCCGCAACGCCCAAGGCGTCATCGAGCACGACGCCAAGAAGTGCATCGTGTGCAAGATGTGCGTAAGCGCGTGCCCCTTGGGCAACATCTCGTACTCGCCCGCCAAGCGCATGATCCACAAGTGCGACCTGTGCGGCGGCGAGGCGTGGTGCGCCACGTACTGCCCCTCGGGAGCCATCACGCTGGTAGACCCCGATGAGGTCCCTGACAAAAAGCAGCTTGCCGCCGACAGGCTGAAGGCGGCCGTCGAGGAGGTGTGCGCATAATGACGCAGGCAAACGGCTGGATCGGAACCATTCTTCGCGTCAACCTCACCGATGGCTCCATCAAGAAAGAGCCCTTGAACATGCAGGACGCGAACGACTACGTAGGCGCCCGCGGCCTGGGCACGAAATACTACTGCAACGAGGTTGACCCCAAAATCGACCCCCTCTCCCCCGAGAACAAGCTGATCTTCATGACCGGCCCGCTCACCGGCACCGCCGCATGCTCGTCGGGCCGCTATGAAGTGGTGTCGAAGGCGCCGCTCACGGGCATCATCGGCGCGGCGAACTCCGGCGGTCACTTCGGCCCCGAGCTGAAGTACGCCGGCTACGACGGCATCATCTTCGAGGGCAAGGCCGCACGTCCGGTGTACCTGCACATCGACGACGGCCAAGTTGAGCTGCTCGACGCAGGCGAGCTTTGGGGTCAGGGCGTGCACGAGACCACCGAGGCCCTCGAGGCCAAGCACGGCAAGGTGCGCGTGTCCTGCATCGGCACGCCGGGCGAGCGGGGCATGCTGTTCGCCGCCATCATGAACGACAAGAACCGCGCCGCAGGGCGCGGCGGCATGGGCGCGGTCATGGGCTCGAAGAACCTCAAGGCGATCGCCGTGCGCGGCACCGGCGGCGTGACGGTCGCACGCCCCGAGAGGTTCATGCGCGAGGTCGCCAAGGCCCGCACCATGCTCAAAGAGCACCCCGTCACCGGCAACGGCCTGGGCACGTTCGGCACCGAGATCCTGGTGAACATCGTGAACGAGGTGGGAGGCCTGCCCCTGCGCAACGGCCGCGACGGCTCGTACTGGGACAAGGCCGACGACACCTCGGGTGAGCGCCTGAACGAGACGCACCTGGTGAAGAACCAGGGCTGCTTCGGCTGCTCCATCGCCTGCGGGCGCGTGACCAAGATCGAGGGCAAGGGCGACTTGGACGGCTTCGGCGAAGGCCCCGAGTACGAGGCGGGCTGGAGCTACGGCGCCGCCTGCGGCGTGAACGACATCTCGTCCATCGTCAAGGCCAACTTCATCTGCAACGAACAGGGCATGGACCCCATCACCTTAGGCTCCACCGTGGCATGCGCCATGGAGCTTTTCGAGATGGGCGCCATCCCCGAAGAAGACATCGGGTTCCCTTTGCGCTTCGGCGACGCCGAGGCTATGGTCAAGCTCACGCAGATGTGCGCCGACGGCGAGGGCTTCGGCCAAACCATCGGCCTGGGCTCGTATCGCCTGGCCGAGAAGTACGGCCACCCCGAGCTTTCCATGAGCGTGAAAAAGCAGGAGATGCCCGCATACGACGCCCGCGCCATTCAGGGCATCGGCCTCGAGTACGCCACCTCCAACCGCGGCGGCTGCCACGTGCGCGGCTACATGATCAGCCCCGAGGTGCTGGGCATTCCCGTGAAGCTGGACCCGCAGGTCACCGAAGGCAAGGGCGCCCTGCTCAAGACCTTCCAGGACCTCACCGCCCTGTGCGACTCCACCGGCATGTGCCTGTTCACCACGTTCGGCATCGGCCTGCCCGAGATTGCGGGCCAGTACCGCGAGGCCGTGGGCACCGACGAAACCGACGAGGAAATCTTGCTCAAGGGCGAGCGCATCTGGAACCTCGAGAAGCGCTTCAACATGGAGGCCGGCGTCGAGAAGGACACGCTGCCCCCGCGCCTTCTGCGCGAGGCGCTGCCCAGCGGCCCGGCCCAGGGCAAGGTGAACGAGCTGCAAACCATGCTCGCCGACTACTACGAGGCGCGCAACTGGACCGCAGACGGCATTCCCACCGCCGAAAAACTCGCCGAGCTGAGCATGACCTACTAAAGCGCACGGCGGGCGGTGTCTTAGTGCGGCGCATCCGCGCAGACCGACACCGCCCGCATGCGCCTTCCCCACCTCCACCTTATGAGAAAGCCCGCCTATGCTCGTGAAGTTTCTGGCAACATACCGGCAGATTGCAGGATGCAAGTCGTGCGACGTGCCCGCCCCCGCCGACGTGTTGGAGCTGATGGTCGCCCTGTGCAACCGGTGGCCCGCGTTCGACGGCCTCATTTTGAATAAGGACAAGACGGACAAGGGCGACGACGTTATCATTTTGGTCAACGGCCGGCACATCGAGCACTTAGGCGACGTGGCCACCCCCTTGACCGAGCAGGACTACGTGGTCATAACCCCTTTGGTGGCAGGCGGGTAAAGTCTGCCCAGGCTCACCGCACCTTCCGAGAACCGGCGCATGACGCCTGCCGTCCCCCGAAGGAGGGCAAGCATGTGCGCTTATCCACCCCCTTACGGGGCCGCTATCACGAAGCGAGGTATCTATGAACGACGCAAACCACGCCTCGAAAATCGCCCGCATCATCGAGGCGTACCCTGCCGACCGCCGCTTCGCGTTGGCGGCGATGCAGGACATGCAGCATGAATTCAACTACATCCCCGCAGAGGGGCTAAGCGCGCTTGCCGCCTACCTGGGGTGCACCACGGCGCACCTCTACTCCATGGCGACGTTTTACAAAGCCCTCTCGCTCAACCCCAAAGGCGAGCACATCATCAAAATATGCAACGGCACCGCGTGCCATTTGCGCGGGTCGGTCAACCTTGCCACCGAAATCAAGCGCGTTCTGGGCATTGAGCCCGGGCAAACCAGCGCCGACGGCGAGTTTTCGGTGGAATACGTCAACTGCCTGGGATCCTGCGCGCTTGCGCCCGTCATGGTGGTGGACGGCATGTATTACAACAAGCTGAAGGTAGACCAGATTTCCGGCATTATCGATCGCTACAAGCAGGAGGATGCCGCGCGAAAAGACGCGAAGGACGGAGGCGACGATGATTAACGGAACCGACAAAATCCTCGTGTGCTGCGGCACCAGCTGCATAGCCAACGGCGCGCTGGACGTAGCGGACGCCCTGGAAAAGGAGCTGGCCGAGCGCGGGCTTTCCGGCGACGTGAGCGTCAGCGTGACGCGCACCGGCTGCTCGGGCGAATGCGAGCAGGGGCCCATCGTGCGCCTCATGCCGCGCGACCTGATGTATTACCGCGTAGGCGCGCGCGACGCGAAGGCCATCGTCGACTCGATCGACGGCACGCCCGTCAAGAAGCTTTTGTACCGGCACGACGGGCAGTTCTTCGAGCACATGAGCGACAACCCGTTCTACGCGCTCCAACACAAGGTGGTGCTCAAAGACGTAGGCGTCATCGACCCGCTGAGCCTTGACGACTACCGTGCCCGCGGCGGCTACGAGGGCCTAAAGCGCGCCTTAACCATGACGCCGGACGAAATCATTTCCGAGGTGGAGAAAAGCGGCCTGCGCGGCAAGGGCGGCGCGGGGTTCCCCACCGGGCGCAAATGGCGCAGCGCCGCCGGATACGACGAATGGCCCAAGTACATCGTGTGCAACGGCGACGAGGGCGACCCCGGCGCGTTCATGGACGGCTCCACGATGGAAGGCTGCCCGCATGCCGTTATCGAGGGCATGATCATAGGCGCGCTGGCCATAGGCGCCGAAGAGGGCATTCTGTACATCCGCGACGAATACGCCCTGGCGCGCGACCACATTCAACACGCGATCGACGACGCCTACGAAGCGGGCATCCTGGGCGATTCCGTCATGGGCACGTCCCACAAACTCCACCTGTCCATCGTGCGCGGCGGCGGCGCGTTCGTGTGCGGCGAGTCAACGGCGCTCATGGCGTCGATCGCCGGCCGCGTGGGCGAGCCGCGCGCCAAGTACATCCGCAGCGTCCAGCGCGGCCTGTTCGACAAGCCCACCGTGCTGAACAACGTGGAAACGCTGGCGTCCATCCCCGCCATCTTCCGTCTCGGCGGCGACGAGTACGCCAAGCTGGGCACTGGGAAATCCAAGGGCACCAAGGTGTTCGCCATGGTGGGCAAGGTGAAGCACACCGGGTTGGTCGAGGTGCCCATGGGCACCACGCTGCGCACGCTTATCTACGACATCGGCGGCGGCATCATGGACGACCGCCCCTTCAAGGCCATCCAAACCGGCGGCCCGTCGGGCGGATGCATTCCGGAAAGCTTGCTGGATTTACCCGTCGACTTCGACGCGCTCACCGAATACGGCGCCATGATGGGTTCCGGCGGCATGATCGTCATGGACGACCGCTCGTGCATGGTCGAGGTCGCGCGCTATTACGTCGACTTCCTCTGCGAGGAGAGCTGCGGCAAATGCACGCCGTGCCGCGAGGGGCTGCGCCAGATGCGCGCCATCCTCACCGACATCTGCGAGGGGCGCGGGCGCGAGGGCGACATCGAGCTGCTCGAGCGCATTGGCCGCACCATGCAGGACGCCTCGCTGTGCGCGCTTGGCCGCACGGCGCCCAACCCGGTGCTAACCACGATACGGTTCTTCCGCGACGAATACGAGGCGCACATCAGCCGCAAGGAATGCCCCGCCGGCGTATGCCCCGATCTCACCCGCTTCGCCATCGACGCGCAGGCGTGCACAGGCTGCGGCATGTGCTCGCGCGTGTGCCCCGCGGACGCGATTGCAGGCGAGCTTAAGGCGGCGCACGCCATCGACCCCGACAAGTGCATCGCGTGCGGCAGCTGCCGGGAGGCCTGCCGATTCGATGCCGTTGAAACGACGAGGAGGATGCCGGCATGAGCAACACGCTGACTATCACCATTGACGGCCGGCCGTGCACCTGCGAGCCGGGCGAGTACCTGTACGACGTGGCGGAACGCAACGGAATCCATATTCCCGCGCTGTGCCGCTCCGACGCCTTCGAGGATCATCGCGCCTGTTGCCGCGTGTGCCTCGTCGAGGTGGAGGAGCGCGGGCGGCGCAAGGTGGTAACCTCGTGCGTCTACCCCGTGGAGCGCGAGTGCGCGGTGTACACCAACTCCGAGAAAATCATCGAGGAACGGGCGGTTACGTTGGCGCTGCTGGCAAAGCGCGCGCCCAGCTCCGACGTGATTGCCGACATGGCGCGTGAGGCAGGCGCGGCGGCAGGCGGAGCGGCGGGCTTTGACCGCCTGGTAACGCTCGACGACGAGAAGTGCATCCTGTGCGGGCTGTGCGTGCAGGCGTGCGACAGCCTTGGCACCGGGGCGATTTCCACCGTGAACCGCGGCGTGGACAAGAAGGTGAGCACGCCCTACGACGAACCGTCGGAGGACTGCATCGGGTGTCTGAGCTGCGCGAACGTCTGCCCCACGGGCGCCATCGAGTACACGCAGGACGCCACAAGCCGCACCATTTGGAACCGCACGTTCGAACTCGCGTTCTGCGAGCGGTGCGGCGCGCCTATGGGCACCAAGGCCGCCGTGAGCCGCGCCGCCCAGCAGACCGGCATCGAAGAGCCGCACGTGTGCGACGCCTGCCGCAAGAAAGAGCTTGCGGACGAGATGATGCGCACGTACCGCTACGTGTAGGAGCGTCGAAGACACGCCACGAAGGAAACACGCGGCGTGCGTCCCCGTTGCCCGACGGCCAACACGCCACAGCATGTCGAGACGCACGCCGCCTTATTGCCGAATTATTGCGAGGAGCCCCCTTTTCCCGTTGAAATACGATAGCTCCGCAACCTCCAATCGCTCACCGAGGACGAGTGCCATGCGCTTGCCGCAAAACGCGTGGCCGTGGTGGGTTGCGGCGGGCTGGGAGGCTCGGTTGCCGAGGCGCTCTCGCGCATAGGCGTGCGACATCTGCGCCTGATCGACGCCGATGTTTTCGACGAAACGAACCTTAACAGGCAGATTCTTTGCACCGAGGACACGTTGGGTTTGCGCAAAGCGAAGGTCGCACGCAGCCGCATCCTCCAGATTGACAGCCTGGCGCATCCGGAAGCGCTTTGTACGCAGCTCAACGAGGAAAATGCCGAAGATTTGCTGCGCGGCATGGACTGCGTGGCGGATTGTCTGGACAACATTGAGGCTCGGTTCTGGCTCGCGCACGCGTGCCAAACCCTGGGCATTCCCGTGGCCTACGGCGCGATTGCCGGATGGTTCGGCCAGGTGTGCAGCGTGTACCCGGGCGACGCCTCGTTCGCGACCATCTACGGCGCACCCTTCGGCGAAACGCCGCGCAACACGTTGGGAAACCCCCCGTTCACCGCCTATGCGGTGGCGGCCTTCCAAGCCGCCGAAACCGTGAAGATCCTTTTGGGTCGCCCCGGACAGCTTCGCAACCGCCTGCTCATGATCGACTTGCTCGACGGGTCGGTCGAAAGCGTGGAGCTGCGCTAACCCCCGCTTTAAACGCTCGCCACCAGACGCCTGCCGCGCGATTGCTGCGACAGCGAAAACGTCGTCATTGCCATGGTGGCGTATTCCGCGCGCCAGAAGTCGATCCTCGCGTCAGCGAATCGCAAACCCCGCCAACGCCGCCACCGCAAAAACGACGGCAAACGCGCACGCCGCTGCGCGCACCGCAGTTCTATAGGAACGGCTGATGTTCAAGTCTTTGAGCAGCGACTTGCTGCCCACGCACAGATGAACGGCAAGAGCAGTGGCAAGCGCCACGATAACGGCAACGCCCGAAATGTCGGCAAGCATGTCGTGCGCCCCCGCCGTCCTCGCCACGACAACGTGTGCCGCCGCAACCGCAAAAAGCGCCGCACCCGTTGCCCATTTAAGGGCCAGGTGGCGTTTCTTGTGGATGCTCGGAGGGCGAACGGCGTCGGTGAGTTGCTGGACGCTCGTGGCAACGCACAGCACCACATGCGCCGCAGCCAACCCGACGCCGAGCCAAACCGCCCAGGCAAAGTTGGTTGACAGAGGAACAAACCCCATGACGCTCCCAATTGACGCGTGCACGACGAAGAATACGGCTATACACGCCGAAACCGCACCGTTCACCGCACGTGTCTTCGATTTTCCCGCCATGGCACCCCCTGCAGCCTAGAGAAACGCCGCCATGTAGACGGGCAGGTAGTCGATCCTGCCTTCACGGCTCACGTTCGCTTCGCAAAGCACCACCGCGCGGGGAATTTCGTAATTAGGTGAGGACAACACCTTGCTAAGCGCGCTGTGGCGCTTGTACGACTTCCCACTTTTCACCTCAATTGGCAGTGCCCATCCCTCGCCGGACTCGATCACAAAGTCAAGCTCGCCAGCCTCCTTGCTGCGGAAGAAGCGCAAGGCATGCCCATGTGCCGCAAGCTCCTGCGCCACGACGTTCTCGTAAATCGAGCCATAGTTGACCCCAAGGTTGTCGCTCAGGATGCTCTTCACCACGTCCATCTCGGCCATGGCGCATAGAAGACCCACGTCGTTGGCAAACAGCTTGAAGAAGCTGCGCTGCTCGCACATTTTGAGCGGATGGCGCGGCTCGGTCACGTTGCAAACGCTCAGGGCCACCCCGGCGTCGACAAGCCAAAGGAAATCCTCCGCATAGCGCTCATAGGTCCCCTTAGGCGAAAGCGCCGAGAAGTTGAAGCGCTTCGACTGCGAGTCGAGCTGCGCGGGAATCTGGTCGTAGACGTCCTTGATGGCAAGCTTACGATCGGTGGCGTACTTGGAAATGTCGGCTCGGTAACGCGTGACGATGTCGCCCTGAATGAGCTTGACCTCGGCAAGGTTGCGCGTGCTCGCGAACTCCTGCACGGCTGCGGGCATGCCGCCCACCATGAGGTATTGATGAAACAGGGAAAGCAGCCTCTCATGGATAGGCGCCAGGACCGGCGTCGCGGATTCAAAGCAGCTCCGGGCGTGCTCGATCGCGTCGCAACCGACGCCCATAGCCCAGCAGAACTCCTCGAAGTCGAGGGGGAACATCTCGACAGTGCGCAAATACCCCACTGGCTGCGAACGCACGTCGCGCAGTTCCACGCCCAGAAGCGACCCAGAGAGAATGAAGTCGAAGCCTTTGCGACCAACAAGGTACTTCACCAGGGTTACCGTTTCCTTGCATTCCTGCACCTCGTCGATGAGAACGCAGGTATCGCCGGGAACGAAGTCGCTTCCGCCGAACGCCGACATCACCATGAACAACTCGTCGGCGCTTTTGCAGGAATCCATCGCGTTGCGAAGGTCAGACTGCTCAACAAGATCGAAAGACACGAAATGCTCGTAATGCGCCCGCGCGAACACATCGATGATGAAAGACTTGCCCACCTGGCGCGCACCCGTGACAAGCAGCGCCTGCTCGCCGTGCGAACAAGCCCATTCTTCGAGCTGGCAAGTTATTTTCCGCTCAAGCATGCAACCCCCTCTCTCTCTCCGCCCGAACTTTCCAACCACCATTCTAAGCAAATCGGGGATTTTTCCAACCACTTTATTGGACAAAGAAGGGATTTTTCCAACCTATATAAAATCGGGCTATGTGGACGAATCAGAGACAGTGCACTTGTCAAGCTTCGTAGACACTTTTTTGATTCCCCTGGGGAGACGGCGGG
>JAUNGO010000038.1:25039-26373 GCA_030524475.1 Eggerthellaceae bacterium | reverse complement strand
GTTCGCCCCCGCCCGCGTTCGCCCGCCGCCACGCTTTTTCCACCTGTTCCCCTACCCGATCAGCTTCGACTCTTCCACCTTCTCGATGTACCAGCCCATGAACTTCTCAAAGGGCTTGCGCAGGACAAGGCCGATGAGCGCAGCGGGGATCAAGAACAACGCCAACTCGCCGATTTGCACCCAAAAGTCGGCGCCCGTCGTGCCGAACATGGCAGCGCGCATGGCGCCCACCACGTGCGTGGCAGGCAGAAACGGGCTGATGGCCTGAACGAAGTCGGGCAGGATCTGCAGCGGGAACGAGCCCCCGCAGCCGGTAACCTGGATGATGAGCAGAAGTACCGCCACCGCCTTGCCGAGGTTGGCGAACGCCGAGACGAACGCGTAGATGAGCGACGAAAACACCAGGCCCGCCACCCAGAAACACAGCATGAACAGCATCGGGTGCGCCACTTGCACCTGCAAAAACAGCATGTTGCCCAACCCCATGAGCGTCGTTTGCGCCAGCGACAGCAGCGCCACCACACCGAAGCGACCCAAGAAAAGCTCGCGCGGCTTGGGGTCGCGCAGCTTCTCTTGCGCGCGTGCCGACACCGTGGGCTTCACCACCACCATGATCAAAAGCGCGCCCACGAACAGCGCGATCGTAGTATAAAGCGGCGCCATGGCCGAGCCGAAGTTCTCGGACGGGTGCACCGCCACGCGCTCCACACCCACCGGCGCCGCCAAGGCGCGGGCGAATTGCTCGACGTCAGTCGTCAAAATCTCGCGCAGCGCCTCGGAGTCGCCCGCCGCAAGCGCCGCGTCGATGCTGTCGGCAAACGAGCGCAGTTTGCTCGACGTCTCCCCAAGTTCGCTCGACATGGCGCTGATCTTGCCTTGCGCGTCGGAAAGCGACGACGTCGCCGATCCCATCGACCCCGAGAGGTCGCTTTCCGCCGCGTTGAGTCTGGCCGCGCCTGCCGCCACGCTCGCTGCGAACGAGCCCGCCTCGTCGGCAAGGCCGTCCATCGCAGGGCGCACCTCGTCGCCAAACGTCGCGCGCAGCGTCGCTACCGACGAGCGCGCCTGCTCGATTTGAGCCGTCACCGCGTCGTGCTCGCCTTGAACGTTTGCGTTACCCGCCTCAAGCTTGTCGGCCGCCGTGCGCAGGCTTTCGCTCGTGGCGTCGATGAGGTCGCAAGCCGCGTTGAGCATGCCGACCGCGCCTTTAAGCGCAGGCTTGTATTCCTCGGGCACGCTCCCGCCGTCAATCAGCGCCTGCACCGACCTCGCCGCCTGCTCGTACGCCGCGCGTTGTTCGTCGAGCGCTGCCGCCTGGTCGCGCAGGTTCGCGG
>JAUNGO010000038.1:0-25029 GCA_030524475.1 Eggerthellaceae bacterium | reverse complement strand
CCGCCGCACCCGCGTCCCCGTCGGCCCCCGCGAAAAGATCGTCGACGTTCGCCTGCACCTGGGCAAGCGCCGCGTCCGTCTGGTCGAGCGCCGCGCCTAGGCTGTCGACCGACGCCGCGAGGGCGTCGATGAGCCCCTCCACCGAGCCTGCGCCCTCGCCTACGGCGCTCGTCACGCTGCGCAGGTCGCCCTGCGCCGACGACACGAGGCTTGCCGAGCCTTCCACCAAGCTCGACGCCGACTGGGCAAGCGAGCCGTACAGCGCAAGCACCGCCGCGGTGTCGTCCACCTGGTCGGCCATCGCGCGCACGTGCGAGGACATCGCGGCGATGCGCCCGTCGGCATCGGCGTCGTCGGCGTAGCTGCCCAGCGCCTGCGCCAAGCTGAGCGCCACCTCGGAAAGCGTCTCGGCGAACACCTCGTTCACCTGGTAGGACACCGAGTCGGTACCCTGATCGGTGATCTTCGGCGCAATGGCGTTTTTCTTCTCGTTCGCGTAGTAGACAATCTCGGCGTGCTCCATGTCTTCCGCGTAGAACGTGAGCATGTCACGGCTGAAACTTGTCGGGATGACGACGGCGGCGTAGTAGCGCCCCTCCCTCGCACCGTCGACCGCGTCCTCCTCGGTGGTGAACGTCCAGTCGATGTCCTCGTTGGCGCGCAAGGCCGACACCACCTGCTCGCCGACGTTCACGCGCAGCGGCACGAGGTCGCTTTCGTACCCTTCGTCGGTGTTCGCCACCGCGACCGTGAGGTTGCCCGTGTTGTCGAACACGTCCCAGCACGCGATGATGTTGTACCACGCGAAGATCGACGGCATGACCACCAGCCCCACGGCGATGACCACGCTCACCACGTTGGCGAACAGCCGCGTAAGGTCGCTGCGGAAAAGCGTCCATATGTTACGCATGAGCGCCCCTTTCCGCGTCGGCGTCGGCGTCGGCAGGCGGACGCCCGGCGTCGGCCTGCGCGCGCTCCCCCTCGTCGCCTTCGGCGTCGATCTCGACTTGCGCGCCTTCGCCCGCATCCGCATCCGCTTCTGCTTCCGCTTCTGCCTGCACGCGCTCCGCGTCGGCATCCGTTTCGCGCTCGCCTTCCGCGTCGGCACGCCGCGTCGCGTTGCGCGCGGTAAACAGGTTGCGCAGGCTTTCCTCGTCCATCGCGCCGAGGTTCAGCTGGCGCTCAAAGCTGAACCGCAAGCTCTCAACGATCACAAGGAATATGACCAGCAGCGCGAACATCACGAGACACACCGTGAGCAAGACGACCTTCTCGGCCGGGGTGAGCGCGAACACAAGCACAAACACCACCGGAATGGCGACGCCGACGACGATCGACCCGCGAATGAGGCGCGGGTACCATCGCGTGAAGCGCTCGTAGCGGCGCGTGAGTTCCTCGCGGTACTCCTGCTTGTCGGAAAGCGCCCGCATGATCTGCGAGATGCGGTAGGGCCGGTACGGCACCTCGACGTCTTCGCCGTTGTAGATGCCGCTTTCCCTGATTTGGCGCGCCACCATGTGGTTCACGTTCGACATGAGCGGGCGCGTGATGAGCCCCAGCGCCATAAACACCGCGAAGAACGCAGCGAGCACCGCCAGGTCGTGTATGTACTGCCCGTCGTAGAAGCCGCAGATGGCCTCGCGCATGGCGCCGATACCGTAGGTGAACGGGAACAGCGGGTAGACGGCCTGGAAGAACGCCGAGGTCATCTCGACGGGGTAAAGCCCCGTGGCCCCGGGAATCTGCACGAACACGAGCACGATGCAGATGCCCTTTCCAATGTGCTGCAGCGTGACCGAAAGCGCATAGATGATGCTCAGATACGCCAGCGAGCACACCGACGCCGCAAGGAAAAGCGCAGGGACGTTCACCGCCTGCACGCCGATGGCGAGCACGCCCGCGCAGCAGATGACGGCTTGCAGCACCACCAGGGCGGCGAACAGCGCGAAGCGGCCGAGGTAGCGCTGGGCGAGCGTCAAGCCGCGTACACCCTCCGCGTCGACCTCCTGCTTCAAAATGACGAGCAGCATGAACGCGCCGATCCAAAACGTCAGGTTCATGAACAGCGGCGCCATGGCCGAGCCGTAGGCGTTCAGCGGGTAGAGCTGCTCGGTGCGCACCTCGGTGGGCGACCCCATGAAACCGGCGATGCGGCTCGCGTCGAGATCGTCCCCGCCGAAAAGCTCGCCGACGACCTGCGAGCTGCCAAGCGCCATCACGTCGGTGCGCACGGTGTCGAGCCCCTGCGCAAGGTCGGCAAGCAGGCTGTCCGTCTGTCCGACGGCCTCGGTGGCCGCGCCGAGCGTGGAGGCGAGGTCGTCAAGCACGAGCTTCGCCTGAGCCATGGTGGTCTGCTGGTTGGAAAGGGCGGCGGAAAGCTGCGCCGTGGTGGTGCTTAAGGCGCCCAGGCTCTCGCTTGCGGCGGGCAGCGCATCGGCGAAGAGCGTATCGGAAAACGCGCCCGTGGCAGAAAGCGCCGACTGGATGGACTCGTCGAGGGGCCCGGCGGAGGCGTCGGCGCCTTGGGCGATCTCGTTCACGCGGGCGTTCACAGCCGACAGGTTCTCAACCGTCGTCTGCGCATGGTCGGCGGAGCGCGCCACCTCGTCGGCAGCGGCCTGCAAAGCTTTCTTGCTCGCGTCGTCGTCAGGCAGCGCTGCGGCGGTTTTGCTCAGGTAGTCGGCGAGCGCCTGGGTTTCGTCCGCCACGGCCTGGGCCTGCGAAAGCGCCGTTTGCACGTTAGCCGCCGCGCCCTCCACGTTGCCCGCCACCGCGCTCGCGGCGGCGCTCGCCTTCGAGGATGCCTGCGAAAGCGACTGAACAGCATCACTCACCTGCGGAAACGCGTCGGCAGAAAACGACATGAGGTCGGTTTGCAAGCCAGCCGCCTTCTCCGACACGGCCGCAAGGTCGCCGGACGCCTCCTGCATCTTGCCCGCCGCCTCGTCGAGCGCGCCCTGTGCCTCGGAAGCGCGCGCTTGCGCCTCCGAGGTGGCCTGGGTGATGCCCGCGAGCGCCTCCCGCGCCTCACCGACCGCCTCGACCGCTCCGCCCAGCTCGGCAAGCGTCTGCGATTGCGCCTCGGCCGCCGCCGCGCTCGACTCGTCAAGCGACTCGTCGATGGCCTTCACCGCCACGTCGCTCACCGTGGACACGAACGTGGAGTTGATCGTCTCGTCGAGCGTCGACGCGCCTGTGTCGGTGATTTTCGGCGCCACAGGCCCCAGCTTCTCGTTGACGTAATACTGAAGGTTCGGCTGCGTGAAGCTGCCCGTCGTAAGCGAAAGCAGGCTTTCCGTAAAGTCGGCGGGGATGACGAACACGGCATAGCTCTCCCCCGACTCAAGTTCTGCCATAGCGTCGTCGTAGTCGGTGAAGCGCCAGTCAAGCTGGTCGTTTTCCTTCAACTCGCCCACGATCATGTCGCCGACGTGCAACTCGCCGGTTAGATCGCTTGAGCCGCCCTCGTCGAGGTTCACCACGTCGACACGCAGGTTCGCCGTGTTGTCGTAGGGGTTCCAAAAGCCCAAGACGTTGTACCATGTATATACCGACGGCAGAACGAGCAGCGCGACGACCACCACCAGCGCCGCCGGCGCCTTGAAAAGGCGCGCGACGTCGCGCCCGAGCACGCGCAAAACGTTTCGCATACGCGCGAGTCCTTTCGCCCCACCTGTAGATTTTCGCATCGGGACATTGTACGCCATTTATGCGACGTCAAGCAAAAAACCGCAAGATAGTTGACGCCGCGCCGCATCTTGTCAACGAGGGGCGGCGCCGTGCAAACGCGCCTTTAGCGGTACCGCAGCTTCTTGTCGTCGGGAAGCTTCGCGTTGACCAGGTCGAACAGGCGCTGCGCGTCGGCAAGTACGTCAGCGCCCGCAATACCGAGCTCCTCGATGGTGGGCACCAGCACGTCGCCTGAGCCCAACCCCAGCACCTTGCGCGCAAGCGCCGCGTCGGCGGGGATGCCGTATGAGCCCGCCCACCCGTCGGTCATGTTCGGCGACGTCTCGATCAGGCGGAAGTTCAGCCGCCGCACCCATGAGGGGTGGCACAGCGGGAAGTGCATCTTGCCCAGGTTCACGCGCTCGTCGGGCGCCTTCAGGCGAAACTCGCTGAAATGCACGTCCTTGTCGACGAACGACATCTCGAACAGGCGCAGGTCAACAAGGTAGCCCATCATCTCGAGCACCTCGGCCACCGCGAGCACCACCGCCCCGCGCGCGTAGATGCATTCCCGACGCGCCGAGCCGTCGTAGGACGTGTTCATGTAGACGGTGAACTTCTCGCGCGGCGGGTTCGGCTTGTTCACCATCGAAAGCGGGCTTCCTTCCAGATATGCCTTCACGTCGGGCACGAACCCCACGTAGTCGTGGAAGGTGCGCCGCGCCTCAAGCTTCAAGTCGAGTGCGCGCTTGACGGTCTCCACCATGTTCACCAGCGTGTTCAGCCCCTCGTGCCAGCCGAAGCGCGCGAGGTCGAGCGCCTCCTCCAGGCTTTCCGTCTCCGTGAACTCCGCGCTTCCCGCAACCGAGGCGCACCCGCGGTCAAACGGCGGCAGCACCGGCGCCGACGCCAGGTAGTCGAGGTAGTCCTCAAGCGAGTCGAACGTGAAGTGGCGCACCCAAAGCTCGCCGCGCCAAAACGTCTCGTATCCCCAACCGCGCATAACGCAAACCCCCCTCACGCCGCGCGCTAGCGGTCGACGCGCAGCGTTTTCAGGCACGCCAGGTACGGGTTGTCGTCGGGCACGTCGCGCAGCGCGCCGATCATCACGTTGAGGTCGTCTTGCGCCAAGCCGCGAATGACGTTCGTGCGTAGGATGGTTTCCGTGTCCATGCCGTAGACTTCCTTCTTGTAGCACTTGCCGATGCCGCGCGTGGACACGATATGCGGGATGCGGCACGCGTCGGCGGCGTCGCGCATGCCCCACATAAACTCGAGCAGCGGCTCGGAAGGGTACAGCGCGCGCTCAAGCTTGCGGTCGTAGTCGAAAAACACCATGTCGAAGCGGTCAAGCGTCGCCCCGTCGAGCACGTTGCGCCCCACGTACTGCAAGTTCGAGCCGCGCCCCCACGTATTGGCCGCCGCCACGCAGCGGAAGTCGGGATGGCGGCGAATGGTCTCGTGCGGGAAGGCCATGTACCCGTTCGCCAGCGCCGAGTTGATCACGATGAGCGCCGAGGGGTCGGAGTTGTCGATCTCGTCGAGGAAGAACACGCCGCCCGTCTTGAACGCCTTGTAGAACTCGGTGTCGCGGTAGGCGCCGCCCGCGTCGATGAAGCCCGTGAGCTTGAACTCGTTGGTGGCGTTGTTCGTGTAGTACATCGGCAGCCCCAAGCCTTGCGCGATCTGCGACACGGCGAAGTTTTTGCCCGAGCCCGCCGGCCCCACGAGCATCACCGGCTCGTCGAGCTGCACCTGCGTGAGCACTTGCTCGAACTTCTCGTGGTAGTAGGCGCACTCCGTGGTGGCGCGGGGCACATCGCCCAGCTTCACCACGTTATAGTGCGGTACCGCGTTCACGCCGATGAAGTCGTCGAGGATGCCCTTGTAGCGCCGCGTGAGGGCTTCGTCGACCTTCTCCTGCGCGCACAGCGCCTCCACGCGCGCGTCGATGAGGCCGCCGATGCGCGCGGCAAGCTCGCCGTCGAGGTTCTCGTCCACGAACCGCTCGATGGCGGCACGCGGCTCAAGCGAGGCGAAGTATCCGTCGAACAGCCGCTCGATGGTCAGACGCAGCGTGTCATCGGCCGCCTGCTCCAAAAGCGCGTTCACCAGGCCGATCACGTCGCGCGCGTTGCTGTAGTTGCGCTGCAGGCCCGCCTTGTCGGTGCGCTTGAACGACGGGTCGCGGTAGGTGGTGAACGCACCGTCGTCGTAGTAGGTGTGCGCCTCGACGGGCACGACGTCGCTCGCGAATCGCGCGAGAACGTCCTCGTTGTTGGAGAAGATCGGCTCGCCGCCGGGCATGACGCCGTAAAACAGGTTGGCGTAGCTTTCCTGCTGCGCGAGGTCGCGCCCGCGCCCCACCACCAAGCGGCGCGCCTCGGTATCGTAAAACGCCGCCGAGAAGGGCATGTAGCGGTCGAGCAGGTTCATGCAGTCCAGGTCGAAGTCTTGGAAGGCCATGCGCACGACGCGCTGGTCGGCGTCGCGGTCGTTGGGGTCGTAGCGGCCCGAGGCGATTTTCTTCGCCGCCTCGTGCAGAAGCGCTAAGTCGTAGCCGCCCACGGCAAGCACGCCGCTGCCCAACTCGGGGTCGCGGCAGTTCTTCGCGTAGGAGTCGCACACGATCTTGCCGAAAAGCGCCTCGCCCGCCTCGCCGGCGCGCACCACCTTCACCGTGTAGTCGTAGTCCTTGTTGGCGGCGGCAAGCGCGTCCTCAAGCTCGCGCTCCCCCAAGCCGTGCCCCACGTAGGCAACAAAGGTCTCCTTCATGGCCGCATCCCTTCCCCTCGGTTATGGCTAACCAAACATCATAGGGAACGCGAAAGCATGGGTCCGAAAATCTCCACACGACCCGAGAGCCACACGAGCAACAAAAAAGCCAGCGTGTGCTGGCTTTCGAGTTTTATGGCTCCCCGGGTAGGATTCCCGCGTCCGCCTTCGGCGAACGCTCAAACCCGGCCGTGCAAGCACGTCCGGGCGGGTGCCTAAAAACATGCCACTGGCATGTTTTCTTAGCGGCCCCCGACCTCGCGGTTCGAATCCTTTTGATCGCACGAGCAACAAAAAAGCCAGCGTTTGCTGGCTTTCGAGTTTTATGGCTCCCCGGGTAGGATTCGAACCTACAACCCTCCGGTTAACAGCCGGATGCTCTGCCGTTGAGCTACCGAGGAATGTTTGCGACAAGGGCTGCCGCCCCAACGCGCAAGATAGAATTATAGCGAAACGCCACGCGCGCGCAATACCCTATTTTGAAAAGTTTTGCCTCCAGGCGGCTGGTGCCGCGCAAGGTTAGCGCAGAGTGAAAGACGCGCAGCGAAAAGACCCAAAATCCTCGACACCAAATCTTATATGAAATGTGCAATGCCATGAGCCCGGCAAGCAAAAACACCGCGAAATGTGCAATTGCGAAACACCTATCCGTATATCGATTCCTTGACCTCTCTCTTGACCTGCGAAAATACATTTACCCATACAGCTCTCAGCCTCACATGGGATCCAAAAGGCTCTCGCCAGGACTTGAAATTGCACATTTCGTGTTCGTTTTTGGGCAGCGCAAACTTGGATTGCACATTTCGTGGTGTTTTTGGCAAACGCTCCGATGCGTCGTAGCGCAACGTAGCGCAAATACACAAATACGTCGAGACTACTCCTAAGGCACAAACGTAAGCCGAGTTAAACCGCGCACCTCAAGTTTCCCCACGTCAAAACCTCATACCAACGTACTGAGCGCCTCTTGCGCGCTCATCCATCCGAGCTGAAAACGCTTCTGCCATTCCTTACAGGGGATAAGCCCCGCGCGCAAGGGCGTAACCTGCGGACCACTCGGAATTGTTTCGACTTCGATGCGAAATCACCGCCACGGCGGCAACGAGGGGAACGCGCCGAGCTTCGTCTGCATAAGCGAGCCACGCCAGGAGGCATCGAGCCCTGGTCGGCAACGGAAGGCACGCGCAAGCAAGGGGAACCTCGCGAGCGCTCGACGCGGCGGAGGGCTTAACGAGAGAGAAGCTCCGAAAAGTCGACAAGCGAGAAGCAAAACTGAATGGAGGAGAAACTATGTCTGACACGGTCGAGTACCAGTGGGGCGAGACGAACGGCAAGAAGTACAAGCGCGGCACGCGCCTGCCGAAGAAGACCGACTCAACCCCCGCCGCACCTGCCGCTGAGACGCCCGACGTCCCCTGGACGTGGGAAGAGGACGGTATGACCGTCATCCGCGGAACGGCCCGCTCCGCACCGGGATGCCACAACGTGTGCGGCATCTTGAGCTACGTCAAGGACGGCAAGCTCGTGAAGGTCGAGGGCGATCCGGAAGACCCCTACAACCAAGGGCGCCTGTGCAGCCGCTGTTTGTGCATCCCCGACTACGTCTACCACGAGGATCGTCTGCTCTACCCGATGAAGCGTGCCCGCGAAGACCGCGGCAAGGACAAGTTCGAGCGCATCACGTGGGACGAGGCGTACGACATCATCGTCAAGAACTTCAAGGAAGTGGCCGAGAAGTACGGCGCCGACAAGATCGCCTGTTGCCAGGGCACGGGTCGCGACATCCACCAGATCACGCGCATCAACGCCAGCGTGGGCTCGCCGAACGAGGGCGTGCCGTACTTCGCCGGCAACTCGTGCTACCTGCCCCGCATCGCTTCCATGGCCTGCATGCTGGGCGACCCGTGCGTCATGGACTGCTCGCAGTTTTTGCCCAAGCGCTACGACAACCCGCGCTACGTGGTGCCCGAGTACTGCATCATTTGGGGCCATCAGCCCTTCTACTCCAACGCCGACGGCTTCTACGGCCACTGGATCCTCGACCTGATGAAGCGCGGCATGAAGGTAGCCGTGGTCGACCCGAAGCTCACCTGGATCGCCGCGAAGGCCGGCGAGGACTGGCTGCGCGTGCGCCCCGGCGGCGACGGCGCGCTGGCGATGGCCATGCTGAAGGTCATCTGCGACGAGAAGCTCTACGACCAGGACTTCTGCGACAAGTGGGTCTACGGCCTTGAGGCCGTGTGCGAGCGCGTGGCGGCGATGGACCTCGACGAGCTGTGCGAGAAGGCGTGGGTCGCCAAGGAAGACGTCGTGCGCGTGGCCCGCACCTACGCCCAGTCCAAGCCCGCCGCCATCCAGTGGGGCGTGGCGCTCGACCAGCAGACGGGCGGCCAGCAGGCGGCGCACGCCGTGACGGCGCTGTGGTGCATCACCGGCAACCTCGATGTGCCGGGCGGCAACGTCATCGGCCGCGCGTGCTGGGGCATCGAGCAGCCGAACTGGACGGGCACCTGGGGCTACGACGAGCTCATGACCCCCGAAGAGGCCGCCAAGCGCATCGGCGTGGAGCGCTACCCGATGTTCGCCGTGGGCTTCAAGAACCTCTCCTCCAACGCCACCATCGAGGCGTGGCAGCGCGGCGAGGTGCCGATTCGCGCGGCGTACTTCGCCACCAACAACTTCCTCGCCACCATGGGCGCCCAGGCCGAGCAGCAGCTCGAGTGGTACAAGCAGATCGACTTCTGCGTGTTCCAGGACCTGTTCATGACGCCTTCCATGATGGCGCTCGCCGACGTGGTGCTGCCCGCCGCCACCTACGAGGAGCGCAACGGCTTCGGCGGCTTGAACCCCTACCGCATCAGCTGCATCAACAAGGCCATCGAGCCCGTGGGCGAGACCAAGGCCGACAACACCATCTTCTTGGAGCTCGGCAAGCGCCTCGTGGAGGCTATCAAGCCCGAGAACAAGGACATCGCCTGGCCGTGGGACACCGTGGAGGAGATGTGGGACTACGCGCTTGAGGACGGCGGCTTCACCTGGGACGAGCTGCGCGAGTCCACGTGGAAGTACCCCGAGTTCGAGTACCGCAAGTACGAGACCGGCGGCCTGCGCGCCGACGGCGGCCCGGGCTTTCAGACCGAGACCGGCCGCGCGGAGATCTACTCGATGGTGTTCCACCACACCTCGTGGTCGGGCCTCGACCCGCTGCCGAACTACGTCGAGCCGGTGGAAAGCCCCTACTCCGCGCCTGAGGACCTGGAGGAGTACCCCTACGTGGTGACCTCCGGCGCCCGCGTGCCGCACTTCTTCCACTCCGAGCAACGCCAGGTGAAGAAGCTGCGCAGCCTGCACCCCGACCCGCTGTGCTACATCCACCCCGAGACGGCCGCCAAGCACGGCATCGCCGAGGGCGACTGGATGTGGCTCGAGAACAAGCACGGCAAGTGCAAGTACAAGGCGGCGTTCGACGAGTTCTACGATCCGCGCGTCATGCAGTGCGACCACGGCTGGTGGTTCCCCGAGCGCAAGGACCAGGCCGAGGAGAACACCGAAGACGAGAAAGCCGGCCTGTTCGGCGTGTTCGAGAGCCAGATCAACAACCTCGTGCCGTTCGACGCGGGCGTGTCGGGCTTCGGCTCCAACTACAAGTCCATGATGTGCAAGATCTACAAGGCCTAAGCGCCGCGCGGTCGAGAGGAGAAAACAATGTCTTATCAGGGAATTCTGGTTGACGTCAACTACTGCACCGGCTGCGAGGCGTGCATCCTGGCCTGTCAGCAGGAAAAGGGCTACACCGAAAAGCAGTTCGGCATCAAGATTGCCCAGCTTGGACCCCTCCATATCGAGGAGGACAAGAAGCACTACGAGTACGACTTCATCCCCCAGTTCACCGAGTGGTGCGACGGCTGCGCCGAGCGCCTCGCGAAGGGCAAGAAGCCCTCGTGCGTGCAGATGTGCCAGGCACAGTGCCTCACCTGGGGCGACGTCGAGGAGCTGGTCAAGCAGGTCGACAACGTGAAGCAACACGTGATCAGCATCCGCGAGGCCTAAAGGCTCACCCCCGCACAAGCGCCGCGGCAATCGGCGCTCGAGCGGGCACGGCGCAGGGGCGCACCACCCCCGCGCACACCGGGAACCAGGGGCCGGCGACCATCAACATCCCCCGATCGCCGGTCCCTTTCCACATACGGAGGCCCGCGCAACACCGGGCGCGTCGTCGAATACAGACGCGCGCTTGCGAGCCTTCACCTCAAGCGAGGCGCAAGGACGCGCCCCGCAAAAAGAGAGAAGGGAACTTCCATGGATATGTCCAACATCGTTGAGCGCCTCGACAACGTCGACGTGCGCGCCCCGCGCGAATTCAGCCGCACCGTGAGCGAGGTCGCCCGCGAGCAGGGCCGCATCGACTGGCGCGTGCGCAACTCCGAGAACATGAAGAAGATGAAGACCCACACCATCAACGACATCTACCAAAGCTAAGGGGCGCGTTTCGGGGAAACCGCGCCCGAGGCGAATGGCTGTCAAGCACATCTCACACGCGGTTTCCCCTTCCCCGTCAGGCGAAACCCGGCACGGCGACCGAGAGCCGACATCTCAACGGCCGCACCGGTTTCACATAGGTTCCGATTAGGAGGAAAAATGGCAGATTACAAGGTAATCGACGACAACATGCACTTCTTGCCGACCGACCTGTTCTCCAACGAGGAGGTGCTCCACGGCTTTCTGTACTCCGCGCCGATCACCTTCGGCATGAAGGCGTACCTGGGCAAGACCCCGGACGGCACGAAGGACCAGATCATCCTGGAGTATCCCGAGGGCAAGCAGATCCTGAACTACGTCGACGGCGACTACACGCTCGAGACGAAGATCCAGGCCATGGACGAGGCGGGCGTCGACATCGCGATGCTGCGCATGCCGGTGTGGCAGGAGTGGCTGCCGCTGGAGATGTGCAAGATCGTGAACACGCAGGCCGCCGAGATGTGCGCACGCTCCGAGGGGCGCCTCGTGGCCAACGCGGTGCTGCCGCCGTTCGGTCGCAAGGAGGACGTCGACGAGCTCAAGCGCTGCATCGAGGAGCTCGGCATGGTGGGCGTGCAGTTCGCCTGCTGCTACGGCGACCGCTTCTTGGACGACCCCCTGTTCAAGCCTTACATGAAGGTGCTCAACGACATGAAGGTGCCCGCGGTGGTGCACCACACCCCCGGCCAGAACGCCTACCAGAACTTCGACGAGTACACCGTGCTGCGTCGTGAGCTCGGCCGCATCCACGCGCAGGCTGCCGCCGTGGGCCGCGAGATCTACTCCGGCATGTTTGACGAGTTCCCGAACCTGAAGTTCGTGCACACCATGTTCGGCGGCAACTGGTTCAGCCTGCAGAACATCCTCGCCCCGCACAAGTCAACCAAGAAGAAGGAGGCCATGAACCGCCTGGCCACCAACGTCGACCACGAGGCGTACGAGCGCTACCTCGAGAACAACATCTACTTCGACATGACGCACCCGATGAGCTGGGGCAAAGCGCAGCTCGAGTGCGCGATGAAGGTGTGCGGCGCAGACCATTTGCTCATGGGCTCGTCGTTCCCGGTGTTCTACGAGTGGATGGCGCGCTCGGTCGAGTCGATCGACGCCATGGACGCCACCGACGAGGAGAAAGCCCTCATGAAGGGCGGCAACGCGGCTCGCATCTTCAATCTGTAGTTTATTCCGCCCGTCCTGACGGAACGGGCGGAATGCTCGACGCTGCGGTGGCGCGTAGCACCCGATCTTGGCCCTTGTTTTGAGCTCGGCGTTGGCAAAAGCCAACTTGGCCCAAAGGCGGGCCAATCTCAGGTACCACGCGCCACCTCGCTGACGTCTACTTTCGACCAGCGAGCGTTGGCAAATTCTGTAAAACTTCCAGCGCTTAAAGGGAGCGCTGCATAAAAGAGGGGAAAATCATTATGGCAAAACCTGTTGAGGGCGCACCTCAGAAGACGCCGGCCTACGCATGGCCGTGCCTGTTTGCGTCGCTGTTTATCGCCGTCACGCTCGTGTGGGCGTGGCAATGGATGCCTGGCGTCACCGCCGGCGTGGCAACCAAGTGGTTCCTGTTCAACTGCCCCGACATCGCGGGCATGTTCGGCTTCAACCCCGCCGAGCTGCAAGGCGAGGCGCTCGGCGCCTGGTTCGGTCAGAACCTCGGCCGCGCCATCGGCACCGTCATGGGCCAGACGATGTCGCTTGTGCCCATCGGAGCCATTATCATGGCGTTCCCGACCACGTTCCTCGTGCAGAAGATCGGCCCCAAATGGGCGTCCATGATCGGCGTTGGGCTCGCCATCGTCGCCACCGCCATCTGCGCCGTGTGCTCCACCTCCAGCTGGATGGGCTACCAGGTCGGCCGCTTCATCTTCGGCCTGGCCTTGGCTTGCACGATCGTTTCCGGCCCCACCTGCGTTTCTATCTGGTTCCCCAGCTCCACGCGTGGCCGCGCCATGGCCATTTGGTCGACGTGGGCTCCCATCGGCATCTTCACGGTGAATATGTGGGGCGGCAACGTCCTCGACCTGTGCGGCGGCAACATCGTCACCCTGCAATGGGTGTGGCTGGTCTGCCTGGTCGTCTCGGCCGCCATCTTCTTCTTCGTGTTCCGCGAGCCCCGCGGCGAGGAAGTCTCCGAGGTGTCGCCCGAGCGCAAGCGTCTGCGTGATGTGCTCGTGTTCTTCAAGAGCCGTCAACTGTGGTCGCTCATCATCCTGTTCGCCATCTTCAACTACATGAACTACGGCTTCTCCCAGTACCTCAAGACCTGGCTCGCCATGGACGTCGCGTCCGGTGGCATGGGTTGGGACGCCACGATGGCGGGCCTCGTGGGCGGTCTGCTGTGCGCCTGCGGCATCCTGGGCCCCATCGGCGGCATGATCCTCGACAAGCTGCCCCGCAACCAGAAGTGGATCGCGCCTTTGCTCGGCATCATCTCGCTCACCATCTGCTGTGCCGTGTCCTTCCAGGCCAACACGCCGCTGTTCGCCCTGTACGCCATCTTCTTCTGCATCGGCAATATGTTCCTGAACGGCTGCTGCCGCCCGATGGTTCCGTCCTATGTGTTCAAGGGCGGCGCGACCGCCGTGGCTTTCGGCCTGTCGTTCCTCACCTGCGGCCAGTACCTCGGCCAAATCCCGACGTCGTACGCGTTTAGCGCCGGCACGGCCATGGGCATGGGCTACGCAGAGATCATGATGATGTTCTTCGTGCCCGTGGGCGTTGTGGGCATCATCTTCGGCCTGCTCATGAAGCCGAGCAAGCCGAAGGGCGACGCTGCGGCACCTGCCGGCAAGCCTGAGGAGAAATAGCCTCGAGCTTTTTGAACGAGCCTCACGTGCACCTGAACCCGAGGCGACGTGCGTGAGAGCCGCGCAACGTCAATTCGCGCATGACGCGCACAACGTTTGACCGCACGCCCCGGCGAAGCCTCCAAATTCGCCGGGGCGTCCTTCTTGCCAGCGGGTTTTCGCTGGAGAACCTGTTGGCAAGAAGGAGCGATGAACAGGGCTACGTCCCCGCGTTCACCTCCGTGACCCCCTGCTCACCCATCCCCTACGAAAGGAGCCTCCCCCCATGACCGAGAAGCGACGCGGCACGCGCTGTAAGGTGTGCACGTTTTGCGGCGCATGCTTCGCCGACGACGCGTCTGCAGGCAAGCCGTCACGCGCGAGCGCTCCCGCCGTCGGCGCCGCCGAGGCGTGGTCGGGGCACCGCTGCGAGGTGTGCCGCGGGTGCGGGAAGTGCCTCGAGGCGTGGGGGCTTATCGGCGCCGACGCCGAGTCAGGCGCCACCAGCTGGGCCGAGGGCTTCAAGAAGATGGACGACGGCACCGCGGGCGCCCCGCCCGCCGTTCCTGCGGCTCCCGGTACCGCATCATCCCGCCCGCGCTCCCCCTTCGCCACCTTGAAGGCGGGCACGGGCGACGCCGACACCTCCACCGGAGCCACGCCGGGCGTGTCGAGCGCCTGCAAAGAGTTAGGCCTTGACGACCCCGCCGCCGTCATTGCGAACCTCGGCATCAAGCCGCCGGGCGTGGCGTAAAGGAGAACCCTCAAGCATGAAACAAGGAACGAGCGCATACCTCTACACCCTGTTCGCCATCGTGGTGGTGGGCACGGGCCTCGGCGGCATGACGCAAACGGCGCTCAACACCATGGCGACCGAGGTGCTCGTCGACCTTTCCACCGACATCGGCTGGGGCCAGTGGCTTGCCACCATTTACATCTTTTGCATGGGCGCCGCCGTGCCGCTGGCGTCGTTTTTGCAGCGCAGGTTCTCGGTGCGCTCGCTTCTGCTGTACGCCTACGGGCTTTACCTGGTGGGGTCGCTCTGCGACTTTTTAGCCGTGAACTTCGCCATGCTCATCGTCGGGCGCGTGCTCGAGGCGCTCGGCACGGGCGTTCTCATGCCGCTTCTGCAGACCATCGCCATGACGCGCTTCCCCGAGAACCGCCACGGCACGGCTATGGGCATCGCCGGCATCGCGCTCGGGTTCGCGCCGAACATCGGGCCGACCGTGGGCGGGGCGCTGTGCCTGGCGTTCGGGTGGCGCGCGATGTTCCTCATCTTGGCCGCGGCGTCGGCTTTTCTTATCGCGACCGCGTTCGTCGTCGTGCGCGAACGCGACGTGAAAGACGCCGCCGCCACGCTCGACGTGGGCTCGCTTATCCTTTCGACGTTCGGCTTCGGCGGGCTGCTTTTGGGCTTCACCGCCGCCGCGAACATGAGCCTGGCCGAGCCGCTCGTGTGGGGGTCGGTCCTCGTGGGGCTTGCCTGCGTGATCGCCTTCCTGCGTCGCCAGAGGCGCGCCGCCGAGCCGCTCATCGACCTGCGCATCTTCACCTTCCATCCCTACCGCGTGAGCGTGGCGGCGCAATGCGCGCTCTACGGCTGCTTCGTCGGCATGACGCTCATCATCCCGCTTGCCGTGGTGGAGGCGGGCGAGCACACCACGCTCGAGGCGGGCCTCGTGCTTCTGCCCGGCGCCCTGGCCGCGCTCGTGTTCGAGCCGGGCGCGGGTGCCGCCTCCGACCGCTTCGGGCCGCGCAAAACCGCCCTGTTCGGCGGCGTGTTTCTGGTGGCGGGCGCCGTGAGCATCGCGTTTGTGCCAGTCGACGCGCCGCTGTGGGCGTTCGCCGTGTGCCAAACGCTGCGCTGCGTGGGGCTTACCACCCTCATCCCCACCACCACCGCGTGGGGTTTGGGAGCGCTCGGCAAGGCGGGACTTACCACGCACGGCTCGTCGGCCATGATCATGTCGCGCCAGATCGCCGCGTCGCTCGCCACCGCCGTCATGGTGTTCGCCGTCAAGATCTTCGCTGAAACCGCGACGCCCGTCATGGGCTACCATGCCGCGCTCGGCATATCAGGCGCCCTCGCCGCGCTCTGCCTCGGCATCGTCGTTTTGTTCGTACGGGAAACCAACGAGATTTGACCATCCCAACCCCTTTGATTTGTCAAGCCGAATCAGACTATAATAAGTCGCGGTGGGCATTCGCGGTTCGTGCGCGCATCAAGAGAGGACTCCGCCCGACGCGCACCTCGCAGACCGCATTCAGGCTGCGCAGCGTGAACGTCACATCGCATCACAAGGGGGATTTTCCATATGGTTGACTCAGCGCCCGAGGAGAAGATCGGCGTATCCGCCATGGAGCTTTTGAGCATCGCCGGCTTTGCGTTTCTCATCGGTTGGATGTTCGTCCAATTCTTCTGGCTTTTCTGCGACTTCCCGTCGCACGTGCCCGTGAGCACGCGCGACTTCACCCAAATGTGGGCGTTCATCGGCATACCCGTCGGGTACATCGCGCTGCACCTGCTGGGGCGCCTGCCGCGCTTCAACGTGTTCTCGACGCCGTGCGTGTCCGTCGAGCTCGTGTTCGCGGTGGCGCTTCCCATCGCCACGTTCGCCATGTACAACGGCGCGCTCATCCCGCTTCCCGTCGTGTGCGCGCTGAACTTCCTTGCGGGCGTCGCCTTCGCGGGGCTCAACCTCTCGTGGCTCGACGTGTGCTCGCGCCTCAAGACCACGGGCTACGGGCGCTTCACGGGGCTCGCCTACGCGGGCGGCACGCTGCTGTTCGCGCTCGCGGCGCTCTCGCCCGAGTCCATGCAGCCGGCGTTCATCTTCATCTACGTGCTGTGCTCGGTCGGCCTGCTCGTGTTCGCCACCGCGCGCGCCGACGGCAACGACGAACGCGCCCCGCTTGAGGCGACCGCCGACACGTGGAAGTTTTCCAAGGAGGTCGAGCCGTCGCTGTTCATGTACGGCGTCGTGTTCGCTCTCACCTTCGTGTTCTTGTTCAACTTCGGGCCCGACTACGTGTTCATCGGCCTTTTGTTCGCGTTTCCTGGCGCGCTCGTGATCGCGCTGCTCTCGATCACGCACCGCGAGGTGGGCATCACCTCCATCCAGCGCATCCTCACGTTCGTCGCCGTAGCGGCGTGCGTCATCACGCCGTTCGCGTCCGACGCGGTCCAGCTGGCGTGCGCGTGCGTGGTGGTGGCGGCATGGGCGGCGCTCGTTACCGTGAACAGCGCGTTCCTCGTGAAGAAGAGCACGTTTTCCCGCGAGACGCCGTTGTTCCGCCAGTCCGCCATGCGCCTTTCGGTGCTCACGCTCGGGTTCGCCGCGGGTTGGGTCGTCGCCACCGTCGCCACGATGATCGTCGGCGCGCACGCCGGCGTGTTCACCACCATCCGCCTCATTGCGGTTGTGGTGCTCGTAGCAGTGGTCATGCTGTTTTTGCCCGTGGAGAAGCACCACAACGCCGACGGCACCTCCCCCGCCGACGCGCAAGGCGGCGCAACCACGGTGCTGAACGTGTCCATGAGCGAGGCGGAGCTGTTCGAGGCGCGCTGCGACGCCATCGCGAAGCTCTACCAGCTCTCACCGCGCGAGACCGACATCCTGCGCTACCTGGCGCGCGGGCGCAACGCCGCCTACCTCCAGGAGAAGTTCACCATCTCGCCGCACACGGTGAAAAGCCACATCTACAACATCTACCGCAAGCTCGACATCCACTCCCAGCAAAAGCTCATGGACTTCGTGGAGGAGTTCCCCCTCGAAGACGCCGAAGTACGCAAAGCGTAAGCGGCAAGGGCATGGCCCTTGCCCTACGAATTACGATGGAAAACCCAACCAACCTCCTCCCTCCCCCATAGAGCACGACTCTTGCATATCGGTGGCGCCGACGACGCCCTGGAGCGCAAAGCGAAGGCTGCGAAGCTTCTGAGCGTGCGCTCCAGGGCGCCGTCGCCGCCACCAGCCCCCAGCAAAGGCATGCATCGCAAAACCCCAGTTCAGGTTCTCATACCATCGTACTGATTCCCATATTTGCATACCATTTACGCCATAGCGCGCCCCGCGCGCCGTGGCATACTCGCGCCAGCCTTTGAGGGAAGGCGCGGGGCGGACACCCGCGAAGTCCCTCTCGGCGGGCAAGGCCGATACTTGCGCGCCGAGGGAGCTTGGGCGCAGGCGCGGGTAGGGACCGCAGCGCACAACTCCCGCACGCCGGGCGCACCGCGCGCCGGGCGTATCGCATACGAGAGGAGTTGCGATGGTAGAAACAGCAATCGACACCAAAGACCGCGACGACATTGGTACCACCAAGGAGGAGAACCAATTCAACTTCGGCGCGGGCGAGCGTCAGGAGGTCGATCCGCGCTGGAAGCATCCGGGCGAGTGGCAGTACATGGAAGACGGCATGCTCGTCACCCGCACGTCGGTGTGGTCGGCGCCGGGTTGCCATGAGGGCTGCGGCGTTCTGGTGTACTCCGACCCCGAGACGGGCCGCTTCATCAAGTGCGAGGGCGACCCCGACGACCCCTACAACCGCGGCGCGCTGTGCCCGCGCTGTTTGGCGTTCAAGCAGGTCGAGTTCCACCCCGACCGCATCCTGTACCCGATGAAGCGCGCCGGCGAGCGCGGCGAGAACAAGTGGGAGCGCATCACGTGGGACGAGGCGCTCGAGACGTGCTACAAGGAGTTCCGCCGCATCGCCATGACCTACGGCGGCGACTCCATCCACTGCCTGCGCGGCACCGCGCGTGACAACCAGTGGCAGGTCGGCCGCATGGCCAACACGTTCGGCTCCCCCAACGAGTACGGCTTCCTTTCCGGCACCGCGTGCTACCTGCCGCGCCTGTCGCTCATGATCATGACCTACGGCGGCATGCTCATCGCCGACTTCTCGCAGTTTTCCGCCCTGCGCTACGACGACCCCGAGTGGGTGTGCCCCGAGTGCACCATCGTGTGGGGCTGCAACCCCACCATCTCCAACCCCGACTTCTTCATGGGCCACTGGGTGACCGACGCCATGAAGCTCGGCTGCAAGCTCATCTCGGTCGAGCCGCGCGTGACCTGGCTCGCCGCTCACGCCGACATCCACCTGATGCTGCGCCCCGGCACCGACACGGCGCTCGCGCTCGGCATGATCAAGGTCATCGTGGACGAGGACCTCTACGACCACGACTTCGTCGAGAAGTGGACCTACGGCTTCGACGAACTGGCGGCGCGCGCCCGCGAACTGTCGCTTGAGCAGGTCGAGGAAATGACCTGGGTGCCGAAGGAGAAGATCGTCGAGGCGGCCCGCCTGTTCGCGAACTCCCACCCCGCCAACGTGGTGTGGGGCCTGGCCGTCGACATGCAGTCGCAGGGCACCCCGTGCGCAGCGGCCATCGCGGCGCTGTGGACCATCACCGGCAACCTCGATATCCCCGGCGGCATGTGCTACACGGCGGCCCCCATGGGCGTCGACCAGCCTTCCGCAGGCGCGTGGGGCATCTACGACCTCATCGACGAGGAAACGCAGAAGAAGCGCGTCGGCTGGAAAGAGTACCCGATGTACCGCTACGGCCTCACCCAAGCCATGCCCGATATGTGCCTTGAGGTGTGCGAGGACGGCGGCGTGAAAGGCGTGTGGATCCAGACGTCCAACGGCATCGCCTGCATGAGCTGCGAGACCGAGCGCTGGTACAAGGCCATGAAGAAGCCTGAGTTCATCGCCGCGTGCGACGTGTTCATGACCCCGACCATCCAGTCCTGTGCCGACATCGTGCTGCCGGTCCAGACCTGGGCCGAGAAGCACTCCGTGCGCGCGCACTACTACTTCCTCTCCGCCATCACAGGCGGCTGCGCGGCCGAGGGCGAGGCGCTCTCCGACTGCGAGATCAACCGTCGCCTCGCGCAGTACTTCGACAACGACGACGAGTTCAACAAGGCCATCAACCGCCCCGAGGGCAAGCAGCACACCTGGCCGTGGGCTACCGAGGACGAGGTGTACGACGAGATCGTGAAACCCTCCGGCTTCACCTTCCGCGAGCT
Source organism: Eggerthellaceae bacterium (assembly GCA_030524475.1). GTDB lineage: Bacteria > Actinomycetota > Coriobacteriia > Coriobacteriales > Eggerthellaceae > CAAEEV01. The sequence goes on along the minus strand of JAUNGO010000038.1, from coordinate 5,240 downwards.
CATGGAGCACGGGCCTGCGTACCAGAAGTACGTCTACAAGAAGTACGAGAAGGGCCTCATGCGCCCCGACGGCCAGCCGGGCTTCAACACCCCCACCGGCCGCGTCGAGTTCTACTCCACGCTGTTCAAGGCCTACGGCTACGACCCGCTGCCCTACATCGAGGAGCCGGGCATCGGCCCTGTGTCCACGCCGGACCTCTACGAGGAGTACCCGCTCATCATGATCACGGGCGCGCGCACCACGTCGTTCTTCCACTCCGAGCATCGCCAGATTCCCTACCTGCGCCAGCTCACGCCCGACCCGTGGGTGCAGATTCACCCGAAGACGGCCGCCGAGCACAACATCTGCGAGGGCGACTGGGTGTGGATCGAGAACCACCGCGGCCGCTGCCGCCAGCGCGCTCGCGTCACCTACGAGGTGCACGAGAAGGAAATCGCCGCGCAGCACGGCTGGTGGTTCCCCGAGCAGGACGGCGCCGAGCCGAACCTGTACGGCTTCCGCCAGTCCAACATCAACCAGCTCCTGGCGAACAAGCCCGGCCGCACCGGCTTCGGAGCTGACCTGAAATGCACCCTGTGCAAGATCTACCGCTGCAGCGAGGAGGACCTGTAATGGCACGCAATGGTATTTTGGTTGACTATCAATTCTGCACCGGCTGCTACTCCTGCGAGGTAGCCTGCCAGGCCGAGCACGAGCTGCCGCTTGAGCAGTGGGGCGTGAAGGTCATGCAGAACGGGCCGTGGCCCATCAAGGACGCCGACGGCGAGCCGACCGACAAGTACGTCTACGACTTCATCCCGTCGTTCACCCGCATCTGCGATCTGTGCGCAGACCGCCAGGAGAAGGGCAAGCTCCCCTCCTGCGTATTCCACTGCCAGGCCAAGTGCATGACGTTTGGCCCGGTCGACGAGCTGGCGAAGAAGCTCGACGAGAAGTCCGAGCAGTACCTGTGGGTTCCGCCCTGCGCGTAAGAGTTAGTTGAGTTGAAGGCGGTTTTCGCGCGAAGCGGAGGCCGCCTTTCGTTTAGCGGGCGTTAGGCAGAGAGTTTCCCGCCCCGCCCGCGCGTCAAACCGCCAAAGGATTTCCCCATGAACGTCACTGAACTCACCTCCCAAATCGACGCCGCGCCGCTTGCCGACCGCGCCACGTTGAAGGAAATGCTCCTGTTCGCCACCGCGGGCGGCAACGTCTTGCCCGCCTACGCCGACGCGCTTGAAGCCGCTGGCACCTACCAGGAGTTCTTCGCCGCCATCTACCGCGATGCCAGCCAGAAGGACACGCTTCTATGGGCCGAGTGCGCCAAGATCGCGCGGCACAACTGGCTGGGCTACTTCGAGCCGAAGATCTGCGTGCAGAACCTGCGCATGAAAACCGACGGCCTGCCCATCCAGATGGGATCGGGCGTGGTGCTCGCCCCTACGGGCAGCCGTGACAACATCGCGAACTTCTACGTGTTCGCGCACAAGGGCTTCAACAAGGCGGCGGCGGAGTTCGTCACCTCGATCGGCGGCCAGTTCACCGTGGCCGACTACAACTTCTGCGGCATCTACGGCGTGTACAAGTACCGCGGCAACGTGATTTTGGAGGAATGGGACGTCGAGCACGAGCCGGTGCACGCGCCGGAAGGGTCGTGCGCGCGATGAAGGACTCGCTGATCCCCATTCTGCTTATAGCCGCAGTGGCGGTGGCGGGGTTTCTTTTGAGCGGCCAAGGGGCGTTTTAGGCCGACAAGTCAAACGGGGCGCGGGCGTGTAAGGGGCGCCCGCGCCGTCACACCAACCTGTATCTGAAACGCAACGTAAAAGAGAAAGGTTTTCAAAATGGAGGGAAAAGACCGCTCTGTCGTCACCAACAGGGCACCTCGGCCCATCGCCGAGTCGGTGGTCACGGAAACCGCCGAGAAAACCCCGCGCTACGCGTGGGTCATCTGGCTAGTCACGTTTCTGATCAGCTTCGCCGCGCCGATGGCGCAGTTCAAGATCGTGTCCATCCCGTTGTACTTCATCTACGTGCCGGGTGTCAGCCCCGCGGGCTGCTTCGGGCTTGACGCGAGCGGCTTCGGCATGCTCATGACCATGGTGTCGCTCATCGGCATCGTGCTGGCGTTTCCCGCGGCGTTCATCTGCCGCAAGCTTGGACTGCGCAACACCATCGCGCTTTCGGCCGTGGGCGTCATCGTGGGCGGACTCATCGAGATCGCGGGCGGCAACAACGTGGCAACCATGATGGTCGGCCGCTTCCTCGAGGGCACGGGCATCGGACTTGCCGGCGTGTCGGCGCCCACGCTCATCACGCTGTGGTTTCCCGACAAGACGCGCGGCTTCGCGCTGGGGCTGTGGTGCTGCTGGGTGCCGCTGTCCATCACGCTCGACTCCATGATCTGCCCGCCTTTGGCCGCCGCCATCGGCTGGCAGGGCGTGTTCGGCGTGGTCGTGGCGTTTGCCGTGGTGGCGCTCATCCTGTTCTGGGTGTTCTATAAAGTGCCCGAGGGCGAAGGCGCCAACTACAACGTCGAGGGCACCTTCTCCGAGTGCCTCGGGCTTTTGAAGAACCCGCAGATCTGGCTGCTGGGACTTGTGTTTCTGGTGTTCATCATCGGCCAGACGGGCATCGTGAACACGTATTTGCCCACGTTCCTGCAAAGCGCGCAGCCGGTCGGTTGGGGCTGGTCTGAGGCGCTGGCGGGCACGGGCCTTGCCATCGTGACGGGCATCAGCATCGTGGCGAACCCGCTCGGCGGCTCGGTCACGGCGCGCCTTCCCCACCGTCTGAAGCGGATCGTGCCGGTGGCTGTTGCCATATCGTATCTGATCTGCTTCTACTTGCTGTTCCAAAACGGCAACGAAACGCTCACCTGGGTCGGCATCGTGCTCATGGGCATCTGCGGCGGCTTCGGCGGCGGCGGCTTGCGCCCCTTGGCACCCGCCATCATGAACAAGTCGGCGATGGCGGCCACCATGGGCATGGCGGTCATGCAGTTCGCGCAGTGCTTGGGCAACTGCTTCAGCCCCATCTACGGCGGCCTCATCGACGGCGGCGCGACGTATTGGGACGCGTGCCTGTACACCATCATCCCCCTGAGCGTGATCATGCTCGTGGCGGCGTTCTTCATCCGCCCCGGCAAGAACTCGCCCGTGAGGGATAAGTAGGCGGGAAGCCTGGGGAAGCCGAGGAAACTAGGCAAACCGGGGAAACCGGGGGAACGCCTTTGGGCGTTCCCCTTTTTGATCTATGCGCGCGTCACGAGGTAGCACTGGTGGATGCGGGGATTGCGCTCGAAGTCGTGCGGGATGGTTTTCGCCGTGACGTCCTCGATCTTCACGCCGTACTTCTCCAGTTCCTCGACGTTGGGCTTGAACGTTCTCAGGTTGCACGAAAACACCGCCACACCGCCTTTCGCCAGAAGGCGCGAGACGCCGATCAAAAGCTCCACGTGGTCGCGCTGCACGTCCCACGTGCGTCTGCCCATCGACTTCGAGTTGGAAAACGTCGGCGGGTCGACGAACACGAGGTCGAAGGCAAGCCGCGAGCGCCGCGCGTCGCGAATCCACGTCATCACGTCGGCGCTCACGAAGACGTCCTCGCGGCTTTCGGGAAAGCCGTTCATCTCCATGTTGCGTCGCGCCCAGTCGAGGTAGGTCTGCGAGAGGTCGACGGTGGTCGTTTCCACAGCGCCCCCCGCCGCCGCGTACACGCTTGCCGTGCCCGTGTAGGCGAACAGGTTCAAGAAGCGCGCGCCCTTCGCCATGCCGCCCACCATGCGGCGCGTCTCGCGGTGGTCGAGGAAGATGCCCGTGTCGAGGTATCCCGCCAGGTCAACCTCGAAAAGCAGCCCCGACTCACCGACGCACGTCACATACGAGCGCCGCCCCGCGTCGCGGTACTGCGAGCCGCCCTTCGAGCGTTCGCGCACCTTCGAGAACACGTGGTCGGGACGCACGCCGAGCGCGACCGGCACCACGGCGAGCACGTCGTCGAAGCGGCAGCGCGCCGTGTAGGCGTCGATCGAGGCGGGTGCCTGGTACTCCGCCACGTGCACAAAGGTCTTGCCCTCCGCCGCGCCCGCGCCTTCGTAGAGGTCGATGGCCACGTTGTAGTCGGGAAGGTCGGCGTCGTAGAGGCGATAGCTCGTCACGCCCTCGCGGCGCGCCCACTTGCGCCGCTCGCGCGCCACCTTGCGCAAACGCGCGGCGAACTGGGCGGCGTTCGCGTCGTTCACCTCGACCACGTGGTCGGCGCCGCCTTGCGGGTCGGGCACCGTGATGTGCGCAGGCGCCGCCGGCGGCTCGTCGAACACCTCGACGACCTCCGCGATGCGCTCGCGCCCCACGCGCGTCTTCAGTGCGGGCTCGACGCCGAAGCGCGCCTGCAGACCCCGCACCGTGGCGGCGGCGAACACCGAGCCAGCAGGCGCCGTGCGAGCCGCCGCCATAAACGCCGCCGTCTCCGCCACCGCGCGCGCGTCGTTCTCGTCGCGGTCGGCGGCAGCGGCGGTAGCAACCACGAGCGCAGGAGCGGCAGAAACGGCGAAGTCGACGTTGGCGGCGCTATCGACGTCGTCGAGATCGACACAGTCGGCGGCACGGGCGGGTTCGGCGGCGTCGGAAGCCTTGGCGGAAACGGCATCCTTGCCGCGCGCGTCGCGCACGACGCCCGCCACACGCGCGCACACGGCAGCAGCGCCGTCGACGCCTTCCGCCTCGATGCTCGCAACAGCGCGCAGACCCGCGTTGCGCAGGTGCGCCCGCGCCCGCGTGACGGCGGGCGACGAGGACGAAAGCCCCACGATGCGCACGTGCTCGCCGTTAGGAAGGCTGCCCGCACTTTGCGCCCCCGCCTCCGCGAGCAGGCGCTCAAGACCCCGCTCGAAACGCTCGTCGGCGCGGGCAAGTTCGGCGCCCCACGCCTCGTCGTCGTGCTGCGCCCAGCCGTAGAAGCCCCACCGCTCGCGCAAAAGCCCCGGTGCCGCGTCGGCCGCCATCAAAGCCGCCTCGCACACGATAAACCCCGCGTCGCACGCCGGGTCGAGCAGCCCCCAGCCTTCGCGCAAACGCGCAGGGGCACCCGCCGCCATGAGCACACCCGCCGCAAAGGCGCACGCCAGCGGGGCGTCCTGCCCGTCGTGCTCGTCGAAATAGGTGCGTCGATACAGCGACCCGCCCGCCAAGTCGATCGAGACCGTGGCGCGGTTTTCGCGTATGCGCACGTCGACCATGAGGTCGGGCGCGTGCGCGTCGAC
>JAUNGO010000037.1 GCA_030524475.1 Eggerthellaceae bacterium | reverse complement strand
GACGCCGTACGAGGTCCACTACTCCGAGGTGTTGCATTTGATTTGAAGATTCAAGGTAGGGAAAAACGTGGCGTCCTGTTGTTGGGGCCATGCCGGAGGCTGTCTTGGGCGCTTGGGCGGCTGGGTAAGTTGGCGTGAAGCTTCCCATACTATAAGTTTTATAGTGACAATACACTACTTTATTAGTATAAACCACTATAATGGATGGCAGTGATGGAAAGATATGGAGGTGCGCGCATGGCAACGCTGACTGTCAACATAGACGACGACGTTAAAGCCGCTGCCGACAGGCTGTACAAGTCGATGGGCATGAACCTCACGACCGCTGTCAACGTCTTTTTCCGCAAGTCGCTTCAGGTCGGCGGCGTTCCGTTCCCCGTGACCTCCGGGGTTCGCGGTGTTTGGGTGGACCCGTCTACCTTGTTGCACCCGAAGCGCGGCGAAGACGGCGTGGCGGTTCTGCCCGCCGATTGGGACGACCCCGAGGACGACGTCTATGACGCTCTCTATCAGTGATATAAGCCCCTTCGACGTTCTTATAGCCGTCGTCCGCTTCGAGGACGCGCCGAAAGGCTACAAGGCTAGGCCCGTGGTCGCGCTCAACGTGGACGACGGCGCGCTCACCGTTGCCGCCGTTAAGGTGACGTCCCATGCGCCGCGCGATTGGTGCTTCGGGGAGGTTCGCCTGCTCGACTGGCAACGCGAGGGCTTGGCCAGACCGTCGGTTGCGCGGTGCTCGCAACGGCTGCTGCTGCGAGCGTCCGACATAGGCAAGCGCGTGGGTAGCCTCACCGAGCGCGACCGGGCGGCCGTTGTTGCCGCCTTGCGCGAGGGGTGACGCCGCGCCGCAAGGCGTTGGCGGTGCCCGACATGGGTTTGTCGAGCACTCGACAAAATGAACATCGAGCTTGTCGAGCGGGGTGGGCGAAGCGCGGGCTCGGGCACGTAGATGCCCCTCTGGGGTTCGCGAGGGTCGGGGGTCGCGCGCCTGCGGTATAATCGGCGCGGTGCTTCGCCTCGCTCGGGCGGCGCCTCGATGAGGGGGCGTTGCCAATGGATGCACAAACCGTCATCGCGCTTTGCGCAATCTTCACGGTTGTCCTGGGCATGATCGGCCTCACCAGGCGCAAATAGGCGCTTGATGGCCGCGATTGGAAGGAGGTGGCGAACAGCGTTGACTTGGAAAGAAGAAGCCGGGTGTGCCTGCAAGCTGACCCGGCTTTAACCCAAAAGCAATGCTGCCCGACGAGACGGGGCACCGCTCGCCTCGCATCTTACCACATCGCGAAGTCATGCGCCACTTTCTGCGCGCTGCGACAGACGGCTCTTCGGCGGGTGCGTTTGAAGCCACGCACGCGCCCCGCCCCGCGTCAAGCTAACTTGCTCTCAAGAAAGAAGCGGGCCGGCTAAGGAGGGGTACCTTGCCGGCCCTGAGGAGGGGGATGATGCGGCGAATCTATGCGCCGCAAAACTGCTTTTAAGGGGTATAAAGCAGTGCAAGCTCGACGGGAGGGGAACCACATCGACTTGCTGGTACGCATTATAGACGCGCGTACGCTGCGCCGCGCCGACGGGCGTCTCTCTTCGGTTGGAACGGCGTGGTTTTGGCGGTGAAATGCGCGCGGGCTCGTTGTCGACCCCGTTCGCCGTCGGCAGTCTTCCGCTCGCCCCGCCGGCGTTTCTGTGTATCATAGGGAAAACGACGAAAACGACGAGACGGCGGCAGCGGGCGAGGGGTCCGCGGCCCGCGGCGAAAGGATGCGCTCATGCCCGACATCAAGTTGCGATTCAACAAAGACATGCTCGTGCTGTCGAGCCCCGTGCTCTCGGCGCTGGCGCGTTTGGGCATCGACGTGGCGCACGACACCGAGCTCACGCTGCTCCTTGAGCCCGACACGCTTGAGGACGCGTATCGCCTGGAGTCGATCGCGGGCGCTCAGTGCCTCGTTGCCTGCACGTCCTCGCTCACGCCGGCGCGCCTGGCGCAGTCGGGCATGGAGGCGCGCGCGGGCGAGATCGCGCGCGCGGCGCTTGCCGCAGTTAGGGCGCTTACGCCCCAGCACGTGCTGGTGGAAATCGGGCCGTGCGGGCTGCCGCTCGACCCTTCGTCGAAGGCGTCGCTCATGGAGAACCGCGACCAATACGCGCGCGCGGGGCGGCTGTTCGCCGAGGAGGAATTCGACGCGTTCTTCCTCAACGGCTTTATGACCTGCGACGACCTCAAATGCGCGCTGATGGGGCTGCGGAAGGTGAGCGACGCGCCGATTTTCGCGTCGGTGAGCGTGCGCGCCGACGGCACGCTAGCAAGCGGGCGCGGCACGATCGACGAGGCGGCGCGCGTTATGGAGGAGTTCGAGGCCAGCGTGGCGGGTTTTGCCACGGCGGCCGCGCAGGACGAGGCGGCGTCGCTTGCCGCGCGTATGCGCAAGGCAACGGGGCTGCCGCTGCTTGCCCAGCTTGAGGTGGGCGTTCGCGACGCGCAGCAGTTCGCCCCCACGAAGGACAACCCTTACTACGCGCCCGACACGATGATGCCCGCGGCCGACGCGTTGCGCGCGGCGGGCGTGCAGTTCCTGCGCGCGGCGGGCGATGCCACGCCGGCCTACACGGGGGCGCTTGCGGCCACGATGCTCGGCGTCGACGCGCTTGCGCGTGCGACGTCGGAAGCGGAGGTGTCGACGGCAACGCCCGAGGAGGACCTTTCCGCGTTCGTCGAGCGCGCACGGGCGCGCGTGGCAGCAGCGCTCGACGGCAACTTGCAGATCGTCGAGCACGACGGCCCTGCAGTCGATGAGGCCAAGCGGGTCGATTAAAGAGAGTTAGGCGGGCCGGGTATGTCGAACATCGAGCGGAGCGAGTTCTACGGATCGTTGCAACGCATCGTTGATGCGCTGTTCTACGACTTGGAAGCGGAAGGGGCGGGCGCGCAAGGCGCTTCCGGCGGTGCGCCGTCTGCCGCCGAGCGGCTTGGCGTGTCGCCCCGTACGGCCTCGCTTTTGGGGCTTTCCGCGTTCGACGCGCCCGCGCCCGAGCCCGCGCCTGAGCCTGCGTCGCCTACGGTACGGCGCCTGGACGTGGTGATTGCTGCCGAGGCCGCCGACCTTCCCGAAGAGCTCATGCGCATCGTCAACCTGTTGCCGCCCGGCAACTACACGCGCCAGCGCCTCTGCGACCAAATCAACTCCGCTATCACCGGCCATGCCTGGGGGCAGGTGTACGGCACGGTTTCCTAGCTTTGCCGCGCCAACGTTGCGCCGCGGGCGAGGTGTGCACGCGTTTGCCCGCCTGTCAAGCGCGTCGCTTCGAAAAAAATATTTCTGTAGTTTTCAGTTGGGTAAAAACACAAAACGTTCGCTTGCGCGCGAGGTTGCAAGCTAGTACCATATCTATGCAATCGAAAAGTTCTAAACCACAATATGTTGTGGTTAATAGTGCAAAGCACCTGTTGAAAGAATGTTGAAGAAACATAGATAAGCACAGGTCGGAGCGCGGAAATTCGAGGGTGTCTGAATAGCGGTCGGGCACCTTATTTTGTGGCTAAAACGAGCGTTGAGGACAATGCCGAAGGAAGGGGCACGCATGGTTAAGAGCATCATCAAGCGCGACGGGCGCACCGCCGAGTTCCACGAGGAAAAGATCGCCGAGGCGGTGGAGAAGGCGTTCCAGGCGTGCGCCGCCATGCAAGACCGCGCAACGGCTGACGAGATTGCGCGCAAGGTGGTCGCCAAGCTCGACGCGGGCGCCATCGAGGGCACGCCGACGGTCGAGGGCGTGCAGGACCTCGTGGAGGAAACGCTCATCGAGTCGGGCTTCGTCCAAACGGCGAAGGCGTACATTCTCTACCGCGCCGAGCGCAGCCGCGTGCGCGACGTGAACAGCCGCCTCATCCAAACGTTGAAGGACATCACCTTCTCGAAGGCCTCCGACTCCGACATGAAGCGCGAAAACGCCAACATCGACGCCGACACGGCCATGGGCACCATGCTCAAGTACGGCTCCGAGTCGGCGAAGCAGTTCTACGAGATGTGCGTGATCGACCCGCGCTACGCCAAGGCGCACCGCGAGGGCGACATCCACATCCACGATATGGACTTCTACACGCTGACCACCACCTGCTGCCAAATCGAGCTGCGCAAGCTCTTCAAGGGCGGCTTCTCGACCGGCCACGGCGTGCTGCGCGAGCCCAACGACATCTCCAGCTACGCGGCGCTGGCCTGCATCGCCATTCAGTCGAACCAGAACGACCAGCACGGCGGTCAGTCGGTGTGCGACTTCGACTACGGCCTGGCGGAAGGCGTGCGCAAGACGTTCCGCCGCCTGTTCAAGAAGCACGTGGCGGAGGCGATCGACCTTCTGACCGACATCGCCGACGACCGCGCGTTCGCCGAGGACATGCTGGCGCGCGTAGAGGCGGAAACCGGCGAGGTGGCTACGCTTGAGATGGCGGAGGACTTCCGCGCCGCTGTGCTGCGCGAGATCGAGGCTGCGGGTGTGTCGCCCGAGCTGGCCGAGCGCGTGGTTTCCTACGCGCAGAAGAACGCTTCGCGCGACACCGACCGCCAAACGTTCCAGGCGATGGAGGCGCTTGTGCACAACCTGAACACCATGCACTCGCGCGCCGGCGCGCAAACGCCGTTCTCGTCGGTGAACTACGGCATGGACACGTCCCCTGAGGGCCGCATGGTCATCAAGAATATGCTGCTCGCCACCGAGGAAGGCTTAGGGTCGGGCGAGACGCCTATCTTCCCCGTGCAGATCTTCCGCGTGAAGGAAGGCGTGAACTACAACCCCGAGGATCCGAACTACGACCTGTTCAAGCTGGCCATGCACTGCTCGGCGAAGCGGCTGTTCCCCAACTTCAGCTTCCTCGACGCGCCGTTCAACGCGCAGTACTACAAGGGCACGCCCGAAACCGAGATCGCGTACATGGGTTGCCGCACGCGCGTCATGGGCAACGTGTACGACCCCGACCGCGAGATCACGCCGGGGCGCGGCAACCTGTCGTTCACCTCGATCAACCTGCCGCGCCTGGCCATCCGCGCGAAGGGCGACCTCGACTTGTTCTTCGACCTGCTCGACTCGAAGCTGCAGCTGGTTACCGGCCAGCTCGACGAGCGCTTCGAGATTCAGGCGCGCAAGCACGTGTACAACGCGCCGTTTTTGATGGGGCAGGGCGTGTGGATCGACTCGGAGAAGCTCAAGCCCACCGACACGCAGCGCGAGGTGCTGAAGCATGGCACGCTCACCACGGGCTTCATCGGCTTGGCCGAGTGCTTGGTGGCGCTGACGGGCAAGCACCACGGCGAGAGCCCCGAGTCGCAGCGTTTGGGGCTTGAGATCATCGGGCATATGCGCTCGTACTGCGACCGCATCTCGCGCGAGCGCGGCATGAACTACACGCTCATCGCCACGCCCGCCGAGGGCCTGTCGGGCCGCTTCGTGCGCATCGACCGCGAGCGCTACGGCGTGATCCCCGGCGTGACCGACCGCGACTACTACACCAACGGCTTCCACGTGCCGGTGTACTACGACATCAACGCGTTCGACAAGATTGCCATCGAGGCGCCTTACCACGCGCTCACCAACGGCGGGCACATCAGCTACATCGAGCTCGACGGCGACCCGACCGAGAACCTCGAGGCGTTCGAGAGCGTCATTCGCTACATGAAGGAATGCGGCATGGGCTACGGCTCGGTGAACCATCCGGTCGACCGCGATCCGGTGTGCGGCTACAACGGCATCATCGAGGATGTGTGCCCGAAGTGCGGCCGCACCGAGGACGAGCACAACCAGCCCTTCGAGCGCATTCGCCGCATCACGGGCTATTTGGTAGGCACGCTCGACCGCTTCAACGACGCCAAGCGCGCCGAAGAGCACGACCGCGTGAAGCATCAAATTCCGTCGGCCTAACGGCCAACGGAATGGCTCGACGCTGCGAAGGGCTCTGGCACCCGCCCTTGCCCCTTGTGCAGAACTCGGCGTTGGCCTAAGCCAACTTGGTTCTGCGGCGGGGCAATTGCGGGCACCAGAGCCCTTCTCGCTGACTTTGCGGCGACCTGCGGGGTGGAAAATCTCAAGTAAATCTCGCGTGAAACTTTTGCGGGTTGCCGAGGGCTTCCCTTGTGTGATTTTTGGCGCTCTATAATGAACACTATGGATAAAACGATGAACATCAATCTGTATGGGGCGGTGCCTGACTCTATTGTGGACGGGCCGGGGCTGCGCTATGCCGTGTTCGTGCAGGGGTGCTCGCACGCGTGCCCTGGGTGCCACAACCCCGAAAGCCAGCCGCACGAGGGCGGCACGCTCACCACGGTGGACGCCGTGCTTGCCGACATTCGCGCGAACGGGTTGGTGCACGACGTGACGCTGACGGGTGGCGAGCCGTTCGAGCAAGCCGCCGCGTGTGCCGAGCTGGCGCGCGCGTTGAAGGCGGAAGGCTACGGCATTTGGGCCTACACGGGCGGGCTTTACGAAGACTTGGCGTGCTGCGCGGAGCAGGGCGACCGCGACGTGCAAGACTTGCTCGACCATATCGACGTGTTGGTGGACGGCCCGTTTGTGCAGGAGCGCAAGTCGCTTGCGCTCAAGTGGTGTGGCTCGTCGAACCAGCGCTTGATCGACATGGCCGCCACGCGCGCGGCGGGGCACGTGGTGGAATGGCAGCCGCCGTCGTTCGTCCCGCAGAAGCCCGCCTCGTGGTAGACGAGGGTGAACAGGGCTACGTCCCCGTGTTCACGCCACAATTCCGAAAGAGACAAGGTGACGCATGGAATTTGATCCCGAGGAGCAAACCGAAGGACTGCACAACTTCTTGCAGGGCATCATAGGCGTCGAGTGGCTCAGCACGCTGCTTACGGTGGTCATCGCCGTCGCGGTGACGGCGGGCATCGCACACCTCGTCACGAAGCTTTTGCGGCGCGTGCTCAGCCACGACAACTCGCCTTTGCCCTCGTCGAGCATCTTCATCAACATCGCGCGCGTGGTGGTGTGGTGCATCGGCGGCAGCGTCATTTTGTCGAGTTGCTTCGGCGTCGACGTGAGCGCCGCCGTCACGGCGCTCGGCATCGGCGGCATCGCTATCTCACTGGGTTTTCAGGACACGCTGTCGAATCTGATCGGCGGTGTGCAGGTAAGCATCACGGGGCTGGTGGAACCGGGCGACCACATCGAGGTGGGAGGGCAGCGCGGCATCGTGCGCGACGTCACGTGGCGTCATACCGCCATCGAGAACGCGGTGGGCGAGTACATCGTGGTGCCGAACTCGATCATCAACAAGAACACACTCACGAAGCTGCGTCCCATACAGGTTGTGGTGGTACCGGTGGTGGTCACGGCGCCTGGCGCCGAGCTCGACGCCACGGCACGTGCGATGGAGCAGGCGGTTGATGCGGCGGTGAGTGCGCTCGGCACGTTGGAGAAGCCGTCTGCTGCGCTGTTCTCCGAGGTCACCGACTACGGCTACAAGGGCACGCTAACGTTTACCGTGGCGGAAGACGTGAACACGACGGCTGCCAAAGACGCCGCCCTGCGCGCCGTCGCGCCCTTCGTGCACGCGGCGTAGGAGGGCAAGCGAGGCGAAACACCGATCCGCGTTCGCCACTCGATTCCCCTCCGAAAACTTTACATACCCTTTCCGCTTCTTTACGCGAACTTGCCCTTCGCGTGACGGGGGCTTGATGCGCGCATTCGATCATAGTTGCTGCACGTTGTGCAACGCGGCGCGGGCAATGGGGCTCAGTCGTCGCGGGTGTGGGCGGTGACGCCCCAACACCGCAGATGATCGAAAGGGAAACGAAGTGAAGAAACGGATTTTGGGCATGGTCGTGGTTGCCTCCTTGGCGCTCGGCATGTTCGCTTTGTTTGGGTGCGGCTCCAACAACGCCGCAAGCAGCTCGTCTGACGCGGGTAGCTCAGGCGGCGCAGCGTCGAGCGCGTCGGGCGAGATCTCGGTGTACTCGCGCGAGGACGGCAGCGGCACGCGCGGCGCGTTCATCGAGCTGTTCGGCATCGAGCAGAAAGACGCCAGCGGCAACAAGGTCGACATGACCACCACCTCGGCCGCCATCACCAACTCGACCTCCGTCATGATGACCTCGGTGGCGGGCGACCCTGCCGCCATCGGCTACATCTCGCTCGGCTCGCTGAACGACTCCGTGAAGGCGCTCAAGATCGACGGTGCCGAGGCCACGACGGCCAACGTGAAGAGCGGCGACTACAAAATCTCGCGTCCCTTCAACATCGTGACGAAGGACAGCCTCTCTGACGTGGCGCAGGACTTCGTCACGTTCATCATGAGCGCCGACGGGCAGAAGGTGGTTGAGGACAACCACTACATCACCATCGACGAGAACGCGCCGGCGTACACCCCCGCGGGTCTGAACGGCAAGGTCGTGGTGGCGGGCTCGTCGTCGGTGACGCCGGTGATGGAGAAGCTGGCCGAGGCGTATCAGGCTCTCAACCCCAACGTGACCATTGAGGTGCAGCAGTCCGACTCCACCACGGGCGTGAACATGGCGACCGAGGGCACGTGCGACATCGGCATGGCGTCCCGCGAGCTCAAGGATTCCGAGACGGCGGCGGGCGTGAAGGCAACTGAGATCGCGCTTGACGGCATCGCGGTGATCGTGGCGCCCGACTCGGCGATCAACGAGCTCACGAGCGACCAGGTCATGGGCATCTACACGGGCGAGATCGTTGACTGGAGCGACGTGGCATAACGCAATTCCTTCCCCTGTGAAAGCGAGCCTCCGATCCGAGGCTCGCTTTCCCTTCCCTGAAGAGAAAGAAAGATATGAATCAATCAGCTTTAAAGGAGGGGCTTGCGCGGGCGCTTTTTGTGCTGGCGGCGGCGGTTTCGGTGATGGCCGTGGCGCTGATCTGCGTGTTCCTCTTTGCGAACGGCGTGCCGGCCATGGCGCAGATCGGGCTTCCGGAGTTCCTTTTCGGTACCACGTGGCGCCCGGCCAACGACCTGTTCGGCATCTTCCCCATGATCGTGGGGTCGATTTACGTGACGGCGGGCGCCATGGTTGTGGGCGTGCCGGCGGGGCTTTTGTGCGCCATCTTCCTCTCGCGGTTCGCGAGCGGGCGCGTGGCGAGCGTGCTGAAGCCCGGCGTCGAGCTTCTGGCCGGCATCCCCAGCGTGGTTTACGGCTTTTTCGGCCTGGTGATCATCGTGCCGTTCATCCGCACGTACATGACGGGGCGCGGCCTGTCGCTTTTGGCGGCGGCAGTGTTGCTTGGCATCATGATCCTGCCTACCATCATCACGGTGGCGCAAAGCGCGCTCGACGCCGTGCCGCGCAAGTACTACGAGGGCGCGCTGGCGCTCGGTGCCACGCACGAGCGCTCGGTGTTCCGCGTGATCGTGCCGGCGGCCACCTCGGGCATCATGGCGGCCATCGTGCTCGGCGTGGGCCGCGCCATCGGCGAGACGATGGCGGTCATCATGGTGGCGGGCAACCAACCGGCCATCCCCGGCTCGCTTTTCGAGGGCGTGCGCACCATGACGGCGAACATCGTGCTTGAGATGGGCTACGCCGCCGATCTGCACCGCGGCGCGCTCATCGCCACGGGCGTGGTGCTGTTCGTGTTCATCTTGCTGATCACGGGGCTGTTCAATGCGGCGAAGAAGAAAGGCGAGGTGAGGTAGATGGAGGCTGTGAACCGCTTTGACGCGCTGTTCGCCCAGGCCGAGGTGGGTGCGGCCCGTCGGCGGCGCCTCTCGCGCGTCGCGACGCGCGCGGCGGTGTACGCGGGCGCGGCGGCAACGGCGCTGGTGCTGGCGTTTTTGGTGGGCTACATCCTGGTAAACGGCGTGCCGTACCTCACGCCGAGCCTGTTCGAGTGGACCTACACCTCCGAGAACGTCTCGCTCATGCCGGCGCTCGTGAGCACGCTTATCATGGCGGCGCTCTCGCTGCTGATGGCGGTGCCCATCGGCGTGGGAAGCGCCATCTACCTGGTGGAATACGCCCCACGCGGCAGTCGTTTCGTGCAGCTGGTGCGCATGACCACCGAAACGCTGCAAGGCATCCCGTCGATCATCTACGGTCTGTTCGGCATGCTGTTCTTCGTGACGGCGCTGCATTGGAACTTGAGCCTGCTGTCGGGCGCGTGCACGCTGGCCATCATGGTGCTGCCGGTTATCATGCGCACCACCGAGGAGGCGCTGCTGGCCGTGCCCGACGCCTACCGCGAGGGCGGCTTCGGCCTGGGTGCGGGGCGGTTGCGCACGGTGTTTCGCTGCGTGCTGCCCTCGGCGGTGCCCGGCATTTTGGGCGGCGTGATTCTGGCGCTCGGCCGCTGCGTGGGCGAGGTGGCGGCGCTGCTGTTCACCGCCGGCACCATCGCACAGATTCCCAACTTCGGCACGGAGGGCGTATTCGCCGTGTTCGACTCGTGCCGCACGCTCGCTGTGCATATGTATGTGCTGGCCAGCGAGGGCTTGCACGTGAACGAGACGTACGCCACCGCCGTGGTGCTGTTGATCGTGGTGGTGTTGCTGAACCTGCTGGCCACGTTCGCCGCGAAGAAGATGAAGAAAGGGCATGAAGAATGACAACGTCAGTTTTGGAGAGGGAAAGCCGCGAAGTTTCTGAGCGCAGTCGCGTGACGGCGGAATCGACGGATAAACGGCCCGCCGCCGTGCAGCCGAAGATGGCGGTGAGCAACCTCGACTTGTACTACAAAGACTTCCACGCGCTGAAAGACATCAACCTCACGTTCCCGAAAAACCAGGTGACGGCGCTCATTGGGCCGAGCGGCTGCGGAAAGTCGACGCTGCTCAAGAGTCTGAACCGCATGAACGACCTGGTGGAGGGCTGCCGCATCGAGGGCGAGATCACGCTCGACGGCGTGGATGCGTACAAGGGCGTCGACGTGAACAACCTGCGCCGTCGCGTGGGCATGGTGTTCCAGCAGCCCAACCCCTTCCCCATGAGCGTGTACGACAACGTGGCGTTCGGGCCGCGCACGCACGGCGTGAAGAAGCGCTCCGACCTCGACGACATCGTGGAGCAAAGCCTGCGCGACGCCGCCATCTGGGACGAGTTGAAAGATCGCCTGAAGAAGAACGCGCTGGGGCTGTCGGGCGGGCAGCAGCAGCGCCTGTGCATCGCGCGTGCGCTGGCGGTGCGTCCCGAGGTGCTGCTGATGGACGAGTCCACAAGCGCGCTCGACCCCATCTCCACGGCGAAGATCGAGGACTTGGTGGCGGAGCTCAAGCAGCACTACACGGTGATCATGGTGACGCACAACATGCTGCAGGCGCTGCGCGTGTCCGACAAGACGGCGTTTTTCCTGCTCGGCGAAATGGTGGAGGCTGACGACACCGACGTCATCTTCACCAGCCCAAAGGACACAAGAACCGCCGACTACGTGGCCGGCAGATTCGGGTAAACCCGTTCCGTTCGCCGTGCGCCCCCGTGTTCGCCGTGCTCCCTTGTCACACTTTACCCAAATTTGACGTGCGGGGGCGTCGCGGCTCGCGCTTGCGCGTCTTATAATGACGTTGCAGCAAAGAGAATCTCACTGGCGGAACGAAGCAATGATTTACTACGTAGAAGACGACACCAACATTCGCGACCTTACGGTTTACGCGCTCAAGCAGGCCGGGTTCGAGGCGCAGGGGTTTGCGGGCGCGCGCGAGTTTTTCGCGGCGTGCGAGGACGCGCTGCCCGAGCTCGTGCTGCTCGACATCATGCTGCCCGAGGTCGACGGCCTGGAAATCTTGCGGCGCATCCGCGAGAACGACGCCATGCGCGCGTTGCCCGTGATGATGCTCACCGCGAAGGGCACCGAGTACGACAAGGTGTGCGGCCTCGATGCCGGCGCCGACGACTATTTGGCCAAGCCCTTCGGCATGATGGAGCTCGTTTCGCGCGTGAACGCGCTTCTGCGGCGCGCGCAGGTGCAGCGGGAGACGGCCGCGGGAGCAGACGCCGCGGAAGAAATCGCCGCCGGGCCCATTGTCCTTGCGCCCG
Organism: Eggerthellaceae bacterium; assembly: GCA_030524475.1. GTDB lineage: Bacteria > Actinomycetota > Coriobacteriia > Coriobacteriales > Eggerthellaceae > CAAEEV01. The sequence goes on along the minus strand of JAUNGO010000037.1, from coordinate 14,455 downwards.
CTGCGCACACGGTTACGGTCGGCGGCAGCCCCGTGGCGCTCACGCTCAAGGAGTTCGACCTTTTGCGCGCGCTCATGCAAAACCGCGGCCGCGTGCTCACGCGCGCCCAGCTACTCGAAGACGTGTGGGGCATTACCTACGTCGGCGAAACGCGCACGGTCGACGTGCACATTCAAACGCTGCGCCAAAAGCTCGCGCGTGCTCAAGAAGGCGCCGACCAGCTCATCACCACGGTGCGCGGCGTGGGCTACTGCTTCAAAGCGCCGGCGCACGAGGCGTAGGGCCGTGGCGTTGGGTTCTGCGCGCAACCGGGGGATGCGAAGCCTCTCGAGCAAGATTTTCCGCACGGTTTTGGCGTTTACGCTCGCCGTTATCGTGGTGATGTCGCTGGTACTCACGGGCATCTACTATTTCTCGGCCGAGCGCGACGGCGAGGCGCGCCTCATGGCGCAGGCGCGCGACGCGGCGGCGTACCTGAACGACTCGCCGAGCGACAGCAACGTCGAGGTGATGAAAGACCAGTTCGCAGGTTTGGTGCGCTTCACGCTCATCGACGCCGAGGGCAACGTGCTCTACGACAGCTCAACACCCGATCCCTCTGCGCTGGAAAACCACGGCGACCGCCCGGAAATCGCGGCGGCCGAGCAGGCGGGCACCGGCGCGGTCACGCGCTTTTCCGACACGCTGCGCACCGACACGGTGTATGCGGCCGTGCTGCTCGACGACGGCTCGATCGTGCGCCTGGCGGAAACACGCGAGTCGCTGCTGTCGTTTGCGGGCAGCTTGGTGGCGCCGATCGCGGCGTCGCTGGCGGCAGCGGTGCTGCTGGTGCTTCTGCTGTCGCGCGCCCTCACGCGGCGCATCATGAAACCCATCGACGCGCTCGACTTCTCCCGCCCGCTCGACAACGACATTTACGAGGAGATGAACCCGCTGCTGGTGCGTATCGACGAGCAGCAGCGTCAGCTCAAGGCGCAAAACGAGGAGCTTGCCCGCGCGGAAAGCATGCGCCGCGACTTCTCGGCGAACGTGTCGCACGAGATGAAAACGCCGCTGCAGGTGATCTCGGGCTACGCCGAGCTCATGCGCGGCGGCCTGGTGCCTCCCGAAGACACGCCGAAGTTCGCGGGGCTCATCTACGACGAGTCGCAGGCCATGCGCTCGCTTATCAACGACGTGCTCACGTTGTCGCGCCTCGACGAGACGGCGTTCGAGGGCGACGCGGCGGTGCCCGTCGACGTGCTGACGGTGGCCGAGCGCATGGCAAGCCGCCTGGAGGCGCTGGCGGGAGAGCGCGCGGTGGTCGTGAGCGTAGGCGGCGTGCACGCGTTTATGCTGGGCAGCGAGACGCTCGTCGAGGAAATGCTGTACAACCTGATCGAGAACGGCATTCGCTACAACCATGCGGGCGGCTCGGTCGAGGTGTCGGTTTCCGAGGAGGAAGCCGCGCACCCCTTCGCGCACGCCGACCGCGGCCTTTCCCCGCAGCAGGCGTCGCAGATGCTGCACGGGCAGGCGTCGGCGCAGGCGGTTGCGGCGTCGCAGCGGCAAGTGGTCGTCCGCGCGCGCGACACCGGCCCCGGCATTCCGTCCGACAAGCACGAGAAAATCTTCGAGCGCTTCTACCGCATGGAGAAAAGCCGCTCGAAGGAGACGGGCGGCACGGGGCTGGGGCTCGCCATCGTGAAGCACGCCGTGCTCTATCACAACGGCACCATCGAGGTGCAAAGCGAGGTAGGGAAGGGAACGACCTTCGTGCTAAGGTTCCCGGCTGCCTCTTCACGGTAGATCTTCGTTTGTCAAGACTTTTTATGCGCGCGTCTTGCTCTATACTGACGTTAAGTCCTGCTTCTACCATCTTTCGCGATGGACCGATGACTGAACTTGAGGGAGCTCAAGATAGCGGGCGGAATGGAGATTCGTGTCTGTTGACACGAAAGCCAGGAAACCAGCTGCGAGCACCCACCTTTTGAGGTGGGTTCATCCTCATGGTGGAGGCGGGGCTCTTTTTATTCGTTTTCTTTGACGTATTGCGTGATGAGTTTGCGCAGGTCGTCGATGCCGTCGCCCTTGGCGGACGACGTTACCACGATCGGCGTGTCTTGTGGCAGGTCAAGCGCCTTGGAGATGGCGGCGCGCTGTCGGTTTTGCTGCGTTCTCGACAGCTTGTCGGCCTTTGTGAGCACAACGGCGAACGGGAGAGCGGCTTCTTTAAGGAACTCCACCATGTGGTGGTCGAGCGCGCTCGGATCGTGGCGGATATCGATCAGCGACGCCACCAGTGCAAATTGCCGATCCTGGTTGAAGTACCCCTCGATGAGGTCGCTCCAACGCCCCAGCTCCGATTTCGCCACCTTGGCGTAGCCGTAGCCCGGCAAGTCGACGAAGTCGAACCCGTCGACGTCGTAGAAGTTGATGGTGGCGGTTTTGCCCGGCGTTTGCGACACCTTCGCCAGGTTCTTGCGGTACATCAGCTTGTTGAGCAGCGACGACTTTCCCACGTTCGACCGCCCCGCGAACGACACTTCGGGGCGCTTCGAGGCGGGCAGTTGGCGCGACGTGCCGTAGGCGGCTTTGAAGCTTGCTTTGTGGAAGTTCATGGGCGAATCCTTAAACGTCGGGGGCGCATACACGCTGCGCAGGCGAACTTCCCTATGGTACTCGAATCGAAACGGCTTGTCACGGCGCCACGAGGCAATTGCGTTTATGCAGCGTTCCGCTTTTTTCTCGCTTTCTCGCATCGTCTCTTGTGCGTTGGCGTATGGTGTCCTCTCAAACGCGCTTGTAGGCGAACTTGCAAATGAGTCTTCAGACGCGCCGGCAAGCTAATCCGCAAGCGAGCACACTCGCAAGTGGACGCGCAAGCACACCAGATCGAACAGGAAAGCGTCATGTCCAATCTCTCCCGTAAAACCCCGCTCAACTCGTTTCTGAATGCGCTTACGACGATTATTTTCGTGCTTGCGCTGGTGTTCACGGTGGTTGCGGTGGGCGTTACCCTCACGTCGCGCGGCGGCGAGGTAAGCCTTTTGGGGTGGAAGCCCTACGTGGTTTTGTCCGACTCCATGCAAAGCGAGTTCGAGGTGGGCGATATTGCGGTATCGGGTCCAGTCGACGTTAACGAAATCAAGCAGGGCGACATTATCACGTTTGCCTCCATCGACCCCGACTCTTACGGCGAGGTTTTCACGCACAAGGTGCGCGAAGTGACGGAATACGAAGGCGAGTTGGCCTTTGTTACGTACGGCACCACCACAGGCGACAACGACGCCTACCCCGCGCTTGCCAGTCGCGTGACGGGGCGTTATGCCTTTCATATCCCCAGGGCGGGTTACGTGTTCGATTTCTTCAAGTCGCCTGCGGGGTACGTAGTGCTGGTGCTTATACCCTTCTCCATTCTCATTGGGCTGCAAATTCGCAACATCGTGCGCCTGGTGAAGGAGGGGCGCGCCCAAGCCGCCCAAGCGCTTGCGGCCGAGCAGCGCCGTGTGCAGGAAATGCAGGCCGAAATTGATCGGCTGCGCTACGGGCAAACGGTGGCGTATGCCAACGCTCCGCGAAGGGGCAAACATGCTCGTCCCTCCGATTAGAGGGGCGAACTGGCGCGGTGCCTTTGTGACGGTGTAATCGGCTATTTACACAAATTGGTGCGCATTGTGGATTGAACGGGGCCTTCTTTGGGCTATACTTCGCTGATAAACTAAGAAAACTGGTGCGTGCGATTTGCCGTTTTCCCAAACGAGGCACGAAAAACGGAGCATAAGAAAGGTGACGTGTTGCATGCAAAAAAGCTCAAGCAGCATAGGTTGCCTTAATCTGGGGGGCACTCCCATTCTGAGCTAGCGGTTTGCCGCTGCGCTTCGTTTTGGGGCTCGCGTCAAGAGGCGTCGTCCTGCCACGCTGTTTCCCGCGCGCGAAAGGCCCTGCTTTTCAGGGCGCTTGTTGTTCTATTTGCGTTGTTTCTTGCGGTTGCTGGCGTTTTGTGTGCCCCTGCGTCCGCGCAGGCTGCAGATTCCGAATCTCCTGTTGACATCCAGTTGGCGCAAGGCGTTGAATCGGCCAATGTGCCTTTTTCCGTTTCGGGCATGCTACCCGGCGATGCGGCATCCCAAAACATCGAGCTCGACGTGTCGCACAAGGCGGCCGTTACGGTGCAGTTCGAGGTCGAACGGGTGGAGGACCGCGCAGGCGACACGGCGAACCTTTCCGAGGTGTTGCAGCTGCGTGTGGTCGACCGCTCAACGGGTGCGGTTGTGGTACAGGGTACTGCCGCCGATTTGTTGGGGCGTGCGGTTTCTGTTGAAGTTGACGGCGAAGGTGTTTCGCGCTTGTCGTGGGCTGTTGAGGCAAGCCTTCCTGCCAGCATGGGCAACGAGTATCAAAACGTTGCCTGCGTTGTCGACTTGCACTGGTTTGTTGGGGCGGAAGACGCCTCCTCTCTGGCGCCCATTCCGCAAACGGGCGACCCTCTTTTGTGGCTGTTGGCCATGCTGGTGGTCGCGTGTGCGGTAGCTGTGGCGTGCTTTGCTGCTACGCGCTCGCGGCGCGTTGGCGCCCATGAGGCGGCTACGGGCGCGGCGGCGGGCGTTGCGTCGGGTGCGGCGGCGCGTGGCCTCGCCGGAGCATCCTCGGGCGCATCGGCCCCCGGATCCACCGAAAGTGCGGATGAACCCCGCTTGCCGCTGGGCGTAAAGGGACGCATTGCGGTTGCGGCTGTTTCGGCGTTACTACTTGTGGCTGCAGCGGCCGGCATTGCGTGGGCGATGTTTTGGGCGCACGAGCGCCTGCCCGAGAACCAATTCGCTACCGGCTCGGTAAGCGTGAGCCTGGTGGGCGGGTTTGATGAGGTCAACATCGAGCCCGGCAAAACCGTTATCGAAGATTTCGCCGTTTCCAACACGGGGTCGGTCGACTCCTATTGGCGCATGTATCTGCAAGACCTTCAAGGTGACTTGGCCGATGCGCTTGAGGTCACGGTGCTGGACGAGCAGGGCACGGTGCTGTACCAGGGCGACGCGTTAAGCCTCGACCGCGGTACGGCATTTGCGCAAGGCGCCGAGGCGCTGTTCCCGGGCGAGTCGGAAACCTTTACGGTTCAGGTGCATATGTGCGAAGGGGCTGGCAACGGGTATCAGGGCACATGCGTCACGTTCGATGTGGGCGTCGATGCTGTTCAAGCGAGAAACAACGAGGGGAGGGAGTTCTAGCGTGAACCTCTTCTCCTTTTTACGCATTCGCAGGGCCAAGCATGCGGGGCCAGCAAGGGTTGGTGCCGAGCAGACAGCGCCTGGCGCCTCGGCGCAATCGTTCGTGCTGTTGCTGGCCAGCATGGTGCTGCTGGCGGCGTCGTGCGCACTGTTTGCGGGGGCTACGCACGCATGGTTCACGCAAAGCATCGTGAGCAAAGGCAACACCATTACGGCGGCGACTGATTGGAATGGCTCTGAGCAGGGGCAAGATGATGCGCTCGAAGAAAGCCCGACGACGGATGAGGAAACAAGCGCCCAGGGCGTTGCCGACGCGAGCACCGATGATGTGGTTCTGGCGAGCGACGAGACTCCCAACCTGCAGGGCGATTCACCTGCGGGGAAGCCCAATGCGGAGGGCGGCGCACAGGTGCAGTTGCCCGACGAAACGGGTAACGCAGCGAATATGGCTGACACAGAGAGCGAGCAGCCAAGCGAGTAGGTAACAACGCGAGCTTGCCTTGCGGCACAGGGGGCAGGGTCGCGCGGTTATAGAAAAAGCGGATTTGCTGCAGCGGGGCGCAAGCTCTGCGGCGGCAAAGCCTTTCTCTTGCGAATGGCACGCGGGGGGGGGCTTGACAGTAAGGAAGGAAGTGGAAGATGGAAAAAGCGAACAGCAAGAAGCTGGCGGCGAGCGTCGTTCTTGTCGTCGCGTCCATCGCGCTGCTGCTGGGCCTCACCTTTGCATGGTTCACCGACAGCGCGAAAAGCACCGGCAACAAAATCCAGGCAGGCACGTTGGGGATTACCGCGACGTATGCCGATGTTGATGCGAGTGCAACGTCGGGCTACACCATCGAGGGCGTGAACGGCGGCAAGGCGTTCGGGTTTGAGGCAGACGCAACAACCATCGCCGATGACGGCACGACGGCCATCATCAGCGAGACGCTGTGGGAGCCTGGCAAGAGCAGCGCCAAGCTCATTACCGTCACCAACAACGGCAGCCTCGCCGCGAAGGTGAAGCTTTCATTTGAGGTAACGCAAAACGAGAAGAATTTGGTTAATGCGCTTTGGTGCGATTTCGTGCAAGTGGAGAACGGAAGCGTAACGGGCTCATTTGAGAAACGTCCAATGAGCTCGCTTGATGAGCTTGCTAGCGCACGTGAGATTTCTGTCCCTGCGAACGGGTCTGTGAGCTTCATCTTGTTCTACGGCATGAACGAGAGCGCTGGAAACGAGTATCAAGGCGGAACGTTTGGGGCCGACGTAACTATCTTGGCAACGCAAGACACTGTTGAGAAGGACGGCTTCGGCAGCGACCAATATGATAAGAATGCGACATATCCAGTTACGAGTGAAAGTCAGATAAAAGATGCATTTGCCAACGCGCAAGCGGGCGATGTTATCCAGCTGGCGAATGATATCGAGATAAAGAATACTGGCTCATATGGTAACGGCACGCCTGATACTTATATTCTTGCTGAGGGTGTAACTCTTGATTTGAATGGGAATGCAATTACGGTTAACAGTAACGACAGATTCCTTATGGCTGGCGACAACATCACGGTGAAGAACGGGACTATCGTTGCCGGGCCTATGTCGAACTCCACGACTGGTAAGATTTCTTACTCCATCGGTGCAACCGCTGGGGCTAAGAACGTCGTTTTCGAGAGCATGACGATTGATGGCGGCGTTGAGGCGTTGGGCAACGGGGCAACCCTTACCCTTCGCAACTGCAGCATTACGGCGACCAACTATTACACGCTGTACGCTGCAGGTGGTTCGACAACGACCATCGAAAACTGCACTTTGAAAGCTGCATCGGGAATGCCTTGCATTTTTACCCAAACCGGAAGCGACAAGGTTATCGTCAACAGCGCGACCTTGACCTCCGCGAACGGCACCCCGATGCTTCATGATGGCCAGGGCACCTGTACGGATAATCGCTAGTCGCTACGGCCAAAACCTGACCGTGCTAGTACCAAGCTGATTCAGCGGGGCGGGATACATTCCCGCTCCGCAGCGTTTGCGGTAGCTTCGCACCGTGCAGAACCCGCGCGCTCGACTTCCATCGAGCCGGCCACTTCGGCGTCGAGTGCTTGGAACGCTTCGTCTTCGTCGTTTCTGTTGGACTTTTGCAATTTTAGGCATCGCAGTTCAGGCTGAAAAATTGAGATGTAAGTTTTGTGAGCAAAGCACTGAGGAAAGCCTCTGCGGCTGCTGTCTTGCTTGCCACGGAGCGTGAGAACGGTTGCTTCACGTTCTATTTGAACGACGTGGCCGAAGCATCATCGATGACGCGGGCCACTGGGCGGTGGGGCTGCTCGGAGGCACCGTACCTGGCATCGGTTTGGCCTTCACGCGCGTGGCGCAGCGTGCTAAAATGCAATCGTACCGGCAAAGCCCGTTTGCTGTTAACAGGTCACGGGCGGCGCAGGTGGTCTATTTGAGGGCGGTAGCTGTCACTACCGCCCTCCCTTGTTCCTCCCTCCGTCATCCGCTCGCGATTTGCATTCCCTCCACACCTCGAGGACGAACCCCGCTATGGTCGCTATTGCGGCAGCTATGAAAAGAACTTTCTCGATCATTGGCGATCACTCCTTCCGTGAAGAAGCGCCGCCCGCGTCGGACTTTGCCGGAGGGGTCATTGTAAGGCATCGGGTTTCTCTGTGTATCGAGAACTTGTCCTGCTGCTAATATCTAAGTAGACCCTGGCATCAGGCTCTCCAACTTCTGCGCCTCGCCCTTCCGCTTTTTTCTCGCTTTCTTGCGCCGTGCCTTGTGGGCTGACGTATGGTGTCCCCATGCATGAACTCGACCGAAAGGACGCATCGCATGGGATTTTTTGACAGCGCACAGGATTTGTTGAATCGCGGCATGGCGGCAACGGAGCGCGGCACGCGCACGCTTTCGCTCAAGACGCAGCTCGGCGACGCGAACAAGCAGCGCGACCGCGCTCTTGCGGCGTTGGGGGAGAGCCTTTACAACGCGACGAAGGACAACGCCGAAATGCGTGCCGGCCGCGAGGAGCTTTATCGCGCCGTTGCGGACGCCGACGCGAGGCGTGAGGACATCGAGCGCCAGATTGCGGAAGTCGAGGAGCAGTCGGCGGCTGCCCGCGTTGCGGCGACGGGCGCGCGTCCGTGCCCGCGCTGCGGCGCGACGGTGGCTGCCGAGCACAAGTTCTGCGCCGCCTGCGGGGCCGAAGTTCCCCCGATAGTCGCTCCCGCCGAGCCTGTGGCGACGGATGCGACGGCCGATCCTGCGGCGGAGGCGGTGAAGGCGACGCCTGTCGAGCCTGCGGCGGCAACGGGCGCGGCAGCCACGACAGACGGAACGACCACGGCAGACGTGAAGTGAGGACCTATGGCTACTGAGAAGCAACCGGTTGAGCGCGGCGAATACGACGAGGACGGCGCGCTGCACCTTGCAGGGCTCGACGTGATCGCCTCGACGACGCGCGGCGACTGGCCGGGCGCGTCGTTTTCGGGCGAGCCTGAAAAAGAAGCGAGGCGTGCGCACGTAACGTGTCCGCACTGCGCTTCCGCCAACCCCGCCGACGCCGACGTGTGCTGGAGCTGCGGCGCGGCGCTGTAGGGCGCGTGAGAAGGACCTTTGCATGACTGAGAACGCCGAAATCGCCGAAAGCGCGCGCGACGCAGCCGACAACGCGCGCGACGCAGCCGACGCCGAAAGTGCGCACGACGCCGCTGCCGACGACCCCATCTTCGCCGCCGAGCAGGAGCACCTGGCGCACACTTACGACACGCTTGTGCGCATGGCGGGCGCTCTGGTGGAGAAGATGGAGCGCACCGAGCGCGAGGCGGCCGCCGACAAGCAGTCGATGGCGGAAGAGCTGACGATGAACTTCGCCACCTACGCCGACGCGATGGAAACACACGCCGACCTCAACGCCATCAACCGCGTGATCGATGCATACAACGTCACGCAAAGCCTCGACGCCGAGCGCCTGGCAAACATCCGCACGCTGCTCAAACAGCCCTACTTCGCCAAGATCGAGCTGGGCTACAAGCCGGGCGAGCCGCCGCGCGCGTTCTATATCGGCGCGGCGGGCCTCTCCGACGACAACTGCCGGCGCATGGTGGTCGACTGGCGCTCGCCGGTGGCGGAGGTGTACTACAACCAGGAGAGCGGCCCCACGTCATACACGGCAAACGGTCGCGTGATCAACGTCGACATGAAGTTGCGCCGCCAGTTCGACATCGCGGGGCGCACGCTCAACGCGTATTTCGACACCACCGTCGCCATCCAAGACGCGCTGCTTTTGGCGTCGCTCTCGCAGCGGCGCAGCGCACGCATGCAGGCGATCACCGCCACCATCCAGCGCGAGCAAAACCTCGTGGTGCGCCACGCCGACGTGCCGGTGCTTCTGGTAAGCGGCATCGCGGGCAGCGGCAAAACGAGCGTTCTCATGCAGCGCATCGCGTATTTGTTCTACCAAAACCGCGAAACGCTGCGCCCCGAAGAGGTGTACCTCATCACGCCGAACCCGGTGTTTCGGCGCTACGTGGAAAACGTGTTGCCCGACCTGGGCGAGCGCAACCCCGAGATCGTCACGTGGAACGAGTTGGCGACGCGCCTTCTGCCCGAGGGGCTGGCGGGCGTGAAGTCGGGCGCGCCGGCGTCCGAGCTGCGCCGCATCGACGCGTTGGAGGCGGCGGGCGCGCTCACGTTGGAGGCGGGCGATTTCCGCGAGGTGCGCGATAAAGGTGTGCGTTTCCTCTCGCCCGACCAAATTGCCAAAACAAGGGCGAAGTTCGCGCGCATTCCCGCAGGTCCGAGGCTTGTCGCCCTTATGCGCGAGGAGCTTATGCGCAAGGTGGAGAGCCGCTTGACGCAGATGGCGGCGCGCGACGAGGCGCAAGACGAGGCATGCGCCCTGGAGCTTTCCGAGCAGTTGCGGCTGTTCGGCGAGGTGGCCGACCCGCAAGACGAGCAGGAGGCCGCGCAACTGGCGGCAACCATGCTGCGCGACCGCCACGCAGGCGTGTTCGCGGCGGTCGAAAACGACGAGTGGCTGCGCATCGACCGCATCGGTATGCGGCTTTTGGGCGTCGACGCGCTGCACCCGCTCACGTGGCTGTACCTGAAAATGGCGCTCACAGGGCTGGGGTGCGCGCAGGCTAAGTACGTGATGGTCGACGAGGTTCAAGATTACACGACCTCGCAGCTGATGGTGCTCGCGCGTTATTTCCGCCGTGCGCACTTTTTGCTGCTGGGCGACGAAAACCAGGCGATCGCGGAAGGCACGGCGTCGTTTGACGAGGTGCGCGCGGTGTTCCGCGAGCGTGCGGGCGGCGAACGCGGGGTTAGCGGTGAGCATGGGGATGTGGCCCCGTCCACTGACCCGACGAGCAAGGCTGCGCCCCTGTGTTCGCCCTGTCCGCCCATCGCCGAGTGCCGCCTGACGACAAGCTATCGCTCGACGCCGGGCGTAACGGCGCTGTTCGCGGGGTTGCTCGACGGCGACGCGCGTATGCAGGTGTCGTCGGTGCGCCGCGACGAGGAGCCGCTCGCCATCGTCGAGTGCGGCAGCGCGCAGGAGTGGGAGCGCGCACTGCGCGCCGCCGTGGCGAAGGCGCACGACGCAGAAGGGCTCACCGCCGTTATAGCTCCGTGGAAAAGCGAGGCGAAGCGCCTGGAGAAGCTGCTGGGAGATTCCGCCGTGCGCCTGTTGGGGGTAAGCGACGCGCTGCCCGAAAGCGGCGTGGTGCTCATCACGCTCGAGCTCGCGAAAGGCCTGGAGTTCGACCACGTGATCGTTCCCGACGCCAGCGAGCGCACTTTCCCCGACAACGGCGAGCGCCTCCCCAAAAACCGCCTCTACACCACCATTTCGCGTGCCACCCGCCGCATAACGCTCATCGCGCGCGGCGAACTGACGAATCTGCTGAGGTGACGGCAGCGCCACAGTGGTACACTGGTTCAACGTCTGTTCACGACACGAAAATGCAAGGAATCGCACATGAAACCGTATAATCCGCACGAGATTGAGCCGCGCCTGCAAGACACGTGGGCGCAAGCGAATCAAGACGCCGTCTCCGAGAGCTCCGACAAACCCAAGAAGTACGTGCTCGAGATGTTCCCGTACCCCTCGGGCGACATCCACATGGGCCACGTGAGCAACTACACCTACGGCGACGTGATCGCGCGCTACTCCAAGATGCGCGGGTTCAACGTGCTGCACCCGATGGGCTGGGACGCGTTCGGCCTGCCGGCGGAAAACGCGGCCATCAAGCACAAGAGCCACCCCGCGAAGTGGACGTACGCCAACATCGAGACGCAGAAGGCCAGCTTCAAGCGCATGGGCTTCAGCTACGATTGGGATCGCACCGTGGTGGCGTGCGACCCCGAATACTACCGCTGGGGTCAGTGGATCTTCCTGCAATTCTGGAAGCGCGGGTTGGTGGAGCGCCGCAACAGCCCGGTGAACTGGTGCCCGAGCTGCGCCACGGTGCTCGCGAACGAGCAGGTCACCGAGGGTCGCTGCTGGCGCTGCAACTCCGAGGTGGAGAAGCGCGACCTCACGCAGTGGTACTTCAAGATCACCGACTACGCGCAGGAGCTGCTCGACGACCTCGACCAGCTCGACGGCTGGCCCGAGCGCGTGAAGCAGCAACAGGCGAACTGGATCGGCCGTTCGGAGGGCGCCGAGGTCGACTTCGCGCTGTGCGACAAGGACGGTAACCCCACCGACGAGACCATCACGGTGTTCACCACGCGCGCCGACACGCTCTTCGGGTGCAGCTTCTTCGTGCTGGCGCCCGAGTACAAGGGCTTGCCCGAGCTGGTGGCGGGCATGCCGCAGGAGGCTGCCGTCAACGAGCTCGTGGAGGCGGCGGCGAAGGTGAGCGCGGTCGAGCGCGCCCAGGGCGACCACGAGAAGCACGGCGTGTTCACGGGGCGCTACGTGGTGAACCCCGTCAACGGCGAGAAGGTGCCCGTGTGGGTGGCCGACTACGTGGTGGCCGACTACGGCACCGGAGCGGTCATGGCCGTGCCCTGCGGCGACCAGCGCGACTTCGAGTTCGCCCGCAAGTACGACCTTCCCATCATCCCCATCATTTTGAACGAGGACGACCCGCTGTACCCGCAGCTCAAAAGCGAGCAGGGGCGCGTGGTCACGAGCGTCGACTGGCCTGAGGCCTACGCGGCCGAGGGCATCTTGGTGCAGTCGGGCCAATACACCGGCATGCGCGGCGGCAAGCACTCCGAGGCGGAGGAGGCCGTGGTAGCCGAGCTCGAGAGCGCGGGCCTCGGTCGTCGCAAGGTGGAGTTCCGCCTGCGCGACTGGCTCATCAGCCGCCAGCGCTACTGGGGCAACCCCATTCCCGCCATCCACTGCCCGACCTGCGGCGTGGTTCCCGTGCCCGAGGAAGACTTGCCCGTGCGCCTGCCCGAGGACATCGACCTGGCCGCCGGCGAGACGCTGGCCACGCACGAGGGCTTCGCGGCGTGCACGTGCCCCAAATGCGGCGGTCCCGCGCGGCGCGAGACCGACACCATGGACACGTTCACGTGCTCGAGCTGGTACTATATGCGCTACACCGACCCGCACAACGCCACGGCGCCGTTCGACCCCGCAAAAACCAACGCGTGGATGCCGGTCGACCAGTACATCGGCGGCATCGAGCACGCCATTCTGCACCTGCTGTACAGCCGCTTCTTCACGAAGGTGCTGCGTGACATGGGGCTTCTCAACTTCGACGAGCCGTTCACGAACCTGCTGTGCCAGGGCATGGTGCTCGACGAGCACGGCGACGTCATGAGCAAGAGCAAGGGCAACGTGGTTTCGCCTGAGGAGATGATCGTCAACTACGGCGCCGATGCGGTGCGCGCTACCATGCTGTTCATGGGCCCGCCCGACAAGGAGAAGCTGTGGAACGAGGACGGCCTGGCGGGCATGTACAAGTTCCTGAACCGCGCGTGGCGCATCGTGTGTGACTTAGTGGGCGAAGCGGGCGAGGAAACCCTGTTCAGCGGCGAAGAGGCCGATCAAAAAACCACGCACGCGGCGATGGACGCGCTGCGGCGCGAGCGTCATCGCGTGGTGGGCAAGGTCGGCGAGGACTTCGACCGTAACAACTTCAACACCGCGCTTGCCGCCATCATGGAGCTGGTGAACGCCACCACGCCGTTTTTGCGCGCGGCCTCGCCTGAGCGCCGCATGGGCTGCGAGAACGCCGGCGCGTTCAGCCGCGAGGTGGCGGAGGTGCTGGTGAAGCTTTTGGCACCCATCGTGCCGCACTGGGCCGACGAGCTGTGGACGACGGTGCTGGGGCATGAGGGCTCGGTACACCTGGAGTCGTGGCCGGAGTTCGACCCTGAAGCCGCCAAGGCTGACGAGGTGGAGCTGGCCGTGCAGGTGAACGGCAAGGTGAAGGCGAAGATCACGGTGGCGGCCGATGCGGCCGAGGACGCCGTGAAGGAAGCGGCGCGCGCGGCGGTTGAGCGAACGCTCGACGGCAAGGACGTGAAGAAGGTCGTCTACGTGGCGGGCCGTTTGGTCAACATCGTGGCGAAGTAGAGCGGCGACGCGCAGCGACGACAAACGGCAACAAAGTCGAGCAATCTAACTATCGAGAGAAAGCGGAACGTTCCTTGCGGGGCGTTCCGCTTTCTTCGTCTTGCTGGCGTAAACAGGGCTGCGTCCCCGTGCTCACGCCCTACTCCCCCTGTTTCCTTGTAGCTGCGAGAGCGTCTTTGTGCCGCTCGCGGAAAGTTTGTCTTTTGAAAGTGCCAGTACGTTTTACCTGATCAGCACAATATCCCTCTCTAAAATAATACTAACGGGTTGAGAAAGTAAGCACTCTAAGTCTGATGATTCGGCGTGTCGATACTATACATTTTTACCGTGCGGCGCGTCGAGTTTGAGGGCGATGCGCGGCATTTGGCAAAACGAGTCTGATCCCTAGCAGATTCGATCGCAACCGCATGCGGCAAGGAGGGCCGCGGGGTGTCATGCGGAACCGCGAGACTTCAGGGCTTGTGTTCGAAGCGTCAGGGGACTAACGACGCGCGAACTCATGCCATGACGTCAGGGGGCTGCTTACATCCCTTCGCCATCCTCGCTGTAGGCAAGTCATTTACCTTGAGGAGGTAAAGGATGGACAAGAAAGAGTTTACTGTCTCTGAAGTCATCGACTCCATTGGCATTAGCTCGCACACGTGGGTGATCTTCGTGATCCTCGCGTTCGCAATGATCTTCGACGGTTATGACTTCATGATCGTCAACTCCACCAACCTGT
>JAUNGO010000036.1 GCA_030524475.1 Eggerthellaceae bacterium | reverse complement strand
TCGAGTGCCCGTAGGGGTGCCCCTCGTCGGCGGGGCGCCCCGCCATGGCGATGCCGACGAGCCCGATGATGTTGCCGAAGGAGTCGAACACCGAGTGGATGCCGTCGGCCTGCATCGAGGCCGAGCCCGACGCCAAGCCGTAGAAGAACTTCGCCGCCGCCACCGCCAGGTTCAGCACGAACACGATCCAAAGCACCCGCTCCACCGCCCGCGCATGGTCGGTTTTGACAGAAGCAATCTCGCGCGACATATCCGTGTTCTCCTTCCCTGCTCAAATCTTCCGTAAAGCCACTCAAAATCTCTTAACTCAACTGCGTAAAACCACATGACGTTCTTCCTCAACAAAGAGAGGCTCGCATGTCGTTCGTAACGTCAGCGAGCGGCGCTGCGGTATTCGAGATTGCCCCGCCTTCGCACCAAGCGGCCTTCGCGCCGCGCCGAGTGCGAAACAAGGGGCAAGATCGGATGCCCCAGCGCCGCGCAGTGTCGATACAAAAAAGAGCCCTTCTAGGGCTCTTTTAACTTTGCTGGTGTCGGAGGCGGGATTTGAACCCGCACACCCGGTATGTGGGCACTAGCACCTCAAGCTAGCGTGTCTGCCGTTCCACCACTCCGACATGCTTTTTGCAGCGACGACTATTCTAACAGAACGTCGCTTGCGCGCAACAAGTTTTTTCAACTTTTCTTGCCGCGCGCGAAGGGGCTAGTTGCCGATCGTGCCGTGCGGGTAGATGACCATGAGCACCAGCAGCGACACCATGAACACCACCGCGCAAATGATGGTAATGCGGTCGAGGTTCTTCTCGATAATGCTCGTTCCCGTTTGCGTGGAATACATGGAGCTCGCGATCATGTCGGAGATGCCCGTGCCCTTACCCGAGTGCATGAGGATGAAGATGATCATGCCGACGCCCGACAAAACGAGCAAGATCAGGAATATGATAACCAGAGGACTCAAAGCTTCACTCTTCTTTCGGAGGAATAGTTGCCGTTACACAAGCAATAAATTATAGCGCAACTCCTATTGCGAAGCAAGAAGGCATCGACCTGTCATTTCAACAGGAGCAGGAAGTCCCACGGCGGCAAGCAAAGTCGGCGCGATGTCGGCCAAACGCCCGTCGCCTTTCGCCAAGCTCATGCCGGTCCCCGTCTCGTCCACCAGGATAAACGGCACGGGTGCCGTGGTGTGCGCGGTGTGCGGCGTTCCGTCGGGCGAAACCATCTTGTCGGCGTTGCCGTGGTCGGCGGTGACGAACGCCACGCCGCCCTTGCGCTTCACCGCCGCAAGCACCTCGCCCACGCCCGCGTCAACCGCCTCGACCGCTGCAACTGCCGCCGGGATGACGCCGGTGTGCCCCACCATGTCGCAGTTCGCGAAGTTCACGATGTAGACGTCGGCCTCGTCGGCGTCGATGGCGGCAGCCAGCGTGTGCGCCACCTCAGGCTCGCTCATCTCGGGCTGCAGGTCATAGGTGGCAACCTTCGGGCTGGCGACGAGCTTGCGCTCCTCCCCCGCCTTTTCCGCCTCGCGCCCGCCGTTCAGGAAAAAGGTCACGTGGGCGTACTTCTCCGTTTCGGCGATGTGATACTGGCTAAGCCCCGCGTCCGCCAGCACGTCGGCCAGCACGTTCTCGGGAAATTCCTTCGGAAACGCCACGGGGGCGGGAATCTCCGGGTCATACTCGGTGAGGCACACAAAGCGCACCTGCGGCCAACGCGCGCGCGCAAAGCCCGCGAAGTCGGCGCACACGAGCGCGCGGGTTATCTCACGGGCGCGGTCGGGGCGGAAGTTGAAGAACACCACCGCGTCGCCGTCGCGCATGCCGCGCTTGCTGAGCGCCACGGGCACCACGAATTCGTCGGTGACGCCTTCCGCGTAGGACGCCTCCACGGCATCTGCCGCGTCAACGCCGGCGGGGCTCAGGTTCGCGGCGTCGACGAGCGTGTCGTAGGCGCGCTCGACGCGATCCCAGCGGTTGTCACGGTCCATCGCGTAGTAGCGCCCGCACACCGAGGCGATCTCGATGCGGCACGCGTCCGCGTTCGCGTTCTGCGCGGCGTCTTCACGCCTCTCCGCCGTCAAGCGGTCGATTTCCGCTTGAAGCTCGCGCACGTAGCCCGCGCCGCTTGAAGGCGGCACGTCGCGGCCGTCCATGAAACAGTGCACCATCACGTGCGACACGCCCGCGTCAAGCGCGGCGGCCATGAGCGCGTAGAGGTGCGCGTTCGACGAATGCACGCCGCCGTCGCTCAGAAGCCCCATGAGGTGCAGCGCGGCACCCGGCGCCTTCGCAGCCCTAAACGCCTCCTGCAGCACGGCGTTTGTGCGCAGCGAGCCGTCCGCGCAGGCGCGGTTGATGCGCGAAAGCTCCTGGTGAACCACGCGCCCGGCGCCGATGTTGAGGTGCCCGACCTCGGAGTTGCCCATCTGACCCGCGGGAAGGCCCACCGCCTCGCCCGACGCCTCCAGGCGCACCCAGGGACGCGTGGCGAACAGATCGTCGAGCACGGGCGTGCTCGCCAGCGATATGGCGTTGCCCGCACCCGGCTCATCGAGGCCGAAGCCGTCCATGATGACAAGGCACGCGGGAAGGCGGAGCGCGGAGCGCTCGGCAAAAGAGACGGCCATCTACATCGCAGCCTTTACGATCTCGACGAACGACGCGGCCTTGAGCGACGCGCCGCCGATCAGCCCGCCGTCGATGTCGGGCTCGGCCAGCAAAAGCTCGGCGTTGCCCTCGTTCATCGAGCCGCCGTACAGCACGCGCATGCCGTCTGCCGTCTCGGCCCCGAAGAGCTCCGCCAGCGTGGCGCGCACCGCGGCGCACACTTCCTCGGCCTGCTCGGGCGTGGCCGTGCGCCCCGTGCCGATGGCCCACACGGGCTCATACGCCACCACGGCGTCTTTCGCCTCGAACGCGTCGACGCCCGCAAACGCCGCGCGCACTTGTGCCGTCACGAACTCCAGGTAGGTGCCGGCGTCGCGCACGGCAAGCGACTCTCCCACGCACACGATGGGCTTGATCTTGCCCGCGATGAGCGCGCGAACCTTCTTGTTCACGTCCTCGTTCGTCTCGGCGAACAGGTTGCGACGCTCGGAGTGTCCCACGATGCAGTACACGCAGCCTATCTCGCGCAGCATACCGACCGAGATTTCCCCGGTGAAGGCGCCTTTTTCCTCCCAGTAGACGTTCTGCGCGCCCACGCCGATCTTCAGGTGGTCGAACTCGAACACGTTGACCACGGGCTTCAGGTCGACCGACGGCGGGCACACCGCCACGTCCACCTTGTCAAGCCAGTCGGGGTAGAACTTGTTGGAAATCTCCTGCGCCAGCACGACGGCCTCGCCGATCGTGTTGTTCATCTTCCAGTTACCCGCAATAAGGTTGCGTCGTGCCATGTTTCTCTCCTTAATCGAAAACGTTGCCGTGCGTCATGCCCTTCAGAAGCGTACCACACCCGAGTGGGCTGGGCACCGCTCACCAAGCGAGTTCCGCAGCGACGAAAAAGCCCCGGTGGGGCTTTTTCCAAAGCGAGGACTGTCCGAGCGACTGAGCGGTGTCCAGCGTCCCTCCGCGAGCGGAAAACGCTTACGAACGCAATGCCTCAACGCCCGGCAGCGTCTCGCCCTGCACCAGCTCCATGCTGGCGCCGCCGCCGGTGGAGATGAAGGTCATGCGGTCGGCCAGGCCGAACTTGTTGACCGCCGCCACGCTGTCGCCGCCGCCGATAATGGTGTCGGCCGCCTCGTTTGCCGCCACGGCCTCGGCCACCGCCTTCGTGCCCGCCTCGAACGCCTGCATCTCGAACACGCCCATGGGCCCGTTCCAGAACACGCTCGCCGCGCCTTCGATGGCCTCGGCGTACAGGCGCGCCGTCTCAGGCCCGATGTCAAGCCCCATCATGTCGGCGGGAATAGCATCCACCGAAACCGTCTCGGTGCGGGCGTCCTCGGCGAATTTGTCGGCGCACACCACGTCGACGGGCAAAAGCATCTTGCAGCCGCGGACACGTGCCGCCTCGAGCATTTCGGCGGCGCGCTCAACCCACTCGTCTTCTTTCAGCGACGTGCCCACCGATTTGCCCTGTGCGAGCAGGAAGGTGAAACACATGCCGCCGCCGATGACGAGCGTGTCGGCCTTATTCATGAGCGCGTCGATAACCTTGATCTTGTCGGACACCTTGCTGCCGCCGAGAATCGCCACGAACGGGCGCTTCGGCGCGTCGAGCATGCCCGTGAGCGTGGAAACCTCGCGCTGCATGAGGTAGCCCGCGTACGCCGGCAGCTTTTCCGCCACGCCGGCCGTCGAGGCATGGGCGCGATGCGCGGTACCGAAGGCGTCGTTTACATACGCGTCGGCCAAGGAGGCAAGCTCCTCGCAAAAAGCCGGGTCGTTATTCTTCTCGCGTTTGTCGAAGCGCAGGTTCTCGAGCACGAGAACCTCGCCGTCGGCAAGGGCGTCCGCCTTCGCGCGGGCGTCTTGACCCACCGTGTCGGCGGCAAAGGCCACCGGCGCGTCAACGAGCTTCGCCAGGTGCTTCGCCGCGGGCGCCAGCGTGAACGCCTCCTCGAAGCCCTCGCCCTTGGGGCGCCCCAAGTGGCTCATAAGGATGACGCGCGCGCCCTGCTCCACCAGCTTTTCAATGGTCGGCAGCGCCGCGCGGATGCGCGTGTCGTCGGTAACCGCGCCGTCCTTCACCGGTACGTTGAAGTCAACGCGCACGAGCACGCGCTTCCCCTGCGCATCAAGCTCGTCGATCGATTTAATTGCACTCATGTTCGGTTCCCGTCGCGTCAGGCTTGCAAGCCAGTTGGCCCACAAGCTCGTTGTTTTTCTTCAGTTTACGATTGATGCTCACCAGCAGGCACACCACGGCAATGACCAAGGGAATGATGACGATCGGGACCGCATAGTAGGATATAGCGAAAAACCCGAGGGCAAGGTCGGAAATGTCCATGGCTATCCTTACGTCGAAATTGTTGCGCTCGCGTTGTTGGCAAAGTCAGCGAGAAGCCGTGGAGTGCTTGTTGGGGCCCCGCCGCGCGGCTGAGCGTACTTCGGTACGCGAAGGAAAGCGCAGAAGGGGCTCCAACAAGTGCATCCACGGCTTCGCAGCGTCGAGCGTTCCGCCGTTGCGTCAGCAACGGCGGAACAAAATGCTTACAGCATTATTTTGACGAGATCCTTAACACGGTTCGAATAACCCCACTCGTTGTCGTACCAGCTGACCACCTTCACCATGTTCGACTTCTCGCCCATGACCATGGTGAGCAGGCTGTCGAAGATAGAGGAGTGGTTGTCGCCCACGATGTCGATCGACACGATGGGGTCTTCCTGGTACTCCAGGATGCCTTTCAAGGGGCCTTCCGCTGCGGCCTTCATAGCGGCGTTGATCTCGTCTTTGGTCACCTCGCGCTCAAGCTCCACCGTGAGGTCGACCATCGAGCCGTCGGGAGTGGGAACGCGCGTGGCGAAGCCGTCGAGCTTGCCCTTGAGCTCGGGCAGCACGAGCGACACCGCGCGAGCGGCGCCCGTGGTGGTGGGGATCATCGACATGGCGGCTGCGCGCGCGCGACGCAGGTCGGAGTGCGGCAGGTCGAGGATCTTCTGGTCGTTGGTGTAGGCGTGGATGGTGTTCATGTAGCCGCGCTTGATGCCGAAGTTCTCCATGAGAACCTTCGCCACCGGCGCCAGGCAGTTCGTGGTGCACGAGGCGTTCGACACGATGTTGTGCTTCGCCGCGTCGTATTGATCGTCGTTCACGCCCATGACGATCGTGATGTCCTCGCCCTTCGCGGGGCAGGTGATGACGACCTTCTTCGCACCCGCGTCGATGTGCCACTGGGCCTTCTCGCCGGTCTTGAAGATGCCCGTGGACTCAACGACCACGTCGACGCCCAGCTCACCCCAGGGGAGGTTTTTCGGGTCGCGCTCAGAAAGCACCTTCACCGCGTAGCCGTCGGCCACGAAGCCCTCGTCGGTGACCTCCACCTTGTCGAACGCGCGGCCGTGGACCGAGTCGTACTTCAGGAGATGCGCCATCGTGGGGATGTCGCCCAAGTCGTTCACGGCGACGACCTCGATGTCGGGGTCTTTCACCATCGCGCGGAACACAAGCCGGCCGATGCGGCCGAATCCGTTGATGCCTACCTTAGTTGCCATGCGTATCTCCTTTCACAAGACACACGTCTCACCCCTTGTGGGGAAATTATCAGACATGGGTAAGCATACCACGAAGCGCGCCGAGCCGTGCGGGCGCTTCGGTGTGGGGTCGCGCAACGTTGCGCGATTGTTTCGGCGCGGGCGCAAGGGACAGAGGTGAGCAGCGGATGCGTTCGCCTGCGCCCCCACGTTCGCCCTCCTGCTACTTAATTTCCGCCGCCATTTCCTCCAGGCGACGCACGCGATGGTAGACCGCCGACTTCGACAGCGGCGGGTTGGCGAAGTTGCCGAGCTCTTTGAGGGAGGCGTCTGGGTGCGTCACGCGCAGACGGATGAAGTCCTGAAGCGCGGGCGGCAGGTTCTCCATGCCGTAGTGCTCAAGCACCTCGCGAATGACGAACAGCTGCTCGACGGCGGCGTTGCTCGCCTTCTGCTGGTTGGCGAGCTCGGCGTTGATGGTGCGGTTCACGTCGTTGCGCACCGACTTCACCACGCGCTGCTCCTCCATGAAAAGCGCGCTTTGGTGCGCCCCGGCAAACGCGAGGAACTCCAGGATGGCGTTTCCGCTCTTCAGGTAAACCATGTAGGAGCTGCGCCGCTGCATGATGCGCGCAGTGATGTCCTTCTCCGCCATGAGCGCCACGATGTCGTTCGCAAGCTCCTCGCTTTCCACGGTAATCTCGAAGTGGAAGTCGCTTTTGGGGTTCGAGATGAAGCCCGACCCGAGAAACGCGCCGCGCAGGTACGCCGCCGCGCAGCACTGCTTCGCCACGAGGTCGCTTTTGATGCCGAGCTCGAGCCCGTCGGCGTCCGAGAGCACGCCCATGTCGCGCAGCGCTGGCGCGAGCGCGGGCTGCGCGGGAACCTCGATCAGGTAGTTCGGCGTCTTGTGGAGCACGCTGCGGCGCACCGTGAGGTCGGTTTTGAGCTGGTAAAGCGTGTGGAGGAGGCGAATGACCAGGCGCGCCACGCTCGGCACGTCGGTCGCCACCTCCATGCGGTAGCGCCCCGGCCCGCTCACGAACAGCGTGCCCTCGATGCGCACGAGTGCTGCGAGCGTGGCCTTCTCGCAGTGCGAGCACTCGGGCGGCACGTGCGCCATTTCGTCTTTGACGTCTGAGGTAAACGACACCGCTTCGCCTTCCCTACCGCTCCGCGCGCCCGCCGCGCGCCTGGCCCATCTTGACAACCTGCTTCAGGGCGCCGCGCAGCGCCTCGGGGTCGTGCCAGGTGGGATGCTCGGCGCTGGCAAGGCTGCGCGCGATGACCACCGGGCCCATCGACTGAATGGACGCCACGTCTTGATAGGTGATCGGCACGGGGCGCACGCCGGCGGCAAGCGCGTGGTCGTCCATGTCGGAGGTCGAGGCGTGCTCGAGGTCGGCGCCGGTCGCCGCGATGTAGCTGCCCATCGAGGGGCTCTCCGCGCGCAGCGGCACGTCGGTGTGCACGAGCACGTAGTCGATGAGCCCGGCCATGCCGTGGTCCATGAGCGCCTCGACGTGCTCGCGCGCGGTGAGGCCCCACGTCTCGCCCTGCACGTCGGCCAGCGAGCACACGAAGAGCACGTGCCCATGCGACTCGCGGATGGCGTCCACAATGCCGGGCACGAGCAGGTTCGGGATGATCGAGGTGAACAGCGAGCCCGGGCCAAGCACGATGAGGTCGGCGTCGCGCAGCGCCTCGCACGCCGGCTCGAAGGCGCGGATGGGGGCGCCCGGCTTAGACGCGCGCAGACGCACGCGCTCAAGGGCGGTCTTGGAGTGGCACGCCACCGCCTGCCCGTCGAGCGCACGCCCGTCGCGCGTAAGCGCCTCGAGCGTCACGTGGTCGAGCGTGGAGGGGTACACGTGCCCCTGCGCGTCGAGCAGCCGCTCGCAGATGCGGATGGCCTCGGGAAACGACCCGCACGAGTCCTCGAGCGCGGCCAGCATGAGATTGCCGAGCGCGTGGTCGCGCGCCACGTTCAGGCGGTACTTGAACGCGCGCACGAGCGGGTCTTGCGGGTCGCGCGCGAAGGCGGCGATGCATTTGCGGATGTCGCCCGGCGGCGTGACGTCGGCCTCGGCGCGCAGGATGCCCGTCGAGCCGCCGTCGTCGGCCATCGCCACGACGGCGGAGGTTTGCGCTCCGAGCGACAGCAGCGTGCGGATGGACATCGGCGCGCCCGTGCCGCCGCCGACCACCACGGCGCGCAAGCGGGCGGCACCCGGCGCGCGGGCGTCGAGGCGCGGCAGCTTGCCGCGCAGCGCGGCGAAGGAGCTGGTGGCGGAAGGATCGATGCGGAAGGGTTGCTTGACTGGCATGTGCGTACCTCGAAGCGCGCCCTAGCGCGTGCGCTCGGCAAGCTTGAGATCGCGGTGCGCCACGCTCACACGGTATCCCTTGGTTTTAAGGTAGTCGCCCGTCGACTCGGCGAGCGCCACGCTGCGGTGCTGCCCGCCCGTGCACCCCACGGCTATGGCGAGCTGCTGCTTGCCTTCTGCCACATATCCCGGCATCACCACGTCGAGCAGCTCGTGCCACTTCTTGCGAAACTCGATGGTCTCCTCGCGCAGCATCACGAAGTCGCGCACGGGGGCGTCAAGCCCCGTGAGGTTGCGCAGGTCGGGATCGTAGTAGGGGTTCGGCAAAAACCGCACGTCCATCACGAGGTCGGCGTCGAGGGGCGCGCCGTGCTTGAAGCCGAACGAGTACACCGTGACCGACAGCCCGCGGCGTTCGTTGCCCGTGCCGAAAAGGCTGCGGATGGTGGTGCGCAGCTTCTGCGGAAGCATATCGGTGGTGTTGATCACGAAGTCGGCCGCGTCGCGCAGGCTCATGAGCAGCTGCCGCTCGCGTTGGATGCCTTGCGCGATGGTGGTGCCGTCGGTGCAGAGCGGATGGCGGCGGCGGCTCGACTTGTAGCGCGACACGAGCTTCTCGTCGTCGGCGTCGAGAAAGAGCATGCGGTAGTCGACGCCCTGCTCCTTGAGCGCGGCAAGCTGGTCGCCGAGCGCGCCGAAGTAGCCGCCGTTGCGCGCGTCGCACACCACGGCGAGGCGCTTGTGCTCGCCTTCCTCCCCCGGGCGGCCGTTGAGGTCGACCAGGCTCGGGATCAGGCTTGCCGGCAGGTTGTCGACGCAGAAGTAGCCCAAGTCCTCGAATACGTGCATGGCCTCGGTGCGCCCCGCGCCGCTCATGCCCGTCACGAAGACGAGGCCCGGCATGCTCTCAAGGTCGATCTCGGGTTCTTGAGCGTTGTCAGCCATCGATTTCACCTTCCAAAGCGGTTTCCGTCGCGTTCTTGCTCTCATTATACTGCGCAATCACGCGCACAAGCTCCTCGGCCACCTCATCGGGCACCACGTGCGCCGCCTTTATCTCCTCGAGCGTGGCGGCCTTCACGTTCTTGAACGACTTGAAGTGCTTGAGCAGCGCCTTTTTGCGCACCGGCCCCATCCCCGCCACGTCGTCGAGCACGCTCGCCGTCATGCCCTTGCCGCGCAACTCGCGGTGGAACGTGATGGCGAAGCGGTGGGCCTCGTCGCGCACCTGCTTCACCAGGTACAGGCTCGCGCTGCCGCCGGGCAAAACCACCGGTCCTGTGTCCTGCCAGGGCACGAACAGCTCCTCGTCGCGCTTCGCCAGGCCGCACAGCGCTATGTCGTCGATGCCCATCTCCTCGAACATCGCGAGCGCAGCCGTCAACTGCGGCTTGCCTCCGTCCAAGATGATGAGGTCGGGCTTGCTGCCGAAGCGCTCGTCGGCCATGCGCTCGGGCGCGTAGCGGCGGCCCATGACCTCCTGCATGGACAGAAAGTCGTTCGCCTCGTCAAGCGGCGTCTTTATCTTGAAGCGGCGGTACTGGTTCTTGTCGGGCTTGCCCGCCGTGAACACCACCATCGACGCCACCGTGTAGGAGCCGTGGATGGTGGAGATGTCGAAGCACTCGATGCGCATCGGCGGCGCGTCGAGCGCGAGCGCGCTTTCCAACTGCAAAAGCGCGTCGTTCACGCGCTTGTCGTCGTAGTTCGTGCGCACCTTGTAGCGCATGAGCGTGTGCTTGGCGTTCGTTTCCGCCATGCTCACGAGCTCCGCCTTCTCGCCGCGCAAAGGCGCGCAGAAGCGCACCTTCGCGCCGTGGGGGCTTGCGAGCTTCTCGGTCAGCCACGCCTCCATGGCGTCTGCGTCCTCAGGCAGCGCGCGCATGACGACCTCGTGCGGAATGGAGGTGGCGGCGTCGTAGTAGCGCAACAGGAAGTTGTGCGCCAGGTCGAGGTCGGGCACGTCGGTGCCGCGGTTCAAGACGAACTCGTTCGAGTTGATGATGCGCCCCTCGCGCACCATGAGCACGTGCGCGCCCGCCACCGTTTCCTCGCGGAAAAAGCCGACGACGTCGGCGTTGAGGTTGCGGGCAGACACGGCGTGCTGCTTGTCGGTGAGCGAGTTGATGGTGTCGATGCGCGCCTTGACGCGGCCCGCCCGCTCGAAGTCGAGCTCAGCGGCTGCGGCGCGCATCTCAGCGGTAAGCTCCTCGACGAACTCGGCATGGTGGCCGGCCAAGAAGCGCTCCACGCGGCGCACGTTGGCGGCGTAGCCCTCGGGCGTGATCTGTCCGCAGCACGCGCCCGGCCCGAGCCCCACGTGCGCGTCGAAGCACGGGCGGATGGCGCCGTCGGCGCCGAGGAAGGTGCCAGGGCTCGGCGCCTCCCCCTTCGCCGCCAGCGCCTCGGTCTTGCGCTTGAGCGCGCGCCAGTCGGCGCAGCTTGCCGCGCACACGGGCACCACGCGCCGCGCGATGTCGACCAGGTCGCGCGCAGCGCGACTGTCGGTGTAGGGACCGAAGTATTTGGTGTCGGGCTTGTGCTTCTCGCGCGTGTACTTGATGGCGGGGAACCTATCGCCTTTCGTGAGCGCGATGAAGGGGTAGCTCTTGTCGTCCTTGAAGTCGGCATTGAAAAACGGGCTGTGCTGGTTGATGAGGTTTTTCTCCAGCACGAGCGACTCGTGCTCGTTGTCGACCACGATGTACTCGAACGAGTCGATCTGGTCGACGAGCAGGGGAATCTTCGCGCGGTCGTCCTGGAAGCTCACGTACTGTCGCATGCGCGCGCGCAGCTGCTTGGCCTTGCCCACGTAGATGACCTGGCCGTCCGCGTCTTTCCACAAATACACGCCCGGCAGCGCGGGCACCGCGTCGAGCTCGCGCTTGACGCGCGCGATCTTCGCTTGCAGGGTTTCAGACACGGCTAAAACCTCCCTTGGGCGCCGGCGGTGTAGCGGGCGCGCACGATGTCCTCGCGGATGACGCGGAACGCCTCGGCCTCCCCGCGCTCGGCGAGCAGGTGCAGCATGTACTCGAGCAGTTCCGCCGTCTGGGGATGCATGATGTAGCGGCTTTTTCCCTGCTCGTAGTATTCCAGCGCGCTTGTGTCGGTGTAGGCGGCGCCTTGGTACACCTTGCACGCCGCCACGCGGTCGCAAAACATCTCGACCACGTAGCGCGTGGGCATGGGCGCGCCCACGATGCGGCCGTCTCCGCGCCCGCGCACGTCGGTCCAATACTCGTAGTGGTGGCGGTTGCGCCCTTTGTGGTGCAGCCACGCCTCGCAAAAGCCGCGCTCCTCGCGCTCGGCGGTGTTCGGGCTGCGCGTGCCTTGGAAGTAGCGCATGCCCGTGCGAAACTCGGTGGGCGTGTACTTCGAGAGGTCGTGCAGAAGACCTTGTTTGTAGAGCCCCACGCGAAAGCAGTGCCGCATGACCATGATCTTGTGGGCATTGATGGTTTTGAGGTGCCGGCGCGCCATGCGGAAGGTGGAGCGCGGCAGCTCGTAGGCGTCGCCAAGGTGGAAAGCGATCTCCGTCTCGTCGATGACGGGGATGTTGTGGTCGGCAAGCAGCTTTGCGGTCACGCCGTAGCCCGAGCGCAGCGTGCCCGTAAACGTGCCGTCGTACACCTGGCGGCTGCCGCACGAGGGGCTTTTCGCCTTGAGCACAGCCATGCGGCACCCTTCGCGCCGGACGGTTTCGAGCGTCGCCTCCGCTCCGCGCACGAACGCTTGCGTGACGTCGGCGCCGTCGCGCGCCGTGACGCGCCAGCACGCGCCCGCGTGCGTGATCTCGCTCGGCTCGCGCGGCGTGGGCAGACCGCCCGCGACCTCGGGGCACACGGGCACCACCTCGACGTCGGGGCGGTTGAGCAGGGCGCGCGCCGCCTCGCAAGGTTTGGCCGTGCCGTCGTAGCGGCACGGCTCGCCGAGCAAGCACGCGCTGACGGCTACCTTCACGCGTGATCCCCCTGCATGGGCGCGCAAGGCGCGGCGGCGGCTTCTGCGGGCTGAGCGCCGCGCGGCCGAGCGGGCGCGTGCGGCGCAGGCGGAACGTGGCCCGACGCGCCCACGCCGGTTGCGCCGTCCTTGCCGTCGAGGATGTCGAGCGCCACGCGGTAGCGCGACTGGCGTTTCATGTCGATCGCGGTCAGGCGGCGGCGCAAGCGCGACGCGTCGAGGTTGTGCTCAAGGTCGGCTCGCTTTACCTTCGCAGCAAGCGGGTTTTCGCGCACGGCGCGCACGTAGTCGAAGTAATCGACGGCCTCGTCGTGCGTGAGCAGTTCGACCGCCTCCACCACCGCGTCGGGCATGCCCGCCTCGCGCAGGTCGGCGGCGGTGAAGGCTGAGTCCTCGATCACGTCGTGCAGAAGCGCGACGCAGGTTTCCTCCTCGGTGTCCATCGACTCCGCTACCGTGAGCGGATGGTTGATGTAGGGCTCGCCCGCCTTGTCGAGCTGCCCTTCGTGGGCGCGACGGGCAATCGCGGCTGCGGCCGCCGTCATGGGCGTGTTGAGCATACGCGCTCCTTTCCCATTGATGTCGGTCAATCGTTCTTTTCGCCCGATGATACCACTTCACGCAGCTTCTGCCAGATGCGCACCATGGCAAGGGTGTCGAGCTCGCAGTAGCGCAACAACGCCTCGCGCGTGCGGGCTGCCTCGTCGGACGCCATGTTCGCCAGGTCGGTGAAGGCGGCGGACGCCTGCGCTCCGTTGTGCACGCCGTTAAGCGCATGGTAGTCGAGCGCGGGATCGTCGGGGAAAAGCGCCGGGAGCACCGCCTTGATGGAGAACGACCCGTTTTGCGCGGCGGCGTAGTAGGTGCCGTTGCGGAAAGGGATCATGAGGTCGTGCATATGCTCGCGGATGTCGAGCAGGTGGTCGGCGAGGTCGGCGTAGCGTGCGGCGAGGTCTTTGACCACCATGCGCTCGAAGCTCATGTTGTACGCCACCGAGCACGCCCCGCGCGGTATGGCGCGCACGAGCGCCTCGGCGAGCGGGCGGCGCGGGTCGCCACAAGCGTCGGCCAAAAACTCGCGATGCTCAAGCGTGCCGTCGGCGCGCAGGACGTGCAGCGAGAACTGCGTGGGGATTTGCTGGTAGGGGCGCACGCCGTCGTAGGGCGGCACGGCGGGCTGGTACGTCTCGAAGTCGAGGAAGTAAAGCGGCGGCTCGAGTTCCTCGAGAAAGCGCGCGACGGCGGCCTTGTCGACGATTTCTTGTGCGCCCGTGCGCGCCGCCTCAAGCTGGCGCTGCGGGATGGCCTTAAGGCGAAGGCCCGCGCGCTCAATGTCGTCGAACGTGACGATGCCTTGGGCGACCATCTTGAACGCCTTGTTGAGGCCGTAGCCGCCAAGGTCGAACACGCTCGGGTGCGGCACGTGCCGCCAGCACCAGCCGCGGTAGCCGCAAGGGTACGGGCTTGAGCAGTGCGGCCCGACAGCAAACGCGTCGCGCGCGTCGTTGCACGCGAACGCCTCGCCTTCCGCGCTTTCGCTCAGAAACGGGACGAGGCCCGCGATGCACGCAAGGTCGACGGCAGTCTTCACGCCCTCGGGCGAGCCGGGCTCGTGCTCCTCGTCGGCAACCGCTTTGAGGTAGGCCACGCGCCGCCCGACCTGCTCCGCCATGCGGAAAACCTCGCGCGTGCAGTCGACTTCCGTAAAAAGCTGTTGCAGGTCAAGCGCCCCCTCGCGCACATAGGCGCTGTTGACGTGCATGAGGCTGGCGCTCTTCACGCGGTAGCCGCACGCGCCCAAAAGCCAGCACTGGTACGCCATGTCGTGCAGGTAGATGTCGTGCACGTGCGTCGACGACTTCACCTCGACCAGGCGCACGCCGTCGTCCTCGACGCGCAGGATGTCGACCATGCACAGGTTGCCGTCGTGCTCGAAGGTTGCCTCGCATATGTTGGGCTCGCCCGCCTCCACCAACTCGCGCGTGAGGCGCGCCATGCCCGCGAAGTCGTGTGCGTCGAAAGGGATTTCCCGGTAGGGGCCGAAATATCCCATGGCAAGGTCGCCCACGTCGTTGCCGGTGGCAAGAACCGCCTCGTTCATCACCGAGGAGTCGAACTGCTCGGGCATATGGGTTTCCATCCAAAGCATCTTCGGACACTGGACGCCGCGCGTGTAGCGCGATTTCGAGAGGTTCATGGGCGTGGCTCCTCTAGGTTTCGCGGGCAGGCGGAAACGATGGCGGCGGCAAGCGCATCGGCGTCGTTGGCGTCGAAGGCGTACGTTACCACCTGCGGTTGGTCAGGGCACGCCGGGTCGGGCTGCTCGACGCGCACGAAGCGAGCCTCGACCGACGAGAACCCCTCGCACAAAAGCGCGTAGGCGTAGCACTGGGCCTGCAAAAGGTGCTTGGCGTGCAAAAAGCCCTCAGTCTCGAAGGCAAAGCCGCCCGTCTTGTAGTCGACGAAAAACGCGTGCCCGCTTTCGTCGACCGCCAGCGCGTCGATCTCGCCTTCGAGGAGCAAGGCCTGCCCCCCTCGCTCGACGCGGACGGCAAACGGCACCTCGGCGGACGCCTCGCCGAACGCGGTCAAATCGCGCGCGGCGCGGCTTGAGAACCAACGGTCGAGGGCGGCGTCGAGGCGTTGGGCCTGATCGTCGCTCAAGGCGCAGCGCCGCGCGCAGGCGGCAACCGCGTCGCGGGGCAAAGGGACAAGCTCGCCGTGCGTCGACGCGTTCATGTGCTCAACGGCGCGCTGCGCCAGCAGGTGAAACGCCGTGCCGAGCGCCGTCGCGTCGTCGTCGCCGCTGCGCTCGAGCACCTCGACGGGCGCATGGCCGGACGCAAGCTCGTCCCACGGAAGGGGCGCGTGCTCGAGCGAGGTGTAGGAATACGTGCCTTCGCGCGCGAAGCTGCACGGCAACGCCTTGGGAGGCGGCGCAACGTCGCGCAGCGGGACGACGAACGGCTGGGCGTGCGCGGGGGCGTGCGGTGCCTCCCCCGCAGCCCGCGCGGCGCCTGCCGCCCGAACATCGCCTGTCGCCTCCGCCTCAGACGCGCTTTCAGGCTCCTCGAAAGACGCAGGCTCGATCAGATACTCAAGCGTTACGCGCGCCGGGGCCGTGCCGCCGTAGTCGACCATCGTGGTCGACGCGCTCGACTCGGTATCCCAGGGAAGCGCTGCGAACAGGTCGCCGTAGACGCCCTCGCCCTCGTAGCCGCATTTCGGGTCCGACCTGAACACGTGGCTCAGCATGAGCGAGCGGCTCGCCCGCGTAAGGGCAACGTAGAGCAGCCGCTGCGCCTCGGCGAGCGACTGCGCGCGGGCGTGCTCGGAAAGCGCCGCATAAAGCTCCCCCGGCGTGCGGGCGCAGGCGACGTGCTCGGGCAACGCGTCCTCGCGCGTGAACTTGCGCAGCTTCGCGATCACCTTTTCGTGCTCGCCCGCCGCCGAGGCGCTCATGGCCGCATACGTGTGTTGCCCGATATTCTCCACGTTGAGGGTTTCGCGCGACGCGACGCCCCCTCCCAGGTCGGCCACCGCCACATGGGGAAACTCAAGCCCCTTCGACGAGTGGACCGTCATGATGCGCACAAAGTCGGACTCGACGGTGGCCAATGACCCGGGGGCCTCCTTCGAGCAGCGCAGGTGCTCGGCGAAGGCGTGGGAGATCGAGGCAACGCCCGTGCCCGTCTTCTCGAAGCCCTCGACCAAGTTGAGCGCCTTGGCGAAGTTGCCGGCCGAGGCAAGGCCGGCCGCGCCTTCCCGCTCCAGGCGGTCGAGCATGCCCGTTTCGACGAGAAGCGCCTGCAAGGCGCGCGATGCGCTCCCCTTGCGCGCCCGCGCGGCAAACCGCCCGAGCACCTCGCGCGCAAGCCCCAAGGCTTGCTCGTCGGCGGCGCCCAAGCCGCATCCCGTCCCTGCATCCTCAAGGGAAAAGCCGCGCGCGAGCGAGCGCGGCGCGAAGCGTCCGTCGGCATCGCGCAACGAGGTTATCGCCAGCAGCACGTCGTCGGACACAGCGAACAGAGGTGACGTGAGCACGTTGAACAGCGCCGGCTCGTCGTTCATGTTGACGGCGAGGCGCAACACATCGGCGACGAGGCGCGCCTCAAGCGAGCCCGCGAACACCGACCCGCCCGCTATCACGCTCTCAAGCCCCACGTCGCGCAGGCCCTGCGCGTAGGCGTCGGCGTTCGTCATGCCGCCGAGCAAAAGCGCCATGTCGCCCACGCGCGCGCCGCGCTCGCGCAGCGAGGCGAAATGCTCGGCGACGTGACGCGCGGCAACCGCCACCGCCTCGGCCTTCGTCACGCCCTTCGTTTTTGCGGTAGACGCCTTGTAGTGGACGAAATCGAAGCAGACGCGGGGGTTGCCCTCGAAAACCGGGTCGGCTTGCCCGTTGATCGGCGAGCGCGGCTCTAAGTGCAGAAACTCGCCGCCGAACACGCGCTGTTGGGCAAACACGGCGTCGACCAGCTTGAGCACGTCGCCGTGGCTGCGGAAGTTGTCGGGAAGCGAGACGAACCGCGTTCGACTCGACCGCGCGCGCAGCTCTTCGCGGTACTCGAAGAACACGCTGACGTCGGCCCCGCGAAAGCGATAGATGCTTTGCTGGGCGTCGCCCACCGTGCAAACATTGGCAAAACCGGGCTTCGCAAGCGCGCCTATGACGGCGACCTGCAGCTTGTCGGTGTCTTGGAACTCGTCGACCATGATCAGCTTGAACTGCTCGCGATACGCCCGGGCGATCTCGGGGTGCTCGGCAAGCGCGCGGGCGCACGTGCGCAAAAGGTCGGCGTTGTCGAGCCTTGAGGGGCCCTTCAACCGCGTGAACTCCTCGTCGATCATGCGCGCCAGACGCACGAGGGCATGTGCTTGGCGCAGCGCCACGCCCGCCTCAACCTCCTCGCTCAAGCGCGCGTACTCGCTGCGGTAGCTTACGAAGAAGTCGGCGTCGTCCTTCTTCTCGTGGAACTTGTCGGACGTCGGCGGAAAGGAGTAGAACGCCTTTCGGTAAGCGTCGGCATCGAAGCCCTCGTCGAGAAACGACGAGGGCTGTCTGCCGCGCCCGAGCCACGCGCTCGCCTCTTCAAGCGCCCGCTCAAGCTGCTCGACGGCCTCAGCCTCTCGCTTCCCTGGTTTCGCCCACGCAAGCGCCGTCGCCTGAAACGTTTGCCCGAGCTCGAGCATTTCCCGCATGAGGCCGCCGGGGGAAGAGGCAGGCTGGGCAAGAACCAAACCGTCGAACCCGAGGGGCATGGCCTCGACGCGCGCCAAAAGCTGCATGGCTTGGTCGATCAGTCCTCCCCCACGCGGGCCCTCCGCAAACAGCGGGGCCGACGCGAGCAGCTCCCGCATGAGCGGGTCGCGCAGCTGTCCGACGCGCGCGACCACGGCGTCGACCGCGCGCGTGCGCAACGCGTCGGCCTGCGCCTCGGAGAGCATCTCGAACGTCGGGTCGACGCCCACCTCAAGCGCGTGCTCGCGTACAATGCGCCCCGCCATGCCGTGGATCGTCGATATCCATGCGCCGTCGACGGCGAGCGCCTGGTCGACCAACCCCTCGCTTTGGAGCAGCGCCTTGATGCGGCTGCGCAGTTCGGCGGCGGCCTTTTTCGTGAACGTGATGGCGAGCACCTCGTCGATAGAGGACAGATACGGCCTGCCCCCGTCGGCGGGAGAGAGCGCGTTCACGATGCGCTGCGTCAGCGTGAACGTCTTGCCCGAGCCGGCGCCCGCCGCAACCATGAGCGGCGCGTCGAGCGTGGTCACGATCTCTCGCTGGCCGGGCGTGCAGCGGTCGAGGTTCATGCGAGCCTCCTCTCGCAGTTTTCCACGGGGCAAAACCCGCACGAAGCCTTGCTTGCGGGGCTCGGCTCGATGAGCCCCTCCATGAGGCGTTGCAGATAAGGCGCGACGCGCTCCTCCACGAGGTCAAGAAAGCGGTCGAAGTTCATGTGCACGCACGACGACCCCTTGGCGAAGCCCGCGGCGTCAAAGGCAGCGTCGTATGAGCCTGCGGCGAAAGCCCCGTCTGTCTTCGCGCGGTAGCCGAGGTAAAGCGCCCCGGCGCACGCAAGGCCGTCAATCGTGCTCCTTAGCGCCTGCGCGTACATGAGCGCTTGGACTTTGTGCGGGAGTTCGTACGCCTCAAGGTCGGCGTCCTCGGGCAGACCTGCGGCGCGCCCGGCGGACGACCCTTTGTAGTCGAGCACGACGAAACGCTTCGCCGCGCGGTCGACGTCCACGCGGTCGGCGCGGCCGACAAGGCGCGCTCCCGCGTAGTCGATGCCGTCTTCGGACGCGATGGCAACCTCATGCGCAAGCACGTCGTAGGCGGGGGCGAAGCGGGCAAGGCGCGCAACGCAGGCGCGCAGCGTTTCACGCAGGCGGGCAACGTCGACGCGCTCCGTCTCGGTCGCGGGGACGAGCCGATCTTTGCTGCGCCGAGGCTGCGCGGCAAGGAGCTGGTCGAACACCTCGTCGAAAACGGCCTCGGCGGCAGAAAAGCCTTCCGGGTCGCTCGGCACGCGCGTGAACCCGCGCTCGGCAAGCGCGTCGTAGAAGGTCGCGAGCACCTCGTGGGCGAACGAGCCGAACTCCAGCGCACCAAACCCCTCGTCGAGCTCGGTCAAGCGCAGCCTGCGCTCAACGAACCAGCGGTAAGGGCAGGCAAGATACGCCTCAATCGCCGAAGGAGAGAGCACAGGCAGCGTGCGCCCGTTTTCCTGGACGGTTGAGACGAAGTCGCACAGGTCGAGGATCCGCAAGCGCCCGCGTTGGGCGGAGTCGAGCGACAAAGCGCCCTCCGCCTTGCAAAACGTCTGACCCATGCCCTCAACCAACGCTTCTTCCCCCTGCCGCCTTGCCTGCTCGGCAACGAAGCGCGGCACCGCGTAGTTGCCGAGCGTCACCGCATCAAGCGTGCGGGCGTCGGCGTTCCCGCTTGCTTTGCGGGCCCTTACAAGCCCGTCGAAATATTCCTCGAGCACAAACGAAGGGTACGCCTCCTCCTGCGCGGCGTTCCTCAGCGGCGCCACGCAGGTGAACCGCTCGCGCGCCGCCGCTTGAAGGGAGGCGAAGAGCCGACGCCGATCGTCAAGCGGGGACGCGTCGTCGCCGACACCGAGCTTCGCCGCCAATGCATCGAACGCCGAGCGGCCCGCAACGGCGGGAAAGGCGGCGTCCGTCGCGTCGGCGACGACGAGCAGATCGACGCCGCGCGGGGCGAGCGACGCCGCGGCCGTCGGCGACGCGAAGCGAGCGGTGCAGCCGCCGTTTTCCCCGGCGGTGCGCGCCGAGAGCGAAACGCTCAGCGAGGACGAAAGGTCGCGCACAACGCGCGCGCACGCGCTTTCGCCGACGCCGAGGCCCGCAGCCGCCTGCACGACGCCGCGCAGCGCGTCGACGGCCGCATGCTCTCGGCTTTCCGCCGCCACGCCCGACAAGCGCGCATTCCCCACGCAGACGTCGATCGCATCGAGGGCATCGAGCATCGCGCGGCTTTCTCCCTGCGCGAGCGTCTCGAAAAGGGCGAAGGCGGGCGAGGCGTCGCGCAAAAGGCTGCGGGCCTCGACGCCTGTGCTTAAACGGTTTCCGCGCAAGACGGCGTTTATGCCTTGCGCCGCAAAGCGGCTCATGCCGGTAAGGGGGTTGTGCGCGAAGTCGGTGGCCGCGCGCATCCATTCGTCCTCATTGTTCGCCAGCTGCTGCGTGCACTCGTACGCCGCGCCGAACGAGGTTTCCGCGAAAGGAACGCGGCAAGCAACCTCGCAGACAACGCCCGCCTCCGCCAAGGAGGGCGCCAGCGCCTCGTAAAGGGCGCGCGGGTCGGGCGCGCACACAACGACCGACGCCCCCTTCCCGCAAGTGCGCCGCTCCTCGACGAAGCGCACGACCTCCTCGCGAATGAGCGCGGCGCTCGCCGTGGCGCCCGCGGGCACGAGCAGCCCCGCCTCAACCTCGCCGGCAGGCACGGGAAGGGCAAAGGGTTTGGGATCGGCGGCAAACTCCGCGCACCCGAGCGAGGCAAGCAAACGCTTGACGGCCGGGGCGGCGTCGGGCGCACCGACGCACGAGACGCGCTGCCTGGGCAAAACATCCCTCAAATGCGCCGCAGCGGCGCCCAACTCGACAAGGCCGCGCGCGTCGAGCGCGCGCTCGTAGCTTGCGACGAAGCGCAGCACCGCCCGCTCGGCGGGCGCGAGGGCTCGCTCGGAATCAGCGACGCTTTCGCCTTCCGCGCTGCGCGCGACCGCCTCCTCGAACGACGTCACGCCGGCGCAGCGGGCGACAAACCGCGCGACAAGCTGGGCCGTGCCGCCCGAGCACACAAGCGCATCCTGCCCTTCAAGCAGGCTGCGCACCAGGACAAGCCGCTCCTGCGCGCTCGCGACGCGCCGCGCGTCGCCCCAAACGTCCCATGCGTCGCGCACGAACGCATCAGGCGTGGTAAACCGCGCGTTGAGCAAAGAGCCCGCCTCGGCACCCGCCGCCTCTTTACGCGCCGCGAGCGCCGCGTCAAGGGTGGAAAAAAGAATCGTGCGTTTCGCCCATACGGCCATGACAGCTGGACTCCCTTCCCTTCCTCGTGCGTGCATCCTGACATTATAGTTTTCCTTCCGAAAAGATGCGCGGCTAGTACAGCCCGCTGATCTCTTGCGCCATGCGGCGCGCCCCCTTCCGCGCCCGGTCGAGGTCGCGCTTCACGCCCCATGCGCCCTCGTCGAACGCCTCCTGCAAATGCTCGACGCCGATGCGATACCACGATTGTGCCACCTCGAAGCTGAATGCGCAGCCGCGCCCGCGCTCATGGCACGTCGCGAGCCGCAGCGCCGCGGCGCCCGCCTGCGCGCTTTCCCCCTCGAAGGCAGCCACGTCGTAAGCACGCCTGAAAAGCCCATAGGCCCGCGCCGGGTCTTGCGCACAGCTTTTCCCCTCGGCAAGCATGTCGCCCAGCCGGCAACAAGCCTGCGCATGGCCGTGCTCGGCGGCCCTGAAAAGCCACGCTATGCCGCGCTCGACAGGGGTAAAGCTCGCATAATGGCGCGCACGCTCCTCGAGCGCGCCCTTCCAGTAGCGCCCGCAGCACGCGTCGCCCAGGTAAAGGCCGGCAAGCTTCATATACGCCTCCACGTTGCCGCGCTGCGCCGCATGAAGATAGAGGATTTCGGCTGCGCGAAAGCACTCCACACGCAACGATTTCCGCGCCTGGTCGCACGCCGCCGCCTCGCCGCTGTAACGCTCGGCCGCCTCAAAGGCGCGCCACCCCCCTTCGTCGGGGCCGGATGGGTAGACGCCCACGTACTCGCGCCCTACGTAAGCGCCTGTTCGGGCGTCGTACGCCGGCTCGGTCACCCAGACGCGCGGCAAGCGCTCCGACGCCTCGGCCCCTCGGCGGTCGACCTCGAACACGGGCGTTTGCGCGCGGCGCCTGTACCACACGCGCGTGCGCAGCGCGGCGGGAACGACGCTCGCCTCCGCTCCTCCGTTTGCCCGGCGCGCGCTCGGCGAGCCGAAGATCGCCGCCGAAAGGCGCATACCGGCGCTCACCCCGCCCATACGGCGGGAATCGCAAGGCCGCACCGCATAAGGTGCGACGGAGACGGCCAGGCTAGTCATCGAGATACACCCCCATTTCGATGCGCGTCCAGTTCTCCACCTGTTCCACGCCCTCGAACACGCCGAACACGAGCTTGCCGCCGTCCATGAGGCGCGCCACCACCTCGTTGCACTCGCACGAAACGAAGCCCAAGCGGTTCCGATTTCCGTCGAGCACGCGCACCGCCCATGCGTCGTAGAGGTTGTCGCGGTCGCGCTCGAAGACGAAGCGCTCCCCTGGTCGATACGTCTGCGCAAGGTCGGACACGCCCGCCACGTGCCGCGTCCCGGCAACGGTCGATCCCGCCACCAAACAGATTGCACGCGGCGCGCCTCGACGCGCAGGCGCCGCCTTCTTGAAATCAACGATCATGCCGCCCATGTTCTGCTTCCTTTCTGCTGCGTTTTCCGATTGACGACATGATATGATGGCGAAGATTCTTAAGTGTCCCATTTTTGGTACACTCAAGCACCTTCCTCGAAAGGACGCGATACCGATGGACAAAAGCCCCAAGGAGCACCAAAAGGCGAAGCTGCTCTACCTTGCGCGCATGTTTTTCCAGGAGACCGACGAGAGCCACGGCCTCACCATGCCGCAGATCGTCGAATACCTCGAGGAGCGCGGTGTGTCGGCGGAGCGCAAGGCGCTTTACCGGGACATCGACGTGCTGCGCTCCTTCGGCCTCGACATAGCGGCGAAACCGACGCGTCCCGTTGAATACGCGCTGGTCAAACGCCCCTTCTCGAAAACCGAGCTCGCCCTTTTGGCCGACGCGGTGCAAAGCTCGCGATTTCTCACCGAGCGCCAGGCCGGCAAGCTCGTGCGCTCGATCAAAGCACTCGCCTCGCGGCACGACGCCAAGGCGCTCTCGAAGCAGGTCCACGTCGAGGGGCGCATCAAGATGCAAAACGACAGCGTCTTTCGCAACGTCGACGTCATTCAAGAGGCGTTGCGCCGGCGGCGGAAGGTGGCGTTTCGCTACTTCAAGTACGACGTGAACCTGCGCGAGCAGATGCAGCGCGACGGTAGGCGCTACTGCGAGA
Source organism: Eggerthellaceae bacterium (assembly GCA_030524475.1). Lineage (GTDB taxonomy): Bacteria > Actinomycetota > Coriobacteriia > Coriobacteriales > Eggerthellaceae > CAAEEV01. Next base: position 3,497 of record JAUNGO010000036.1, on the reverse strand, counting down.
CGCCGCTGGCGCTCATCTACAGCGACGGCTGTTATTACCTGGTTGCCTACAACGACAAGCACGCCTCGCTGGTGCACTACCGCGTCGACCGCATGAGGTCGCTGCTGTGCACCGAGGAGCGCGCCACCAGCAACGACGTCACCCGCAGCTTCGACGCGGCAACATACCAGGGGACGCTGTTCAGCATGTTCGGCGGCACGCGGCGCACGGCGACGCTTTTGGTGCACGAAAGCGTCATGGGCGGCATCGTCGACCGCTTCGGGAAAGACGTCGCCTCGGCGCCGGCGCTCGACGCTGCGCAGGCGGGCGGCAACGACATACCTGCGGGAACATGGGCGCGCGTAAGCGTGGCGGTGACGGAGAGCCCCGCGTTTTTCGCGTGGCTCGCGCGCTTCGGAACGAAGGTGCGCATCGAGAAGCCAAGCGAGCTTGCACAGGCGTATCGGGCATATCTGGAAGACATCGCGAACAGCTATCGATAGCGTGGCAGAGGCGTGGCGGAAACCCGACGCTTTATCCCGGCCGCGCCTTGGCTCGGCTACATCTCTTGCTCAAACGCCCTGATCTCGGACATGAAGCCTTCACCGTAGCGCTTGAGCTTGGTGGCGCCGACGCCCGACACCTCGAGGAACTCCTCGTCGGTTGCGGGGCGTTTGGCGCACATATCGCGCAGCGTCGCGTCGGAGAAAACCACATAGGGCGGCTTGCCGATCGAGTCGGCAATCGACTTGCGCAGGACGCGCAGGCGCTCGAACAGCGCCGCATCGCCGCTTGACGCCGCGCCGAACACATGGCCCGACGCCTTTCCCGCGCCTTCCGCTAAAACCGCTCCGCGCGGCTTCTTCAACCGCCTCGTCTGCTTCATGGCAAGCGAGAAGTCCTCGCACGCCGCCTCGCGCCCGCGCGGCCCCAAGCCCACCGTGGGGTACGTTCCCTCGGTGATGACGAGGTAGCCTTCCGCCGCCAGAAGCTCCACCACTTCCTTGAGAAGCGCCGCCGACGCGTCGACCGCCCCATAGCTGCGCGCGCCTTCAAGCCCCAGGCTGCGAATGCGCTCGGTGTTCGCGCCGCGCAGCACGTCGACCACCATGCCTTTGCCGAAGCGCCCGCGCAGCTCGTGCACGCACCGCATGACCGCTCGCGCCTCGTCCGTCACGTCGACGGCAGCAAAACCGCCCGCGCAATTGGAGCAGTTTCCGCAGAAGGGACTGCCGCCCTCGTCGCGCTCCCCGAAGTACCGCAGGATGTAGTCGCGCAGACAACCCGTCGTGTAGCAGTAGCCCACCATCGACTCGAGCATACGGCGGCGCGTGGCGCGCACGCCCTCGGCCTCCTCGGGTGTGAGCTCCTCGTTTTCCGACTCCTGCTCAATGAAGAAGCGACACGTGGAGATGTCCCCGTCGCTCCACAAAAGAAGGCATTCCGCAGGCTCCCCGTCGCGCCCGGCGCGGCCCGCCTCCTGGTAGTACGCCTCGATGGAGCCGGGCATGTTGTGGTGAACCACGTAGCGCACGTTCGACTTGTCGATACCCATGCCGAACGCATTGGTGGCCACCATAACAAGCGCGTCGTCGGCGATGAACGCGCGCTGGTTGGCCTTACGTTCCGCCGTTGACAGCCCCGCGTGGTAGCGCGTGGCCGCAACGCCCGCCGCCGCGAGCGCGTCGCATACGCGCTCGACGTCCTTGCGCGTCGAGCAGTACACGATTCCCGAGTCGGCGGGCCGGCCCAGCGCCAAGTCGGCGATGCGCGCTATCTTGCGCTTCGGCTCCAAGCGCTCGACCGCAAAGCTCAGGTTCGGACGGTCGAAGCCCGTCACCACCTCAAGCGGGGCGCGCAGGCCGAGCAGCCGCACGATGTCGGCGCGCACCTTCTCGGTGGCGGTGGCCGTGAGCGCCGCCACCGCGGGGCGCGCAGGCATACCCTCGATGAACGTGCCGATGCCCAAATACGACGGGCGGAAGTCTTGCCCCCACTGGGACACGCAATGCGCCTCGTCAACCGCCAAAAGCGGAATGGTCGCCTTATGGGCGAACTCGACGAAGCGCGGGTCTTCCAAGCGCTCGGGCGCCACGTACATGACGTCGTAGGCGCCGTCGAGCGCGCGTCTCATCACCGTTGCCTGCTGCCCCGGCGTGAGCGACGAGTTGAGGTACGCGCCGCGCACGCCCGCCTCAAGCAAGGAGCGCACCTGGTCGCCCATAAGCGACACGAGCGGGCTTATCACCAGCGTCATGCCGTCAAGAACCACGCCCGGCACCTGGTAGCAAATCGACTTTCCCGCGCCCGTCGGCATAACGCCGAGCACGTCCCTCCCGTCAAGCACGGCCTCGACCAGCATACGCTGCCCGGGGCGGAAATCGTCGTAGCCGAAGTGCCGCTTAAGCGCCGCGGCGGCGTCGTTCATCGTGGGCATGAAGCCCCTCGCTTTCTCCCGAAAACATCGACCACCATTGTAGCCAATCGACGTCTCAAGAAGCCGCACGTTAAATGATAGTGTTTTTATACCATTTACGACACCGAAGGCTGATAAAGCGAGCACGCGCAGATGAGCCTGCTAGACTAAGCGGAAAACACCTGATGAAAGGCGCTCGCATGAAAAACAAGAAGAAAAAGAAAGACGAGCAAAGCGAAAAGAAGCACGCCGCCGCCAAGAAGCTCGACAAGAAGAAAGACCGCAAGGGTAAGGGCAAGAGTAAAAAAGACACAGCGAAGGGCGAGGCGAAGGAGAAGGGCGAAAAGAGCAAGCACGGCAAGCCCAAGGGGAAGCAAGCGGAGCATACGCAAAAAACATGCCCCTGCTGCTCGAAGCACTGCCCGCTCGCGAAGCCCCGCTGCTCGAAGGGCCGCCGCCTCGCCGAGAAGCTTAAAGCGTAGCCCTACTTTTCCTTGCCTGCGGCAGACGAGCCTGCGCCATGGCTCGCGCTGCTGCTCGAGGCGGCGCTTGAGGCGGCTGCGCTCGACGCGCTGCTTTCCGCCTTGTTTGCCGCGCTGCTCGATGCGCTTGAGCTCGTCGGCGCGCTTTCGGCCGCTTCTTTTTCGCTGCTCGCCTGAGCGTCCGAGCTTGCGCTTGCCGCTTCGCTTGAGGCGCGGGACGCGTCGGCGGCGTCCTCAGTTGTCTCTTGAACGCTCGGTGTCGACGACGCCGCAACGGGTTCTTGCCCGCTCCACACCTCCGCGGGCTTAGCACCGAGCCCTTCCCCGAGCGTGAACGCATACACAAGCCCCGCCGTAACCGCAACGGCAACAAGCGACGACGCCACCGCCACGCCGACAACCGCGCGCCGCTTGCGCGACCGCTCCCGATGGGCGCGCACGAGCACAGCGGAGGGCGCAACGTCGTCTTTGTCGGCATAGCCCGCAAGGTCAACGGGACGCAAACGGCGTGTTTTCCCGTCGTCTGCCTGCGCCGCCTCGTCGGCGCGCCCGAGCGAAACGGTGCGCTGCGCGGCGAGGTCGGCGGCGTCCGGGCAACGATCAGGGCTCGATTCCTCTTC
>JAUNGO010000035.1 GCA_030524475.1 Eggerthellaceae bacterium | reverse complement strand
TGCCTGCCAACCGCGCGGCTTCCTGCACGCGTTCCGCCTGCTCGGGCGTGAGGGCGGGTCGCCTGAACGGCATGGCGACGCTGGTTTTGCCCTCGACGTCCTGCGTGGGCTGGTCGGGGGTTTCCTCGACCACGATCTCGTCGGCTTGCTCGGGCTCGCCTTCGGGCACGGGAACGGCCACGGCTTCGACGACGGCCGTGGGATTGGGGGTGGCGGCAGACTCGGGAGCGGTTGCGGGCTCGGGAGCGGCCGCCGCGCCCGCAGATGTGCTCTTCGTTGCACCCTCGCCTTCGCTCTTCGCCGCGCTCTCGCCCTCCTGCGCGTCGCCCTCGGGCGCCTCCACGAACTCCGACACCTCCTCGCCGAGCGGCTCGTGCGCGAACATGCGGGCGTAGGCCGAGCGGTTCGCCTGTGCGTGCGCCGACAGCTCGGTGGCCGCCAGGTGCTTGCGCTGCGCCTCGGCGATCAGGAACACCTGCGAGTCGAACGGCTCCTCGTCGTCGGTCTTCGCGAAATGCCCCAGCGGCGTGTACTCGTGCGTCGGCAGAAGCTCGCGCAGCTTCGCCGTGTCGCTCATGCAGGTGTGCAGATACCCGAGCACCTGGTCGCGCAGGGTGTCGTTCAGCACGGGCCACGCAATCTCGATGCGCTTGTCCATGTTGCGCGTCATGAGGTCGGCGCTCGACAGGTACACGCGGCAGTTGTCGAGCGGCCCGAAGCAGTAGATGCGGCTGTGCTCAAGCAAACGCCCCACGATCGACACCACGCGCACGTTCTCGGTGTAGCCCTTAACGCCTGGCACGATGCACGAGATGCCGCGCACGAACAGCGTGCACGGCACGCCCGCTTGCGACGCCTCGGTTATCTTGTCGATCACGTCTTTGTCGGTCACCGAGTTCGTCTTGAAGAACAGCCCCGCGCGCTCGCCGCGCTGCGCCCGGGCAATCTGCTCGTCGATGCCCGCCAGGATGTTCTGCTTGATCTGCAGCGGCGCCACCCACAAAATGTCGTAGTCGTCGGAGGTGTTCTCCAGCGCCATGTTGCGGAAGAACCGCACGGCGTCGCGCCCGATGGTGGGGTCGCACGTGATGAACGAGTAGTCGGTGTACAGGCGCGCCGTCTTCTCGTTGTAGTTGCCGGTGCCCAGCTGCGTGATGTACTGCAGACCGTCCTCGGTTTGCCGCGTGATGCAGCATATCTTGCTGTGCACCTTGAAGTCGCGGAAACCGTAGATCACGTGGCACCCGGCCTGCTCAAAACGCTGCGACCACTCGATGTTGTTGCTCTCGTCGAAGCGGGCGCGCAGTTCGAACAGCGCCGTGACCTCCTTGCCGTTCTCGGCGGCGGCGATGAGCGCCTCGGCCAGGTGCGATTGGCTGGCCAGGCGGTACAGCGTGATCTTGATGGAGAGCACCGTCGGGTCGTAAGCGGCCTCGCGCAGAAGCTGCACGAACGCGTCCATGCTCTCGTAGGGGTAGCTGAGCAGCACCTCGCGCTCGCTCACCTGGTCGATGATCGGCCGCGTGCGCTCGAGGCTGGCGGGCCACTGAGGCGTGAACGGCGGCGGCGTGAGCTCGGCGCGCTTCTTCGCCGACACGCGCCCGGCCAGCCCAAACGTATAGCTCAAGTCGAGCGGCACGCTGGTCACGAACGTTTGGTGCTCCTCAAGCTCCAGCTTCTCCAGCAGAAGCGGGCGGATGGTGCTCGACAGCGCGCGCTCGCTCTCAAGCCGCACCGGCGCCAGGCGGCCGCGCTTCTTCAAGATGCGCTTCATGTGCTCGCGGTAGTCCTCGCCCACCTCGTCGGTGCCTTCGGTGGCGTCGAGGTCGGCGTTGCGCGTCACGCCTATCACGTTGGTGTGCTTCACTTTGTACATCGAGAACACCTCGGCGGCGTACATCTCGATGGCGTGCTCAAGCAGCATGAACTGGAAGCCCTTGCCGGGAAGCGGCACCACGCGCTCGCACTGGCGCGGCAGCGGAATGAGCCCGAGCGTCACGCCTTCCGCGCCCAGGTTCTTCGCCGCCTTCGCCTCCTTGACGGCGGCTTTCTCGGCTTTGCCGTGCTTGTCGGACTTGCCCTTGCCCTTTTCCTTGTCGGCCTTTTCCGCGCCGTCGTCCTTCTTCGCCTTCTTGTCCTTCTTGCCCGCTTGCTCGTCGAGGCGCACCACGATGTGCAGCCCGCCGTTCTCCAGGTGGGGGAAGGGGTGGCGCGCGTTGATGATCTGCGGCGACAAAAACGGCATGACGCTTGCGTGCACGTAGTCGTCGAGGAAGGCGCGCTGCTCGTCGGAAAGCTCGTCGGCGCGCACGTGGTTGATGCCCTCGGCGGCCAGCTGCACGCGCAGGTCCTCGTAGGTGCGCTCGTAGTAGGGGTACAGCTCGTGGCAGCGCGCGTAGATGGCGTCGAGCTGCTCGGCGGGCGTCATGCCCGACTTCGAGTCGATGATCGGCTTTTTCACGAGCGAGAGGTCGGTCAAGCTGCCCACGCGCACCATGAAGAACTCCTGCAGGTTGCTCCAGAAGATCGACACGAAGTTCAGGCGCTCAAGCAGCGGAACGGACGCGTCGGCGCCTTGGTCGAGCACGCGCTTGTTGAAGTCGAGCCAGGACAGCTCGCGGTTCTGCAGGTAAGGCAGGGCCCGGGGGACAACGTTGGGCTCGGGGTTCGCGCTGGCGTTCATGGTGACTCGCTTTCTCTTGCAGGTGCGGGCGGGCGGCGCGGGCTTTCGCGGGCGGGGCTCGCTTGTTGCTCGGTCAGTTGCGCGATCGGGCGGGGCGTGGTTGCTCGCAGGGGCAAACGGTGGTTTGCGACATGCGAACGGCGTCCTTCGAGGGGCAAACGGTTTATGGTTCCAGTATACGCTTAATCAGGTAGCCCTCGCGCACGCCGTAGCGGCAAATTTCCAAGGTTTGCGCGCCGAGCTCGCGCATGAGCGTGATGGCGATGAGGCATCCCGGCACAAGCGTGTGCAGCCGTTCGGGCACGGCGCGCACGGCGGTGTGGGAGAAGGTGTGCGGGTCGCGCGCGAGCAGCGTGAGCAGCGCGTCGAGTTGGTGCAGGTTGAGCGACTTGGGCGCGGCGGGGTTGACGCCGAACGCGGCGTTGTACGTTTTGAGCGCGGCGCGCGTGGCCCCGCCGATGCCGTAGAGGCGCGTGCTGCGGAAGGGGGCGAGGGCGGCGGCGAGCGACGCGCTGGTGGCGGCGGGCGTGCTGGCGGGCGCGGCGAGCGCTGCGCTGCTGGCGGGCGCGCCGCCGCCATCCCCGAGCGCATACAGCTTCTCGCGGAAGGCGTCCTCGATGGCGTGCATCTCGTCGGGTGTGGGCAGAATACAGTCGACGAACTGGGCGTACGACGACACGCTGCCCTGCGGCACGCTCACGCCGCGCGTGTCGACGCCGCCTGCGATGGCGGTAAGCTCGGTGGAGCCGCCGCCGATGTCGATGAGCGTGCCGCGCTCGATGGTGCGGTCGCACGTGGCGCCCACAAACCCCAGGTGCGCCTCGTCGCGCGCCGAGAGCACGTCGATGGGGGCTTCAACCGCTTTCGACAGCGCGGCGGTTGCCTCGGCGGAGTTTTCGCAGTTGCGCAGCACGGCGGTGGCGAAGATGCGCACGTCGGTGCAGCCGATGTTGCGCGCGTGGCGCAAATGGTCGTCGAGCACCTCGGCGGCACGCGCCACGCCCGCATCCGTGAAAAAGCCGTCTTCCACGTAGGCGGAAAGCCCGACGATCTTCTTCTCGTTGATGAGGCTTTTGAAGCTGCGTTTCGTGAAGGGCGCGCAGGCGTCCTCGCGCACGCGGTACACCACCAAACGCACCGAGTTGGAGCCAAGGTCGATAACGCCGTAAAGGGGCATGAGGAAAGCCTTTCTCTGGGTTGCATGCGACGTTCGTCGCGCCGCTCGCAGGTTCGTTCGCCTGTGCTCGTGCCCGCGTCGCGCTCGTTCCGCCGACGACCCCTTATCCTACCCGATTCCACGCGCGCTGCGCCCAGTCCCGCGCAAGCGTCATCCGATTTTTACCTTCCCCTTACGCGCCATGCGTCCCATGCATCGTTCGGATGAGTCTTTCCGCACGGTTGCCGCCGTTGCGTTAAACTTGCCCATAACATTTGTTGTGCCTAAGTTTTGCGCTTCGAGGAAGGCGGCAAACATGCTTGAGAAGGTTGACTTCACCGCTGAGCCGGTGTCGAAGGAGGCTTACAAGCCCGAACACGATGCGCTGATGGACCGTTTGGTGGTGCTGCAGCAGCAGGCGCGCAGCCAGGGCGTGGGGCTCGTGGTGCTGTTCGAGGGGTGGAACGGCGCGGGGAAGGGCAGCCGCATCTCCGATTTGATGTACAACCTCGACGCGCGCGCGACCAGCGTGTACGTGGCGCCCGACATGGACGCCGCCGACGTGCTCGATTTCCCGGGGCGCAAGTACGGTACCTCGAACTACTTCCCGCTGATGCAGGAATACTGGGAGGCGCTCGGCGAGCGCGGCGCCATCACGTTCTACGATCGCGGCTGGTACACCAAGGCCACGCAGCGCATGGTGGCGCGCAAGGCGGGCAACATCATGCCGCCTCAGGAGGGCGAGCGTCACTACCTGGCGCCCATCTGCGACTTCGAGCGGCAACTGGTGGCCGACGGCTACGTGGTGGTGAAGTTTTTCGTGCACGTGTCGAAGAAGGCGCAGAAGAAGCGCCTGGAGCGTCTGCACGACGACGACGCCACGCGCTGGCGCGTGCCCGAGAAGAAGCTCGCCAGCACGCGCAGCTACGAGGACGAGTACGAGTTCTACGACCGTCTGCTTGAGGGCAGCAACTTCGACTTCGCGCCGTGGGTGCTCGTGAACGGCGAGGACAAGCGCGCGGCGAACCTGGTTATCGCGCGCACGCTGGTGAGAGCCATCGAGGGCGGCCTGGCGCGCAAGGAGCGCGCGGCGCAGCGCACGACCACCGTGGGCAGCCCCGACACGCCGCCCGAGGAGCTCGCGCGCATGCAGCACGCGTTCGCGCCGGCCACGTCGCGTTTCCCCATCGTGGCGAACTACCCGCAGGTCGACACCATCGACCACACGCTGTCGCTCGACCGCGAGACGTACAAGCAAGAGCTCAAGAGTCTGCAGAAGCGCCTGTTCCGCTTGGAGAACCTGATGTACCAGGCGCGCGTGCCGCTCATGATCATGTACGAAGGCTGGGACGCGGCCGGCAAGGGCGGCAACATCAAGCGCGTGGCGCAGGCGCTCGACGCGCGCGCGTACAACATCTTCCCGAGCCCCGCGCCCACGAAGACCGAGCTGGCGCACCCGCACCTGTGGCGCTACTGGACGCGTCTGCCGAAGGCGGGGCATGTGGGCATGTACGACCGCAGCTGGTACGGGCGCGTGCTGGTGGAGCGTGTCGAGGGCTTCACGGCGCCCGAGGACTGGGCGCGCGGCTACGACGAGATCAACGAGTTCGAGCACGACTTGGTCGACTGGGGCGCCATCCTGCTGAAGTTCTGGGTGGACGTGAGCCCCGAAGAACAGCTGCGTCGTTTCGAGGATCGCGCGGCCGACCCTTCCAAACAGTGGAAGATCACGCCCGACGACTGGCGCAACCGCGAGAAGTATCCGCAGTACAAAAGCGCCATCGACGATATGTTCCGCCTGACGAGCACCACGTTCGCGCCGTGGATCGTGCTGGAAAGCGACAACAAGCTCTACGCTCGCGTGAAGGCGCTGCGCACGATAGTGGAGGCGCTGGAGAACCGCCTGGGGAAGGCCGCGAAGTAAGCGAGACGGGGGCGTGACAAGGGGACAGGTCGTTTGTCACGCGCGTGTCCCCTTGTCACGCGCGCCACGCCGCTCGCACTCGTTCGTGTCGCGCCGCTGTGCCCCCGCGTTCAACCCGCGCTATTTTGCTTGCGTGCGGCAACGATTCGCGTTACCATAACCCGATGCACTACCTGAGCGTTATGTGACGTATGCGCATCCGACATTGAAGGAGTTTTCCCATGACGTTGTTCGGTATAACGGTTCCCATGGAGGCCATCTGGGCTATCGTGGCGATCATTGTCCTGATCATTATTATCTTCATCGCGAAAGGATTCATCGACGAGATGAAGAAGTAGCGCGCCCACCGCACAGCCTGGAGCACCCCGCCTCACGGCGAAGCGCTTCGGCAGAAAAACCGCGTGAATTACCTGTTAAACGTACTTGGCGCCTCCGTTTCCGGGGGCGCTTTCCATTATGATGACAGTAAAGACCATCTTCCCGAGAGGACGCCATGGCTCAGCACGGCAGAAATGACGACTTCGACGCCCGACGCACTTCGGCGGCGTCGACGCGTCGAGCGGCTTCGCAAACACCGAGGGGCGCCCGCGAGGGCTCGCCTCGCCCCGTAAACGCGCAACCCGCACGCCACGCCGCACCACGCCCCGCAGGCGCCAGCGCGCGAACCGTGAACCCCGTTCGCCCCGTGCAAACGAGCGCACCCGCCGCCTACGCGGGAGACTCCGACTACGCGCGCAACAACGCCCGCTACTCCACCAAGAAGCGCAAGGGCGGCCCGTGGCGCGTGGTGTTCGTGATCGCGCTCGTGGTGCTCGTGGGATCGCTCGCGGCGCTCGGCTACATCGGCTTCACCTACTGGAACGGGCAGCGCGCCTACGACGACATCGCCACCGAGAACTTCACCCCGCCCGACGACGTCGCCGGCGCCACGCTCGCCGACTTCAACGTCGATTGGGACGCCCTGCGCGCCGTGAACCCCGACGTGGTGGGTTGGGTGTACGTGGCGGGCACCAGCGTGAACTACCCCATCGTGCATCGCGACGGCGACGACTCGTACTACCTCAACCACACGTTCGGCGGCGACACGACCCAGCAGTTCGGCGCGGAGTTCGGCTGCATCATGCTGTCGGGCGAGAACAACGCCGACTTCACCGACGAGGTGAACGTGGTTTACGGGCACAACATGGCGAACGGCTCGATGTTCGCCCAGTTCGCCAACTTCACCGACACCGGCGTGTTCAACGAGCATCGCACCATCTACGTGCTCACGCCGAAGGGCAACTTCCGCCTGAGCACCTTCGCGGTCAACCGCATCGAGGGCACCGACACCACCATCGTGGTGCCCCACCAAACGAGCAGCCAGCTGGCCGAATACGTGCAGAAGCGCCTCGACGACTCGCTCGTGACGCCCGACCCGGCACCTTCCGCGGCGTCCGACATTGGCCAGGTGTTCGCGTTTTCCACCTGCGACAACGCGAACGACGACTACCGCTTCATCACGTTTGCGGAAGTGGTGGAGTACCTGCCCGCGGGCGCGTCCGCCTCGATCAGCGACGCGACGGGCAACGGGAGTGGCACGAGCAGCACCATCAACCCCAACGACGTTTCGGACATCAACAGCATGGCAGAGGAGAGAGCATCGTGAGTACGTCGATCATGCCAGGTGAACGCCCCGACCGCTTGGAGGAGGAGTGCGCGGTTTTCGGCGTGTACGCTCCCGGCGAGGACGTGGCGCGCATGACCTGCTACGGCCTGCAGGCGCTGCAGCATCGCGGGCAGGAAAGCGCCGGCATTGCCGTGGGCGACGGGGAAACCGTCATGGTGGCGAAGGACTTGGGGCTGGTCACGCAGGTGTTCGACGAGGCGGCGCTTGCGGCGCTCGAGGGACACGTGGCGGTGGGCCACGTGCGGTACTCCACGAGCGGCGGCAAGGCGTCGTGGGAGGCGGCGCAGCCCCACATTTCCGCCATCGACGACGAGCTTATCGCGCTGGCGCACAACGGCACGCTGGTGAACACGACGAAGATTCGCACGCAGCTTATTTCCGAGGGCGTGCAGCTGCGCGCGGGAACCGACTCGGAGGTGGCGGCGAAGGCGATCGGGCACGTCACCCAGCAAACGCACCACCTGCGCGACGGCATCGGCTTTGCGATGGAGAACCTGCGCGGCGCCTACGCGATGGTGCTGGCGAGCTCTACCACGCTGTACGCGTTCCGCGACCCGCACGGCATTCGCCCGCTGTGCATCGGCGAACTGCCCGACGGGCGCGGCTGGGTGGTTTCCAGCGAGACGTGCGGACTCGACATCGTGGGCGCGAAGTACGTGCGCGACGTGGCGCCCGGCGAGGTGGTGCGCTTCAGCGAGGACGGCGTGACGTCTGAGCAGGCAGTTCCCGCGCTTGAGCCCGCGGCGTGCATCTTCGAGTACGTGTACTTCGCGCGTCCCGACAGCGTGCTCGACGGGCAAAGCGTTTACCAGTCGCGCCGCGCGATGGGGCGCATCCTGTCGCAGGAGGCTCCCGTCGACGCCGACTTGGTGCTCGGCGTGCCCGACTCGGGCGTGCCGGCGGCGCTCGGTTACGCCGAGGCCAGCGGCATTGCCTACACCGACGGCATCGTGAAGAACCGCTACGTGGGCCGCACGTTCATCCAGCCCACGCAGGCCATGCGCCAGCTGGGCATTCGCCTGAAGCTGAACCCGTTGCCGAGCGTGATCGCGGGCAAGCGCCTGGTGGTGATCGACGACAGCATTGTGCGCGGCAACACGTCGAAGAAGCTCGTGCAAATGCTGCGCGACGCGGGCGCCACCGAGGTGCACCTGCGCATCGTGAGCCCTGAGGTGCTGTGGCCGTGCTTCTACGGCATCGACACCGACACGCGCGACCAGCTGATCGCCGCGAACATGACGCACGACGAGATGAACGCATGGATCGGCTCGGACTCGCTGGCGTTCATCTCCATCGAGGGTCTGCGGAAAGCGGTGTCGGGCGCACGGCACCCCGGCTTCTGCGAGGCGTGTTTCACGGGCACCTACCCCGTCGACATTCCGCCCGAGGTGGCGAAGACGAGTTTCCTCACGCGCAAGGAGCAAGAGGCGCAGAAGGAATAGCGGCAGAATTTCCAAAACCTTCGTCGCCGTTTCCGCTTGCTTCGCGCTTGCCCTTATAATGGCAGCTGCCGACTAAAAAACTTTCCGAGGAGGATGCTCATGGAGAACCAGGTGACATATGCGCAGGCAGGTGTCGACACGGCCGAGGGCGCACGCGCGGTTGACGCCATCAAAGGCGCCGTGCACGACACGTATCGCCCCGAGGTTGTGGGCGACATCGGCGGTTTCGGCGGGCTGTTCTCCATCGCGGCGGCGAAGGACATGGCCGACCCGCTGCTGGTCTCCGGCACCGACGGCGTGGGCACGAAGCTGAAGGTGGCGCAGATGCTGGGTCAGCACGGCACGGTGGGCATCGACTTGGTGGCGATGTGCGCGAACGACATCTTGGCCACGGGTGCCGAGCCGCTGTTCTTCCTCGACTACGTGGCGGTGGGCAAGCTCCGCGCCGAGGCGATGGCCGACATCGTGGCGGGCATCGGCGAGGGCTGCAAGCAAGCCGGCTGTGCGCTCATTGGCGGCGAGATGGCGGAGCACCCCGGCGTCATGGACCCCGACGACTACGACCTGTCGGGCTTTTGCGTGGGGCTGGTCGACCGCCCGAAGATGCTCGACCCGCAAAGCGTGCGCGAGGGCGACGTGCTCATCGGCCTGGCGTCGAGCGGTTTGCACTCCAACGGCTATTCGCTGGCGCGCAAGGTGTGCGTGGAGGGGAAAACCGCCGATGAACTGCGCGAGGCGCGCGCGGAACTGGACGGCAAGAGCGTGCTCGAGGCGCTGCTTGAGCCCACGCGCATCTACGTGAAACCGGTGCGCGCGGTGATCGACGAGGTGCCGGGCGCGGTGCGCGCGCTGGCGCACATCACGGGCGGCGGCATTTCCGAGAACCTGAACCGCGCGTTGAACGACGGCGTCAACGCGCAGGTTGACCTGGGAACATGGCCGGTGCCTTCCGTGGTGAAGTACGTGTGCGACGCCGCCGCGCTTTCCGAGGCCGAGGCGCTCAAGACCTTCAACATGGGGCTGGGCCTGGTGCTGATCGTCGACCCCGCGCAGGCAGACGCCGTGGAGGCCGCGTGCGCCGCCGCCGGCGAAACCACGTACCGCGTGGGTCGCGTGGTGTCGGGCGCAGGCGAGGTCGAATACACGAACGAAGGCGGGCTGTATGGCTTCCAAGCTTAAAATCGGCGTGCTGCTCTCGGGCAGCGGCACGAACTTGCAGGCGATCATCGACGCGGTGCGTGACGAGGCGCTGCCGGTCGAGATCGTGCACGTGATTTCCTCGCGCCCCGACGCGTACGGCATCGAGCGTGCGCGGGCGGCGGGGCTGTCGGTGACGGCGCTCAACCGCGACGTGTACGCCGACCCCGCGGCGGCCGATGCGCGCATCGTGGACGAGATGCGCAGCGCCGGCGCGGAATACCTCGTGATGGCGGGCTATATGCGCAAGCTCACGCCCGTGGTGCTCGACGCCTTCCCCGACCATGTGCTGAACCTGCACCCGGCGCTTCTGCCCTCGTTCAAGGGGGCGCACGCTATCGCCGACGCGTACGCGGCGGGCGTGAAGGTGACGGGTGTGACCGTGCATTTGGCGAACGAGGACTACGACAAAGGCCCCATTGTGGCGCAGCGCGCGGTCGAGGTGCGCGAGGGCTGGACGCAGGACGACCTGGAGGCGGCCATCCACGCGATGGAGCACAAGCTGTACCCCGAAGTGCTGCGCGCTGTCGCCGAGGGGCGTATGAGCATGGACGAGAACCGCATCATTCATATTGCGGAGTAAACGAAGGCGCATCGACCCGCCGCCTGGGCGGCAAGCGCATATGCGGGTTGGGTCGATGAAGCCTCAACGAATAAGGAGCTGCGTATGAAAAGGGAAACGCTTGAGGGCATCGTTGCCGACTTGCGCGCAGGGCGTGTGCCTGCGCTTGACGCGGAGGACTTCCCGTGCTTCTCGGCGGAGGCGCTGGCGGGCAAGGAGCACGTGAGCCCAGCGTATCTCGACGTGATCGCCGCGAACCTGACGGAGGCCGACGTTCCCACGTTCGAGCGCGCGCTGCGCGCGATGGACGAAGGCGACCTCGCGTGGCTCGGCTTCAAGATCGTCTACGACGAGGCGGCGGCGGTTGCCAACGTCGACAACGAGGTGACGAAGAAGTACGGCGAGACGGGCTCGGCCGATGGGCAACCGCTCGTGTTCTTCTGCAACGACGCGAAGGAGATCGTGGCGTCGCGCGAGCCGAGCGCCCGCGATGCGTTCCAGATGAAGGACGTCACGCGCGGACCTTCGATGCACAACGAGCAGTTCGAGGGCTTGACTTGGGCAAGCGTGCCGCTGTTCGACCAGGTGCGTGTGTGGCTTTTGGGCGCCTCCGACGCGGCGAGCGAGGTGTGCGCGCTGGCCGACCACGTGGGCTTCGACGTGGTGGCGGTCGACTACGACGCGGCGTACTTGAACGAGGAGCGCTTTCCCGCGGCGCGGCGCATTCTGCTTGAGGGCGGCAACTTCGACGGGCTGTTCGACTTGGCGTGCGCCCCGCAAGACTACGTGTGCGTGCTCACGCGTGGGCATATGTTCGACCCCGAGGGCTGCGTATGGGCAACGCGCCACGGCGCGCACTACGTGGGCATGATGGGATGCGCGGGCAAGAACTCCACGGTGCACGACCTGGTGCTGGCGAAGGGCGCCACCGAAGCCGACTGGGAGCGCATCAAGCGCCCCATCGGCTTGAAGTTCGGCGCGAAGACGCCGGCTGAGCTGGCCATTGCCATCGTGGCGGAGCTGGTGGACGTGCGCTACCAACAACGCTACAGCGCCGCGGCCCGCGAGAAGCACGAAAAAAGTTTGGGACGATAACGGGAGCAACAACCTGCAATTGGGACGTTCCAAATGGCGCATTTTGCCCTGTCCCAATTGCGCATAGTTGCACAGTAACGGAGAAAAGGAGAGCCGATGCAAGACCTTGTTGAGCTTTTGGAGAACAACGCGTACCCCGGGCGCGGCATCGTGGTGGGGCGCGACCGCGTGTACTACTTCATCATGGGTCGCAGCCAGAACAGCCGCAACCGCGTGTTCGTGGAAACTGAGGACGGTATTCGCACCGAGGCGCACGACCCGGCGCTTCTGGAGGACCCGAGCCTCATCATCTACCATCCGGTGCGCACGATGGGGGACGCTTTGGTGGTCACGAACGGCGATCAAACCGACACCATCGTGGAGGCGGGCGACTTCCGCGCGGGTTGCATGAAGCGCGAATACGAGCCCGACGCGCCGAACTTCACGCCGCGCATCTCGGCGGTGGTGAACCCCGACGGCACGTTCGAGATTTCCATTTTGAAGCACGGCGCGAACGACCGCTGTGTGCGCGAGTTTTTCGCCTACGAGGGAGCAGACGAGGGCACGGGCTACTTCATCAGCACGTACCAGGGCGACGGCAACCCGCTGCCCACCTTCGCCGGCGAGCCGATCGAGGTGGCCATGCCCGAACCCGACGCGGTGTGGGCGGCGCTCAACGCCGACAACAAGGTGTCGCTGTACGCCAACGTAGGCGGCAAGGTGACCATCTTCAACAAGAATCTGGGAGACTAACATGAATGAACTGGAACTGAAGTATGGGTGCAACCCGAACCAGAAGCCTTCGCGCATCTTTATGAAGGACGGCTCGGACCTGCCGCTTGAGGTGTTGAACGGCAAGCCGGGCTACATCAACTTCCTCGATGCTTTGAACTCGTGGCAGCTGGTGCGCGAGCTCAAGGCGGCCACGGGGCTGCCAGCGGCGGCGTCGTTCAAGCACGTGTCGCCTGCGGGCGCTGCGGTGGGGCATCCGCTCTCTGAAACTGATCGCCAGATGTACTTCGTGGAGCAAGAGGGCGAACTTTCGTCCATCGCGTGCGCCTACATTCGCGCGCGCGGCGCCGACCGTTTGTGCTCCTATGGCGACTGGGTGGCGCTTTCCGACACCTGCGACGCCGACGTGGCGCGTTACCTGAAGATCGAGGTGTCCGACGGCATCATCGCGCCGGGCTACACCGACGAGGCGCTTGAGATCCTGCGCACCAAGAAGAAGGGCAACTACAACGTCGTGCGCATCGACCCCGCCTACACTCCCGCCGAGCAGGAGCTCAAAGACGTGTTCGGCATCACGTTCGAGCAAGGTCACAACAACTTCGAGATCAACGAGGCGCTGCTTGAGAACGTGGTGACCGAGAACAAGGAGATTCCCGCCGCCGCGAAGATCGACATGATGGTGGCGCTCATCACGTTGAAGTACACGCAGTCAAATTCGGTGTGCTACGTGAAGGACGGCCAGGCCATCGGCGTGGGCGCGGGCCAGCAAAGCCGCATCCACTGCACGCGCTTGGCGGGCAACAAGGCCGACAACTGGTGGCTGCGCCAGCATCCGAAGGTGCTGGGCTTGAAGTTCATCGACGGCATTCGCCGCCCGAACCGCGACAACGCCATCGACGTGTACACGTCCGACGAGTGGGAAGACGTGTTGCGCGACGGCGAGTGGCAGCAGGTGTTTGCGACACGCCCCGAGCCGCTGACGCTTGAGGAGAAGAAGGCGTGGATCGCCAAGATGGAAGGCGTGACCGTGGGGTCAGACGCGTTCTTCCCGTTCGGCGACAACGTGGAGCGCGCGCGCAAGAGCGGCGTTGCCTACATCGCCGAGCCGGGCGGCTCCATCCGCGACGACAACGTGATTGAGACGGCGAACAAGTACGGCATCGCGATGGCGTTCACGGGAATGCGCCTGTTCCATCACTAAGAAGCTGGCGGTGAACACGGGGCGGTGAGCTTGGGGTGGGCGGTGAACGCGGGGACGTAGCCCTGTTCACCGGTTCAGTGAACAGGGCTACGTCCCCGTGTTCACCCCGCCCCGCGTTCATCAGTGCTTTTCGTTCAGCGATGGGCTCGCAACGCGCGAGCCCTTTTCTTTCTCGCCTAATTCCTGCCTAATTTCTGCTGCATTTCTGCCAGGCTTTCGCTAAACTCCCGCCACATTTCGGTCAAACTCCCGCCAAATTCGTGTTCAATTCCTGTTGCGTCCCAGTCAAATCTTGGTCGAATTTCGGCACGCTTCCCGTTAAAAAGCGGCATCCATTCCCGTCAACTTTCTGCGGCGCAACACGCACAAAACACGCGACGTTTCCTGATCAAACGCTGGAAAAACGAATGCAAACGGTTTCGCGATTTTGCGAGACTTCTGGCATGGATTGGTTAAACGGGCTGGTCACAATGGGCTTCGAGGTCGAAGGAACGGAGCCTGGCAATGAGGCGGAACAAATCGGTGATAGCGGGTTTGATATGCGGCTTGTGCTGCATGGTGTGCGTGGGGCTCTACGTTGCGCACGTCGAGGAGCAAGCCGGGGCGGCGCGCGCGGAAACGCTGGCGCGCTACGGCGGCGAGCAGATCGAGGTGTGCGTGGCGCGGCGCGACGTGGTGGCGGGCGAGGTGCTTGACGAGTCGTCGGTCGAAACGAAGATGTGGGTGGCGGCGCTTCTTCCCGAGGGCGCGCTCACGAGCCGCGCCGAGGCGCTTGGCAAGCAGGTGGGGTCAAGCATTCTCAAGGGCGAAGTCATTTCGAGCAAGCGGTTTGAGGCGACGGCCGCCTCCATCGACGTGCCCGACGGGCTTACGGCGGTCAGCGTGCCGGCGCGCGAGGTGCAGGCGGTGGGCGGGGCGCTCGCGTCGGGCATGAAGGCCGACGTGTACGCCGTCGGCTCGACGTCGACGACCAAGCTGGTGTCGGGCGCGCTCATTGTTGCGACGAGCGCCTCTTCGAGCGGGCTTTCCGCGTCGAGCTCGGTTTCGTGGGTGACGCTGGCCGTTTCACCTTCCGCTGTAGAAGAGCTGGTCACGGCCGCGCAGAGCATGGATCTGTACTTTGTGCTGCCTACGACAACCGAGGGGAAGGACGCATGATGGGCAAGGTTGTTCTGTGCGCCGACAGCGAGAGCTTGCAGCATCCCGAGCTTATTGGGCTCGACGGGCAAAACGTGGAGGCGCTGCCGTGGCTTCTATGCTTTTCGAGCGCCGAGGAAACGCGTCGCCATCTTCAGCGGGGCGCCGACGTCGACGAGGTGTGGGTCGCGTCGACCGACGATGTGGCGGCCATCAACTTGGCGGCGGCGGCGAGGAGCGACAACGCGTCGCAGCGCATATACCTGGTGTTGTTCGAATCGACGGGCTCGGTGTTGAGCAGGGCGCGCATGGCGGGCGTGACGGGAACGCTCGATCGCAAGGCGTTTGCCGAGCGTTTCGCCAGGGAAAAGACGCGTCGCGCGTCCCTTTCCCATGACGAGGCTGTCGCCGCGACTCAGACCGAGGCGCAGCCGCCTGTGCGCGACGGCATGGTTGAGCGGCTGCCCGTGCCGAGCGGGGCAAGCGCGTTCGTGCTCGCCGTCGTGAGCGGCAGCGGAGGCGCGGGGAAGAGCGCGGCGGCGGTGCTGGCGGCGCATCGAGGGAGCGCGCGCGGTTTACGCACGCTGCTGCTCGACTGCGACTTGCAGTTCGGGGACGCGCATCACCTGATGGGCGTGAAGTCGCCGACGACGCTCGACGACCTGCTCGACAGCGAAGACGTTGCTGCGGCGGCAGCGGCCGCGACCATAGCGACGCCGCGTGAACATGGGGACATAGCCCTGTTCACCGGGTCAGCGAACAGGGCCACGTCCCCATGTTCACGCTCGCCGCGCAACGAACTGGGCGGTTGCCTCGCGGTGGTAGCGGCTCCCCGTCGCCTTGAGCGCGCCGACGTGGTGGCACATGCGCTGCCCGACGTGCTCGACGCCCTCTCGGACAGCTTCGATTTGATCGTCGTTAACACGGGCGCAAGCTGGACCGACTGCCATGCGGTTCTTCTGGAGCGCAGCACGTGCACGCTCTTTCTTATCGACCAGCGCGCCTCGTCGGTGCGCGCGTGCCAACACGCGCTCGACCTGTGCCTGCGGTGCGGCATTGCCGCGGGGTCGTTCGTGTACGCGCTCAACCGCTGCGCGCGCGGGGCGGCGCTCACGTCGATCGACGTGTCGTGCGCGCTTCAGGGAGCGCACGTGATCGAGCTGGCGGAAGGCGGGCGCGCGGTTGAGGAGCTTCTGGGCGCGGGATACGTCGATGAGCTCGCGGCGTCGGGAAACGCCTTCTGCGAAAGCATCGAGCGCATGCTCGACGAGGTGCTGCCAAGCGCGAAGCAAGCACAAGGGGCGTGCGGGAAGGAAACGGGCGGCGCAACGCGGCGCGCGCGGCAAAGGCGGCCGTCCCTGTCGCTCGTTCGCCGCGCCGGCCGCCATGAGCGCAAGCGCGCGCAGCTGTCTTCCACGCCCTGTGAGCAAGGCGTGCCGAAGGCGAAGGGGGCGGGGGTGAGCGCATGACGCTTATGGAACGAGTGCGCGTGGCGGAGGCGGGCGACCGCGCGGTGCAGCCGATGGCTTTTGAGCCGACCGACGGATCGCGTTTGGGCGACCACACGGCGAACCGTTTCGCCACGCACGTCCAGAAAAGGGGCGTGGAAGAGCTGCGAGCCGATGTGGGAAAACGCATATCGCTCGAGGCCATCGCCGTCGTCATGGCAAGCAGCCCCGAGCGGGCGCGCAACGAGCTGCGCACGGCGTGTCGCGGCGTTCTCGCGGAGCCCGCATGGGCCGCGCTCACCTACGCGCAAAAGAAGAAGCTGACCGAAGAGCTGGTCGACGTGGTGTTCGGCATGGGGCCGATCGAGAGCCTTGTCTACGACGAAAGCGTCACCGAGATCATGGTGAACGGAACGCACAGCATTTACTTCGAGCGCGACGGAAAGCTTGTGCGCAGCGGCCTGACGTTCGAGAGCGACGACCAGGTAAGGGTGCTCATCGACCGCATCATCGGTCCTTTGGGGCGGCGCATCGACGAGTCGTCGCCGATGGTGAACGCGCGCCTTGAGCAGGGGCATCGCGTGAACGCGGTCATTCCGCCGGTGGCGCTCGACGGGCCGATGGTCACTATTCGCGCGTTCACGCGCCGGGTGATGACGCTCGACGAAATGGTGGCGCGCGGCTCGTTTGGCGAGGACGCGGCGCTTTTCTTGGAGTGGATGGTGCGTGCGCGCAAAAACGTGGTGGTGTCGGGCGGCACGGGCAGCGGGAAGACCACGCTTTTGAACGCGCTGTCGTGTTTGGTCTCGCACGAGGAACGCATCGTCACCATCGAGGACTCGGCCGAGCTCAAGTTCGAGCAGCACCCGCACGTGGTTCGCCTTGAGGCGCGCCCGCGCAACGCGGAAGGCGAAGGCGAGGTCACCATACGCGATTTGGTGGTGAACGCCCTGCGTATGCGCCCCGATCGCATCATTGTGGGCGAGTGCCGCTCGGGCGAGGCGATCGACATGCTGCAGGCGATGCTCACCGGGCACGACGGGTCTCTCACCACGCTGCACGCGAACTCGCCCATCGACGTGGTCGACCGCATGGTCACGATGGTTCGCTATGCGGTCGACCTGCCCATCGACGCCATAGAGGCGCAGATCGGCAGCGCGTTTGACTATATCGTTCAGGTGGCGCGCGCTCCCGACGGGTCGCGGTTTCTCGCGGAGGTCGCCGAGGTATCGTTTGATCGTTCGAGGCGCCGCTGCCTGGTCGAGCGTGTGTACGTGCGCGGCCCGTTTGAGACGCAGGGCTCGTGGCTGCGCCGCCCTGCGTGCGTGGACGAGCTGCTTGAACGGCGCGTCGCGACGCGTGAGGAGGTGGAGCTATGGGAGCAGAAGGCGTCTGGCTTGCCCTCGCGGCGCTCTTAGCCTTGGCAGCCGGCGGGCTTGTGGGCACGTGGGCGTGGCAGGCGGCGCAACGCCGTCGCCTCACCGCCAGCGCGCTTTTGCCCGAAGGGTCACGCGGCGCGCGTTTGCTGGCGCGCCGAGGTGTGGCGCCGCTGATTCCGCTTGCAAAGCGCCTAATGAGGATCGATGCAGTGGCGGAAGCCGTTGACGTTGCCGTGGCGATGCAGGAAGAGCGCGGGCGGCAAGCCCAAGGCGAGGCGCTGCTTTCCCTGGTGCTCGCGGCGATTGCAGCTACGGCGGCTGCGGCGGGCGTGGCGTCGGGGTCGGCGGTGTGCGCCGTTGCGGTGGGGTGCTGCGCGGCGGCGGGAGGCGTTGCCTCTGCGCGAACGGCGCGCGACAAGCGCTCGATGGGTATGCGGGAGGAGGTTCCCGAGGCGCTGCGCTGCATGGGCGTGTGCTTTCGCTCGGGCCTGTCGCTGCTGCAAACGCTGCAGCAAACGGCTCGCGAGGTGGAAGGCCCCTTGGCGGGGCTGTTCGAAACGGCGGCGCGACGGCTTGAGATGGGCGGCACCTCGTCGGAGGCGCTTGCCGCGCTGCATGGGGAGCGGCGCGTTCCCGAGCTGGCTTTTGTGGCGGTGGCGCTCGACGTGCAGCACGCAAGCGGCGGGAGCATCGCGCCGGTGCTCGATGCGGCGCGGGAGTCGGTGGAAGGCGAGCTCGAGCTGTTGCGGGCGCTGCGCGTGCAGACGGCCCAGGCGAAGCTGTCGGCGCGCATCGTAACGCTGATGCCGTTTGTGCTCGTGGCGCTGTTCTCGCTGATGAGCAGCGACTTCCTCGCGCCTTTTTTCGAGAGTGCGACGGGGGTGGCGCTGCTGGGGATGGCGTTGGCGATGCAGCTTGCGGGCGTGCTTGTGGTGCGCCGTATGCTCAAAGTGGAAGCGGGGTGAGAACGTTGGAGGTTGCGGGTACGGCTCTCGCCTGCGTGGGTGCCGTTTGTGCGGGCGGCGCGGGCTTCGGCTTTTGGCGGGCGGCTGCTCAGGAGCGGCGGCGTATGCGTCACGTGCGATGCGTGCGCGAGAGCGCGGGGGAAGGCGCGGCGCTGGACAAGGTTGCGCCTTTCGACGCACGTGCGGAAGCGGCGGCGGGTGCGGGGCCGCTCGACGCGCTTGCTCTTTCGCGCGCCTTGGCGGTTAGCCGCGCGCTTTCGCTTGGGCACGAGCGCCGCTTGGTTCCGCAGCGCCTGGTGGACAGAGGCCAGGAGAAGGCGGCGTGGAGGCTGCGCGTGGCGGGGCTTGGCGGGCAGGTGACGGTCGAGGGCTGCTACGAGGCGCAACTGCGGCTTGCGTGCGTGGGCGCGGCGATCGGTTTGGCGGCGGGCGCGGCGTTCTCGGCGGGGCTCGCGACGTTGCTCGCCGTGTGCGGGTTGGCGTTTGGCTGGCGGCTTTTGCCCGCGGCAATAACGCGCCGCGCCGTTTTGCGCGCGCAGGAGATGGAGCGGCACCTGCCCGAGATGCTCGACGTGGTGGCGCTCGGGATGCGCAGCGGCCTGTCGTTCGACCGCAGCGTCGAGCTTTACGTGCAGCATTTCGACACGCTGCTCGCTCGCGCCTTCGCCGGCGCCCAGCAGCAGTGGGTCTGCGGGCTCGCACGCCGCGACGAGGCGCTGCGATCCATTGCCGACTCGTACGACTCGCCCCTGTTCAGGCGCGTGGTCGAGGGTATGGTGCGCTCGCTGCGCTTCGGATCATCGATGGCGGAAAGCCTCGAGGCGGCGGCGCGCGAGGCGCGGGCGGGCTATCGGGCGCGCAAGCAGGAGCAAGTGGCGAAGGCCCCGGTGAAGATGATGGTGCCTACGGGCGTCCTCATACTGCCGGCCATGCTGATCATGGTGCTCGGCCCGGTGCTGCTTGAGTTGATGGAAGGTTTTTGAGCGTGGAAAGGAGAAGGAACTATGGGAAAAGGCATAGCCAGGCGCGAGGTTGGACGCCGCGCGTCATGTTGGGTGGAGCGGGTGAACGGCCGCGTGGTTTCAGGGTGGTGCCGTGCGCGGGCGAAGCTGTCGAGCGAGCGCGGGCAGGGAACAACCGAGTACGCGATCCTCGTCGGCGTGCTTGTGGTGATTGCGATCATCGCCATTACGGTGTTTCGCCCGAAACTCGAAGAACTTTGGAACGCTATCGCCGATGGCATCAACAGCTTGTAGTGCTGCGCGAAGACGAGCGCGGGCAGGGCACGGTTGAATACGCTGTGGTTCTGGGCGTTCTCATGTGCGTGGTGGTGGCGCTCGGCGCGTTGCACGATGCGCTCGGCGCGGGGCTGTTCGTCGAGCACGCGCTTTCGGCCGCCTCGCACCATGTGCAGGCGTCGGTCGGTTGGCTGGCGGACGTTTTTGTCTATTGAGCAGGTGGCGAACGGCGGGCGCGGGGGCGACGAGCGCAGGGCGGCACGGCGATGGGGCGGTGAGCGGGCGGTGAACAGGGCTGCATCCCCGCGTCCACCCTGCCCACCGCCACCGCTTGCGCTCATCCGATACAGCAAAGGAGGTGGCAATCATGGATCGCTTACGAACGGCTGCGCGGCGCGCGGCGCGCATGATGCGCGACGACGGCGGGCAGGCAACGGTTGAGGCGGCGTTTGCGTTGCCGGTGGTCATGTTGCTGGTGCTGCTGCTCGTTCAGCCGGGCATCATTTTGTATGACCGCATCGTCATGGAAGGCGCCGCAGCCGAAGGATGCCGCCTCCTTGCCACGTCGACGGGCGAGAACGCGCAGGCGAACGAGGACTACATAAGGCGGCGCTTGGGCGCGATTCCCCAACAAGACCTGTTTCACGTTCATGGGTCGTCGTGCTCGTGGGTGATCGACTTGCAGGGCGGCGAGGCGTCCGGGCGCGTGAGCGTGAGCATATCGACCGAGGTGAAGCCGCTTCCCCTCATAGGCGCGGGGGCGTCTGCCCTTGGAATGACGAACGCGAACGGGAACTTGGTGGTAAGCGTAAGCGCGTCGCAGGCAACGCAGCCTACTTGGGCCGCAAGCGGCGGGCTTAACCCGTCAAGTTGGATAGGGGCATGGCTATGAGCGCGAGGCGAAGTCTTTTTCGCGACGAAGAAGGCGTGACAACGGTTGGCATGGCAGTGGCACTTTTGGTGACGCTCACCTTGATTTTCTCGTCGGCGCAGGTTTATCGCGTGAGCTCGGCATCGGCGGAGGTGCAGGAAGTGGCCGACGCGGCGGCGCTTGCGGCGCAAAACGAGGTGGCGGAGTTCATGGTGGCGGTGCGCGTGTGCGACGCGCTTGTGCTGTCGATGACGCTGCTCTCGGTGAGCGCTTACGGCCTGGGCGTGGCGGCGCTGTGCGTTCCTGCGACGGAGGGGGTGGCAACGCAGCTCATTGAGATCGGCGAGAAGGTGGCTCAGGCGCGCAACGCGTTTGCGCAGAAGGCGGCCGATGGGCTCAACGCGCTGCAGAAGGCGTTGCCGTTTTTGGCGGCGGCGAACGCGGCGCTGGTTGCCGCGGAAAACGGCGAAGGGTCGTCGGACGCCGCCTATTTCGCCGTGGCGGTGCTTGTGCCGTCGTCGGGCGAAGAGATCGTCGTGGGCGACGCTGCGGGCGCGAGCGGCGTCAAAGACTCGGTGTCGGAGAGCGCCGACGACATTCGCCGCGCCGCTGAAGAGGCGGAACGTGCTGCCGAGGCCGCCAACGAGGCCAAGTTGCGGGCGTTTGAGCGCGACTGCGGAGCGCAGCCGGGGTATTGCATGTTTGAGCGCGCGGCTCATCTGGCGAGTCTTCCCGACGCGCAAAACCCGCTTTATCACAGCGTGGACGCGTGGTCGTTTTCGGTTGCCCTCAAGCGCGCTCAGGCGTACTACGCGGCGCGCCTCGCAAACGAGCGCCCCGCGTCGGAAAGCGTGGCGGAACAGGCGAACTCGGTTCTGCGCGCCCGCTTCTACGCGTACGCGGTCGACGAGCTTGCCCAAGGGTACGTTGCGGAAACGCCCGACTCGTTCGACGCGTACTTTCCGCACCTGTTTCGAAACACCGAGCAGATGCGCGCCGCGAGCCTTTACGACGAGGCGATATATCCTGTGACGTCGCAAGGCGAGGTGCTCACGATGCATGCGTGGCCAGGTTGCCCGAACGCCGCGGGCACGCAAGGCTCAGGGTCGATTCGCGAGCTTGAGGCGGGCGAGTTCGCAACGTGTGCGCTCTGCGAGTTCACGCCGTCGAGCTTGGGCAACGTGGCGGCGGCGTCGACCTCGATCGACAACGGCTTTGAGTACCACTACGAGGCGGTGGCGAGCGCCGCCGACGACTACGAAGCTGCCCGCGCGGCGCTTGACCCGTTGACGACGACGGTGAAGGAGCGGGCGGGAAGCCTTATCGACGAGTGCGCGCAGGTGATGGGCGAGGCGGCGCGGCAACGCATCGACGCGTCGCCGCCGGGTGCGCAGGGCGTGATCGCCTTGGTGGTGAACGCCAGCGCAAGCGCGGCCGACGCGGGGTTTGAAAGCGCGTTCGTGGGCGGCGGCTATACGTTGGGGCCGCGCGCGGCGGTGTCGGGCGCAACGCTTGTCGAGGACGCGGGGCACGACGGCGCGAACGTGATTACCTCGCTGCTTGACGGGTTCGGGCAGAACGCAGGCGCCGCGGTGGGCGCGGCGCGCGTTGTGCTCGACTGCTGGGCGGGGCTTTTGGGCGCGTTTGCCGGCGGGCAGGCGGCGCTTACCGGGGCGATAGAGGCGGCGCTTGGCTCTCTTCCCCTGCCGAGCGCGAGCGGTTTGGGCGCGTGGGCGGCGGGAAAGCTGAAAGACGCGGTTGCCGCATGCGGCTTGGCTCCCGCCGAGCTGAGCGCGCTGAAGCCAGCCTTGGTGAACACGGGGCGCGTCGCGGCGGCAGGGGGCGACGCCTTCTCGGTTCGCTTCATGGAGGCGAAGCAGCGCGCGTTGGCGACGTCGAGCGCAACGGGCAGCCTGTTCGACGCGTTGGTCGACGACGTGCAAAGCGAGGCGTACGGCTTGCTCGAGCGCGTCGAGGACGGCGTGGTGGTGGCGGTGATCGAGTTTCCCGTGGGGAACGTGTCGATCCCGATCACGCTGGCCCTTCCGAGCGAAGTGACGGACGGCGCTCGCGGGTTGGTCGACCGATGCGTGGCGGCGGTACGCTCGCTTGCGGGCTCGATTGCGGGGGTGCGGGCATGGGAGTGAGAAAGCGTTTGCGCGACGATCGAGGGCAGATGACCGTTGAGCTTGCGGTGGTGTTTCCGGTGGTGATGGTGGTGGCGCTTGTGGCGGTGAACGCGCTCGCGTTCTTCTCGGCGTGCGCGGAGTTTGACCGCGTGGGCCGCAACGCCGTGCGCATCCATGCTGCCTCTCCCGCCTATGAGCAGGGAATTGACCAATCGATTGCCCTTGTTCAGGCGGATCTCGACGCTTCCCTCGACGCGGTAAACGTCGAGTGCTCGGTGTCGGCGAGCCGAAACCACCTGGGGCACGCGACGTTCGAGCTGACGTTGCGTTATTGGCCGACGCTGTTCGGGCTGGGGCTGCGCAGCGAGGTGTTCGGCGTGCCGTTGCCGTCGCTTGTGCACATCGAGCGCATGACGGTCGACGTGTACAAGCCCGGCATGCTTCTTTAGGAGGTGTTGCCATGCGGCTGGACGAAGGCGTTCAGAAAAGGCGTGCGCGTCGAGCGCTTGCCGTTGTGGCGGCGCTCGCGGCGCTGCTTGCGTGCGCGTGTTTTTTGGGAGACGTGGGCGGTCGAAAGAGCGCCGCGTCGGGCGAAGGCTCGTTTGCGGGCGGCGGCTTCGCCTACGCCGAGGCGTTGATCGAAAGCGCGTCGTCGGGGTCTGACGTTGATTTGGAGGGGCTGGGGGTGCGTGAGGTGCGCGATGCCCAAGAGGCTCCCAGCTGGTTCGTCGACGAGGTTTTGTCGCTTGAAGGTGCGTGCGGCGTGATGGCGCTTGATGATTGGTCGGTCGTGGGATTTTCGACGGAGGAAACCGCCGACGAGGCGCTTGCAAGAAGAACGCAGGAGATGCAAGGGAAAGGGTGGTTCGGCTATGAGAGCGGCATTGAAGGAGTGGTCACCTTTACCAAGGGGGAAGGAGCGTGCACATGGGCGATGCTTTCGTGCACGCAGGTCGGCGACGAAACAAGCGTGGTTGTGCGCGTTCGTCGATCCGCCTGACGGGCGCGGCTCGTTGAGCAGCGTGGACGGGACGGATGCGTATGCGGTCAAGATGCTCACCTCGCGCGCTGCGCGGTTGCGCGGTTTGCTCTTCCGTCGGCCCGACGAGGTGGTGCGCATGCTTGTTCCTTGTCGCGACGTGCACACGTGCCTTATGCGCCGCCCCATCGACATTGCGTTTTTGTCGCAGGAGGGCGTTGTGCTCGAGGTGGTGCGCGGCGCTGAGCCGATGCGCAGGTTTCGCCATGCCCAGGCAGCGGCGGTGGTCGAGCGGTTCGCGCGCGACGGCCCGTGGCTTGCGGCAGGTCAAACGATGCGAATAAAAACGAAAGAAAGGGAGCGCGCATGAAGACTTGTCCAGTTTGCCGTACCACGCTGTTCGACGACATGGACACGTGCTACGGGTGCATGTATCGATTCGGGAGCAACGCGGCGCTTGAGGAAAAGGTGAGAAGGGAGACCGACGCTGCGGTGAGAAGCGTTGTGGATGAGAAAGGTGAGAGCTCAACTTCGGGCGAAGCGGTCGAAGTCGACAAAGCCGCCGCGGCGAAGGTGGAGGTGGGCGCGGGCGCGAGCGCAGGCGAGGGTGACATGGCGCCGGTCGAGGCGGTTGATCTTGCGGAAGGCGCGCGCGACATGCGCACGTGGATTGTGAGGCTTGAGGTGCGCAACGGAAACGACCCCGACCAAACGTGGTCGGTCGAGCTGGTGCCGCCGTACGACCCCGCTCCCAACAAAGGAGGGCTCGGCGCGCAAGCGAGCGTTCCGCTTCCGCGGGAGCCGCTTGCGCTTTCCGTCAACTGAGAAGAGAATCGGGGTGGTTCTAGCCGATCATTTCGGCATAGAGCTTTTGGGCCTCCTGGGAGAGCTTCTCGTCGATGGCGATGTAGGTGTCGAGCAGTTTGTTGCCCTCGTCGGTCAACTCGCTGCCGTGCGCGCCGTCGCGATTCAGCAGCTGAATGCCAAGCGCGGCCTCGGTGTCTTTGATGATGCGCCACGCCTTGCTGTACGCCATGCCCATGCTCTTCGCGGCGGCGTTGAGCGAGCCGCGCTCGCGCACGCCCATGCACAGATCGGCGATGCCGCGGCCAAACACGGAACCGCTCTCGGCGTCGGGGTTCTTGACGGAAAGCCTAACGCTCGTTTCCAGCTTCTTCAGTTGACTCATAACGCATCCCTTCGTGTGATGAACGTTTGGTTGAACCGCATGAACCGTGTGCATGATGACCGACGGTTGGCAGGGGTTCGCCTCGCTGTCGTAACCTACGTTTCAGCCGCTTATCGCGGCGCGGAAAGCAACATTGCCCCTATTTTCTCACGCTTTGGGGGTTATCGGCGCAGAAAGTTCTCGGTTGCCTCCTCGATGTCGTCCACGCTGTTGCCGATGACGTCCGAGAACCGCGCGGGCATGGCGTCGAGCTCTGCAAGGCCTGCGGGAACGTTGTGCTTGCCCGTTTCGTTCGCGATAAGCTGGTTGAGCTCGCAGCCAGTGAGCGCCGCCACGTCGGCGGGCAGATCGGCTGCGGGGTCAAGGCCGTGCAGGGCGCGATAGACGTTGTTGCCGAACTTCGCCCAGTGCGCCGTGCTGGCAATGAGAACGGGGTTTTCTCCACGCAGGTTCTGCGCGGCGGTGTACGCCACGGCGGTGTGCGGGTCGAGCAGGTAGTTGTGCTCGTCGAGCACGGACTTGATGGTTGCCAGGCACGTGGCGTTGTCGACCGAGTCGGCAACGAACGTCTCGCGCACGCGGGCGAACGTGTCGACGTCGATGCGGAAGCGACGCTGCGTGTTGAGGTCGTCCATCCAGCCTGCGATGGCATGCGCGTTGCGCCCGGTGAGCTCGAACAGCTGGCGCTCGAGGTTGGACGACACGAGGATGTCCATCGAGGGGGAGGGGGTGAGCACGAACGGCCGGTCGGAGATGTCGTAGGTGCCGGTGTTGATGAAGTCGGTGAGCACGCGGTTTTCGTTGCTGGCGCACAGCAGCATGTCGATGGGCGTGCCGATCTGCTTAGCGTACCACGCCGCCAGGATGTTGCCGAAGTTGCCCGTGGGCACGCACACGTCGATGGGTGCGCCCACGGCAACCTTGCCCGCAGCCACCAGCTCGGCGTAGCTCGACACGTAGTAGACCACCTGCGGCAGCAGACGCCCCCAGTTGATCGAGTTCGCGCTCGAAAGCGTGACGCGGTGCTCGGAGAGCAGCTTGTCGGCGAACGCCGCGTCGGCGAACGTGCGCTTCACGCCCGTTTGGCAGTCGTCGAAGTTGCCGCGCACGGCCCACACCTGCACGTTCGAGCCTGTGGTGGTAACCATCTGCTTGCGCTGGATGTCGCTCACGCCGCCGTCGGGGAAAAGAACCCCGATGCGCACGCCTTCCGCGTCTTTGAAGCCTTCGAGTGCTGCCTTGCCGGTGTCGCCCGACGTTGCCACCAAGATGCAGAACTCGTGGTCGATCTCGCCGCGGGCGCGCAGCTCCGCCGCGCTCGCGCTGAAAAACTGGGGCAGGCACTGCAGCGCCATGTCTTTAAAGGCGCTCGTGGGACCGTGCCACAACTCAAGGATGTGCGTGACGTCGTCGATCGAGGTGATGGGGCACACCTCGGGTGTGTCGAAGTTCGCGCCGTAGGAGCGCGCCATAAGCTCGTCGATCTTCTCGTCGGGAAGGTCGATGTTGAACGCCTTGTAAATGGCGGCCGCGCGCTGCGCGTAAGGCAGTTGCGCAAGACCGACGATTTGGTCGACCGTGAAGGAGGGAAGTTCCTGTGGAACGTAAAGGCCGCCGCCTGTCGCGAGCCCGTCGATGACGGCGCGCGTGAAAGGCACGGGCGCCTCGCAGCGTCCGCGCGTGTCAACATAGAGGTTTTGTCCGAACGCATCGGCGCGGTTAGTCTTGTGTGCCATGAAAAGGCTCTTTCTCCTGAGAAACAGATGCAGGTAATTATACTAAAGCCCACATATAACAAGAAAGTTTCAGGGGAAAGATTCAGGTAATTAAAATCCCACCAGGGCGCGGCGCAATACGTCTGCCCTGGCTGGAGGCTAGTGAAGGCGTGAAGGCTAGCAGAAAACTAACGGGATGCGGGCGCTTGCGCCTCCGATATTGCCCTTCCGATATTGCCTTCCGGCATTAGCGAGCGTCTTCGGCAAGGAGCGCCGCTATCTGTTGGCGACCCTTCTCAAGCTGCGCCTCGATGTCGATGCCCTCGATGTCGAGGCCTTCCGCCGCCGCGTAGCGAACCTCGGGAATGCCGAACATACGCGCGATCGCGCAGATGTAGTCGTACCCCAGGTTGATGCCGGGCGCAGGTTTTTGCGGGATCGCGATGCCGGCCTCTGCCCCGTTCGCCCTCGCTTCCGCTTCTCGCGTTTCCGCTTCGCCCGTCTCTGCCCCGTTCGCCCTCGCTTCCGCTTCTCGCGTTTCCGC